>CAZLXS010000001.1:0-18331 GCA_964563735.1 uncultured Candidatus Saccharibacteria bacterium
AAGTTCAAAGTATTTTTGAGCTTCTAATCGAGCAAGCTTTAAAAATTATGGATACGGTTTTCGGAGAAAGAAAACTTTCTGAAAAATACCTCCCTATTGTCGCCACTATTTTCCTTTTTGTTCTTACTTCCAATTGGCTAGGACTCTTCCCTTTTGTTGGATCAATCAAAATTGCCGCCGAACACGGTGGAGAGCTGATCCACATCCCCCTCTTTCGGTCTCCCGCGAGCGACCTCAACTTCACTCTTATCCTCGCCCTCATCTCTGTTTCAAGTGTTAACATTCTAGGCATCCTCGCCATCGGTTTTAAAAAGCATCTCGCCAAATTCTTCCACCTCGGAAATCCCTTTCTCTCTTTTGCTGGAATTCTTGAATTTATCTCGGAGTTTGTTAAAATCATCTCGTTCTCCTTTCGTCTCTTTGGGAACGTCTTTGCGGGAGAGATTTTGCTGGTTATTATTGGATTCTTGGTTCCTTACATCGTCCCGCTCCCCTTCTTATTTCTAGAAGTTTTCGTAGGCTTAATTCAAGCCTTCATTTTTTCTATGTTAACCCTGGTTTTCATTGGCACTTCAGTCCGTGAAAGCCACTGATAAAAAGGTCGTAAAAAAATAAAAATAAAAAAAATTAAAATCATGGAAACAGAAGCAGCAAAATTATTCTCTATTGCTATTGTTATGGGTGTTGGCACCATCGCCCCAGCCATCGCTATTGGTATCATTGGATCCAAAGGAGCCGATGCTATCGGAAGAAATCCAGAAGCCGCCCCAAAAATTCAAACCGCGATGATCTTGGCTATTGCTTTTGCCGAAGCTGTCGCTATCTACGCCTTAGTCGTCTCCCTTATTCTTAAATTCGTTTAAAAGAACCAGCCTTCGATTAACTAAAATAAATGTCAGAACTCATTCATCAACTTGGAATTGATTGGAAGATCCTTCTTGCGCAAGGAGTTAATTTTTTTATCCTCCTCACCGTTCTAAGTTTTCTAGTCTACCGACCTTTGATGCGGTTAATCGAAGAACGCAGAAAGAAAATCGAATTTGGCCTAGAGGGAGCCAAATTAGCTGAGCACCGCCTCAAGGAAATCGATCACCTCAAAAACGAAAAACTAGCCGAAGCCGATCGAGAAGCTTTACAAATTATTCAATCAGCCGAAAGCAACGCTAGTCGAGAAGCCCAAAATATTATTGATCTAGCCGAGGGGAAGGCCGATCGACTAGTTAAAGAAGGTGAAGAAATTACTGAAAATAAAAAGAAGGAGGCGCTCCAAAAATTAGCCGAAGAGAGTTCCGACCTCATCAGAGCAGCCATTGCTCAAGCCGTTAATCTTGATTCCAAAAAGATTGATGAAGCTCTTATTGCTCAAGCCGTAGATTACATCAAGAAAAAAACATGAAGTACAAACCAGAAATCTACGCCCAAACTTTTGCCGAACTCCTTGAAACCACCCCAAAGTCCCAAGAGTCTGATTTAATTAAAAAATTCGCTCTCCTTATTAAAAAGAATGGGGATCTAACTAACAGCGAGAAGATCATCACCGCCCTAGAAAATCATTTGAGTCAAAAAAACGGCGGACAGAACATCAACCTCGAAACCGCCTCCACATTAAGCGCATCGGATCTGCAAAAAATAACCGCCAATTTTAAAAAATCGGATAATATAAAAATTAACGTCAACAAAGAACTCGTGGCTGGAATTAGAATTACTATAAACGGAGAATCAGAACTAGATTATTCGCTCGCTCGAAAATTAAAGAAAATGTTTAATAAAAAATAAACGTAAAAAGTATGGCTCACGAAATTATTGAAAAATTAAAAAGAGAAATAGAAGGATTTAAGGATTCTCCAGAATTTGAAACTGTTGGATTGGTCACAGAAGTTGGTGACGGTATCGCCAAAGTCTCTGGACTCAGTAATACCCTAAGCCAAGAAATTCTTGCCATCGAAACTACAGGCGGAGAAACCATTTCCGCTCTCGCCTCTAACCTTGAAGAAGCCTCTATCGGAGCCATTATTCTTGGAAATTCCAACTTAGTCCAAGTTGGTAATCGAGTGCGTCAAACCAAAAAAATTCTTTCCATCAAAGTCGGCGATGAATTAATCGGCCGAGTCGTTAATCCCTTGGGCGAACCAGAAGATGGCAAGGGTCCAATTTTTAAAAAAGCCGATAAAATTTCTGAATATTTCTTAGAGCGCCCCGCCCCCTCGGTTGTTGATCGAGAATCCGTAAAAACCCCCCTCCATACCGGCATTAAATCTGTTGACGCTATGATCCCGATCGGTCGAGGCCAAAGAGAGTTAATTATCGGAGATCGCCAAACTGGAAAAACCGCTATCGCCCTAGACGCTATCTTGAATCAAAAAAATGATGTGGGTCGACCACCAGTTATTTGCATCTATGTAGCCATTGGTCAAAAAAACTCCAAGATCGCTCAAATTATCAAAACCCTCGAGAATGCTGGAGCAATGGAATACACCATCGTCGTCTCCGCCCCAGCCTCCGCCCCAGCCGCCATGCAGTATCTTGCCCCCTTTGCTGGTTGCGCCATTGGAGAATATTTCATGGATCAAGGCAAAGACGCACTCGTTATCTATGATGATCTCTCAAAACACGCTCAAGCTTATCGAGAATTGTCACTCCTCCTTCGTCGCCCACCTGGTCGCGAAGCCTATCCAGGCGATATTTTCTTTCTCCACTCTCGCCTCCTTGAACGTGCCGCCAAACTTTCCAAAGAAAAAGGCAGTGGATCTTTAACTGCGCTTCCCATTATTGAAACTCAATTAGGCGACGTCTCGGCCTACGTTCCAACCAACGTTATCTCTATTACCGATGGTCAAATCTATCTAGAGTCTAACCTCTTTTACCAAGGTGTTCGACCAGCAGTAAACGTTGGACTCTCAGTCTCAAGAGTCGGCTCGGCCGCCCAAACCAAAGCGATTAAAAAAGTTTCAAGTAAACTTCGACTAGAACTAGCTCAATTCAGAGAACTCCAAGCCTTCGTTCAATTTGCCTCTGACCTAGATTCCAACACCAAACAAAAAATAGAACGCGGAGAACTTTTGACCGAGATCCTTAAACAATCCGATCAAGAACCAGTTTCTTTTGAAAAATCTACGGCTATTCTCTACGCTTCAATTAATGGCTTTTTGGACGATATTCCTAAATCAAGGATTAAGGAATTCGAAGGTAAGTTCTTAGAATATCTAGAAAAAATCTCTAAGCTAGGTGTTTTAGAATCAATGCAGAAAACGAGCGAGCTTGGACCAGAAACAGAAGAACACCTCAAAACTGCTATCTCTGAATTTAAAAAATCTTTCTAAATGGAATCTCTTCAAAACGTTAAAGCTCGGCGTAGCGCCGTCAAAAATGTTGGTCAGATCACCAAAGCCATGGAGGTTGTTTCCACCACCAAAATGCGTCGCGCGCAAGAAATCGCCATGAGCTCCAGACCCTACTCTTGGAAAGCCTTGGAGCTCTTGAAAAAAATCTCTCAAAACACCGAGATCACCCATCCCTTCTTCACTATTCGCCCAGTTAAAAAAACACTTCTCATCCTCGTTGCCTCCGACAAAGGTTTAACCGGATCTTTCAATACTCAAGTTCTCCGAAAAGGCGAAGAGTTTATTAAAGAGGCCGTGGAGCGGGGCCAGTCTATCGAAGACTTTACCACTATCACTATTGGAAAAAAATCTCTAGCTTTCGCCAATAAAAAAAACTTAGAAGTCGTGGAAAGCATCTCTGGTGCCGGAGATTATGCGAGTCTCGAAGAAATCGAGAATCTAAGCAAGGTTATTATTCGCGGATTCGAAAAAAAAGAATGGGATAAGGTTATTACCATTTCCACTCATTTTCGGACCGCTTTAAAACAAGAGGTTCTGATCCGACAAATCCTCCCCATCGACTCCTCTAAAATCGAATCAACTATAGCAGAGATCATCCCAGAGCAAGGTCTCTACGCTGATGAAAAAAAATTAGAAACAAAACCAAGTCAAAACCTCACGGATTACATCCTCGAACCAAACCAAGAAATCGCACTCACTTCTTTGATTCCTCATCTTATAAAAATGCAGATCTACCACCTGATCCTTGAAGCTAACGCCTCCGAACATTCTGCAAGAAGAGTGGCTATGAAAACCGCGTCAGACAACGCCGAAGAGCTTGCAGAAAATCTAACCATTATTTACAATAAAGCCCGCCAAGCGAAAATCACTGGGGAATTAATCGAAATCACCAGCACTCAAAACGCACTTAAATAAATATGAAAACTGGAAAAATTATTCAAATTATTGGACCCGTTGTAGATGTTGAATTTGAATCTGGCACCGACCTCCCTCAAATTTTAAACGCCCTCACGGTTCAAAGAGAGAAAGAAACTATCACCCTTGAGGTTGCTAAACATCTAGAACCTGGCCGACTTCGCGCCATCGCCCTCTCTTCAACAGATGGCTTACAAAGAGGCGCCGAGGTCAAAGATACGGGTGCCCCGATTAGCGTTCCAGTGGGTACGGAAGTGCTGGGAAAAATCTTCAACGTCTTAGGTTTTCCAATCGAAGAAAACGAAAAAAACTTTAAAGCCAAAAAACACTGGCCTATTCACCGTTCTGCTCCCAATCTCGCCGATCAATCCACCAAGACCGAAGTTTTTGAAACCGGCATTAAGGTCATCGATCTCCTCGCTCCTTTTATTAAAGGCGGTAAGGTTGGACTCTTCGGTGGAGCTGGCGTAGGTAAAACCGTGCTTCTCATGGAGCTAATCCGCAACGTCGCCGAAGAGTCCGGTGGATTCTCGGTTTTTGCCGGTGTCGGAGAAAGAACCAGAGAAGGCAACGATCTCTGGAACGAAATGAAAGAATCCGGCGTTATCTCTAAAACCGCATTGGTTTACGGCCAGATGAACGAAGTGCCGGGCGCTAGACTTCGAGTCGCCCTAACTGCCCTCACTATGGCCGAATATTTCAGAGACGAAGAGCACAAAGACACTCTTCTTTTTATCGATAACATCTTCCGCTTTTCCCAAGCCGGCTCGGAAGTCTCCACCCTCCTTGGACGCCTCCCCTCTGCTGTCGGCTATCAACCCACCCTCGGTAGTGAAATGGGCGCCCTCCAAGAGAGAATCACCTCTACCAAGAACGGCTCTATCACTTCCGTGCAAGCCATCTATGTTCCAGCCGACGACATCACCGATCCAGCCCCAGCTGCAAGCTTTGCTCACCTCGACTCCACCGTGGTGCTTTCTAGGGCTTTAACTGAAATTGGTATCTACCCAGCCGTTGATCCCCTAGCCTCCTCCTCGAGCGCGCTGAATCCAAAAATCGTTGGCAAAGATCACTACGAAACCGCCAGGAACGTTCAGCAAATTCTTCAGCGCTACAAAGAACTCCAAGACATTATCGCTATCTTGGGCATGGAGGAATTATCTGACGAAGACAAGCTCACTGTTAGTCGCGCCCGTAAAATTCAGAAGTTTCTCTCTCAACCATTTTTCGTTGCCGAAACCTTTACTGGCCGAGCTGGTAAATATGTCCCTCTCGAGAAAACCATTAAAGACTTTAAAGATATTCTAGCTGGTCGCTACGATAATGAACCAGAAGACTTCTTCTACCTCAAGGGTAGTCTGTCTGATAACTAAAACCATGTATCTCAAAGTCGTCTCTCTTAAAGGCATTGAATTTGAAGGGCAGATCAAATCCCTCAACATCCCCACTCAAAGCGGAGAAATTACCGTACTCGATAATCATCGTCCTCTTATTTCTGTTTTAAAATCTGGCCTCGCTACTATTACTGGAATCAATAACGAACAAAAAGAACTAGAAATCAGTAGCGGTTTTTTAGAAGTTGACAACAACAACCATTTAAACGTGTTAATAAATTAGGGCTTTAAAAGTTATCCAACTTGGGCTACAATGTGTAGCTTAAGCTATTTAACAAAGAAATATGGAATCAAACATAGACACAACGAGGAGTAAAATGACAAATGGAATTGATCGCCTTATTGAACTGAATCGAAATCATTCAAATTTATTTTCTGACCCAGGCAACTCTCTTTCAAGAAGACGCTACCGCGGAGAACACCCGACTGAGATAACCTTCCTTAAATGCATGGACGGTCGACTTAATGGATCGATTATCACAGAAACACCTCTGGGCATTATTCAGCCCTATAGAAATTTAGGTGGAAAATTTGATCTCGGTTGGTCACACTTCGGAGATTCAATTAGTGATTGGATAAGGTACTCTACAAAACGTGGGAGAAATTGCCTCATCTTCGTCACCTACCATTTTTCTAAAGGAGATAAACATCGCGGCTGTCGGGGCTTCAACTACGACAGAGGGTCGGCAATGGCTTTCGCTAAAAAATTAAAAGGTGACTTTGATCACGATTTTGGCAAAGGAACGGTTTACACAGTTCAGGTCGGAATCGAAACAGATTTTGATTCGCTCATCCTTCACGGAGAAAATGAAGAAGTCTGGGATCTTGCAGAAGAAACCAATAATTCTGAAATTTATCTAATCTCAAAATTGAGGCAGTTCTATCCCAAAATGCCAGAAAGAACCGTCTTAGATTTTTTACCACTTATTCAAGGAAATATTCGACACATCGCCAAAATAAAATCCGAGAATAGACCAATAATTGAAGCCGAGCACTGTGAATGGATTATTGGAGTTGGTAGAGGTTTTGATTGGCTCCATCTAATCAATTCCGCTCTTGTTGTTGGTCCATTCGATCCAGATCTAGACACCGCTATTGAAACCGCCGCAAAGTTGGTTAAAGGCAATCTAGACGAGGGGAGAATTCCTAAGGAGGGAAAAATCGTCCTTTTAACATCTAAGTCCTTCCGAGATGAAGCTGGACCGGAAAAGTTCCAAGCTGCTAGAAAATCCAGATTCCTCATGAATTTTGCTTTTGAAACAATCAAAAACAGAGTGCCAGAAATTACACCGAATCTAGAATGCCTAGCCGTTACTGTCAACATGAATACTCGACTATTCGATGTGGTCGAAAAAAATAAATAACAACAACCCAAAGAACCGCTCCAAAGGAGGCGGTTCTTTTAAAATTTAGCTAAATCTGCTATAATCAAATCACAAAGGTCGACTGACCGATTTTGTTTTTACTAATGAAAAAGACACTTATTATCATTATTGTGGTAATTGTTGTGGTCTTGGGCCTCTACCTCATCATGAGTTCGGGTGATAAAGCTCCAGAAACTACCACTAACACTGATACCACTAACGAAAATGTTCCTCCGCTCGTAGAAGATGGAACCGTTCCAGCTCAGACGGAGACTACTCCAACTAACTAATTAGTTGAAAAAAGTTAAATTATCCCCGCCATTCGGCGGGGATAATTTTTTAAATCAAAACATGAAAAAATATTCTAAAGTAGGCAATCGATCTGGTAAGCCAGCTTACCGAACTGCCTCGAATTTTAAAAATAGAAAAATCAAAGCCACTTTAAAAAATAAAATAAAAACCGCTCCTAAGAAATCTCCTAAGAAAAATCTAGCCACTATTAGCTTGCCAGTGGAGATGTTTAAAAATATTCAAAAAAATAAAAAGCTTCTTAAATCTGGCAAGATAAAACTAGAAGAATTACCAGACCAAAACACATAAAAACTCATTACCATTCCCACTTTTTCATCACGATTCTAAAAGCTGGATAAAATTTTTACTTTGCCCTTAAATACGCTAAACTAAGCTCTATATATGGAGTTTATCATTCTTCTTATTATCCTCGTTGTCCTCTTGGCTGGCTTTGGCCTAATTTGGCAGTTTTTTAGAAACCAGTCCTCTTTAAAATCTGAGGATAAATCCTTCCTTTTAATTCAAAACCAGATCAACGAACTCAACCGAACTCTGGATAACAAACTTGGTGAATCAACTAAAGTCCTCCAGCATCAATTTGGTCAATCAGCCAAAATTATTCAAGACGTCACCGAACGCCTCACCCGCCTTGATGAAACCAACAAACAGGTCATCGGTTTTGCCGACCAGCTTCAAAGTCTTCAAGACATCCTTAAAAATCCCAAACAACGCGGAATCTTGGGCGAATACTACTTAGAAACTCTGCTTAAAAACGTCATCCCTCCGGGCAAGTATCAGATGCAATATCCCTTTAAAGATGGGACAATCGTTGATGCCGTAATTTTTGTGCAAGACAAAATTATTCCCATTGATTCCAAATTTTCTCTTGAAAATTACAATCGCCTCGTTGAAGAAAAAGATCCCCTCGAGAAAGAACGACTCGAAAAAGCTTTTCGCAATGATTTAAAAAATCGCATCGACGAAACCTCGAAGTATGTTAAACCGGCAGAAAATACCATGGATTTCGCTTTTATGTTTATTCCGCACGAAGCCATCTACTACGACCTCCTTATCTCACAAGTTGGCGCTGTTAAGGTAAGTACCCGAGATCTCATTGACTATGCCTTTAAAGATCGCCATGTCATCATCGTCTCCCCCACCTCTTTCCTAGCCTACCTTCAAACTGTTCTCCAAGGCCTTAAAGCTCTCCAGATTGAAGAATCCGTCAAAGGCATTATTAAAAACGTTGGCGAACTCCAAAAGCATCTCAAAAACTACGAAGAGTACCACTCCAAAATGGGTAATGCCTTAGGCACTGTCGTGAACCACTACAACACCTCCGGTAAAGAATTTAAAAAGATTAACAAAGACGTTTTAAAAATCAGTGGCTCTTCGAACGAAATTGATCTGCTTGAAATAGAAAAACCCCGCGGAGAAGACGAGGATTAAAAGCTCTGCAATTTCAAAACCCTACTTTTTCCGCTTGCGGAGGAATGTTGGAATATCCCAAATCTCTGTATCTCGATCTTCTTTTTTGGATTCTTCCTCTTTTCGATTTGCCTGCTTAAGCCCACCCCCACCATTCTTATCTAAATTATTAGTCTTCGATGGAACCTCTTTTAATAAATCCTCTTCCTTAAAGGGCTTCTTCACATCTTCGCCCGTAGAAAAAGGACTCATCTTAAAATCACCAAAAAAATCTTTTTTCTTCGAATCAATAGAAGAGGTTCCCCCGCCAAAAAGTGAACCGGCCGGTTGGGTTCCCGTAAAACCAGTCGCTATGAGTGTCACTTTTAATTGATTGGGTTTTAACCTTCTATCGTGATAGGCTCCAAAAATAATTTTTGCTCCCGGATCGGCTGTTTGAGCCACAATCTTAGCAGCCTCATTCACCTCGGTCATCTTTAAATCTCTCCCACCCGAAATACCCAAAATTACCCCCTTGGCTCCCTCCGCGCTCACCTCAAGGAGTGGAGAGTTCAAAGCCTGAGTCACCGCCGAGACGGCCCTGTCCTGACCCCCTGCAATGCCCATTCCCACTATCGCTGTACCAGCATCTTGAATAATACTGCGCACATCGGCAAAATCCACATTAATAATCCCCGGAGTCACAATCAACTCCACAATCCCTCGAAGCGCATGTTTTAAAACATCGTCAATCACCTCAAAAGCCTTCAAGATCGTCGTGTCTTTACTAATAATAGTGAAGACTCGATCATTCGGAACAATTACCAAAGCATCCACTTTGTCTTTTAATTTTTGAATTCCTTCTTGAGCCACTTTGTCTCGTTGACTTCCCTCAAAAGCAAAAGGTCGAGTCACAAAAGCCAAGGTCAACGCTCCAGTTTGTTTAGCCACCTCAGCCACAACCGGTGTTGCTCCAGTTCCAGTTCCACCGCCCAATCCAGCGGCCAAAAAAATCAAATCCCCACCACGAAGGGCTTCAGTCAATTCAGATCGATTTTCCTCGGCCGCCTGTCTTCCGATATCCGGACTCATGCCAGTACCCAGCCCTCTCGTCAGTCCTTTGCCAATATAAATCTTGTGTCTCGCCTCACATTGATCGAGATCTTGATGATCGGTATTGATCGCTACAAAATCAACGCCCCGCACAAAATCACGGCTCATTCTAGAAACCATATTTCCTCCAGCTCCACCAATTCCAACAACTTTAATGCTGGCGAGCTGATTTGGATTTTTTTCCTTCTTTTCTCGCTTCATAAATAATTAAAAAAATAAAATGGCTAAGGCTTAAAATAACCAATAAACTTTTTGAGTCCACCTAAGATATTTAAAGAGCTCATCCCGTCTTCCATCTGCCAACCTTCTTGTTCTATTCCAGTCTGCACCAATCCAAACGCCGTTGCAAATTCTGGGTCCTCAATATGCTCAGTAAAAGCACTCGACTGGCCAAACCATCTCTCTTCGTCAGCCACGAACCCTATTTGACTAAAAAGCTTTAATTCTTGTTTGGCTAATTCTGTTAAACCAGGCAATTTTGACCCCCCTCCCACAAAGACTAAACCTCCCACGAGCTTACCAGCTTTACCCAAAAGTTTCAACTCATCCCCCACAAAATCCAAAATCTCGGTGGTTCTGGCCTCAATAATATCTGCTACAAAACGCCTAGAAACAGTCCCCTTGGCCTCTGGCGCAAATTTCTTGACCTCTATCGATTCCTTTGCTCCCACATCACCTGATATGGCGTATCCATAATTTAACTTCAGATTCTCGGCAGCGTTAACTGGAATTTTCAAACCCACTGCTATATCGTTTGAAATATTAGCCGCTCCAATCGGAAACTTGGCAATATTAACCAATCGATTCTCTTCGTAGACAGCAAGTCCTGTTGTACTCGCTCCAATATCCACCACTCCAACTCCTAAATCTTTTTGCGACTTTGCAAGAGCCGACCTACTGGCCGCGAGTGGAGAAAAAACTAAAGCTCCAATCTCTCCACCGATTAATTCGATCACTTTAATTAAATTCTTAACGTGTGGAGCAAAAGCATCAATCACCAAACTACTTACCTCTAGTCTGCTCCCCGAAAGCCCTAAGGGCTCACTAATCTCTCCCACTCCATCGATAATAAATTCTCGAGTAATCGTGTGAATGATCATTCGATTCGGTCCCAGATTGACCGCCTGACTCGCTCGAATTGCTCGATCAATATCGTCCTTATAAATCTCGTTATCCGCTCTTGAAACCGCCACGATCCCTCTTGAGTTCTGTGCTTTCACAAGTGGCGTTCCAATGCTTACATAAATATTTTTAAGAGCGCTCTTTGAAATTTTTTTCACCTCTTGGAGGGCTCGGCCCACCGCTTGCGAAGCCTCGGTCAGATCCTCAATCGCTCCCCTGCGCATACCAAGTGATGGTTCCTTAAAAGCCGCCCTTAAAATCGTTCGCCGATTCTGGTTTTCTAAAACAACTACTTTAATCGACGCCGTTCCAACATCGAGTCCAACAATAAAATTTTTCCGCATAGCTTCTTTTCTAATTTATTCATTCTAATGGTATCATTTTTTCCTTTGTGATCATAGTGAAATAAGTGTAAAAGTCCATGAATAAATAAACTCTGCATCTCCTCTCCTTTCTTCTCTATATACTCTGGGCAAAGGTAGATCTCTCCTATGTCAAAAAACCTAACCCGACGCTTTGTTACTTCTGGATCCACGAAAACCCCTTGAGGCAAAGACTCAAAACTTAAGACATTAGTGGCTCGATCCTTCTTTCTGAATTGCTTATTTATACTCCGAGACTCACTACTTTGGATCAAGTAGATCTTCAAGTAGATCTTATCCTTCCCCAAAACTTTTAAAGACTGCCTCGCAGTCTTTAAAAGTTTAGATTCATATTTTTTATAAGTTGCTCTTGTTGAAAAAATCTCTATCTTATTCATGAGTCTGACAAAAACTAAGCACTCAAACTACTCTTCACAATTTCCGAAACTAAGTTTCCATCAGCCTTCCCCTTTAAATTTTTCATCGCTTCTCGCATCACTGAGGCAAAATCAGTTAGTCCAGATTTTATCAAATCATCAACCACTTTTTGAATCGCTTCTCTTGAAAGCTCCTGTGGTAGGTAGCTCGCTAAAACTACAAGTTCTTGCTCTTCGTTTTGTGCTAATTCAGTTCTACCGTTTTTACTAAACAGCTCGATAGATTCCTTACGCTTCTTCACCTCTTTTCGAATCACCTGCATCACCTCCTCGTCGGTCAGCTGAGGTTCTTCTCCAGCCGATCTTTTTTCTATCTCTCTATTTTTTATTTGCGCCACCAAAAGCCGCAGTGTGCTCGTTCTAATTTCTTCTCGAGCCTTAAACGCTTCTACAAAATCCTGATTTATTTTTTTAAAAAGATCCATTCAAAAAAATACTAAGAAACCCCTAAACGCCTCATCCTATCCATTTCGGCTCTCTTCAAATCTCGGTGCTGAGCCGAAAGGGCTCGCTTCCTCTTGTTTTGAGGACGCTCTTTAAATCGGCGTCGTTTTGATTCTTTCAAAACTCCACTCTGTTTTATCTTTTTCGAAAAACGAAAAAGCAAAGCATTTTGCGCCTCTCCTTCTTTTTTGAAAACTTTAACCATAATAAATAATGTGAAACTCTATTTTATACTTTTAATTTTTTCTAAAACCTCGTCGAGCGATCCTCCGGTCTGATTGCTCACCACTCCCTGTACTGATCCGCCGGCGTCATTCTTAAACCGAGGAATAATATGTACATGCAAGTGATCCACCTCTTGGCCGGCCGCCAAATTGTGATTTATCCCGATTGTAAAACCATCTGGTCGAATTGTCCTATTAAGCAACTCTACCACCGCCCTCACATCCTGGAAAAAATCCCCTGCTTCTCTACTCGGGATGTCCAAGATATTCTCATAGTGCTTCTTGGGGATCACGAGCGTATGCCCAGAAGATCTTGGGTGAATATCCAAGAAAGCCATAAATCCGGGTCCTTCCCCAACTAGTTTCACCGGAATAGATCCCGAAACAATCTTGCAAAAAAGGCACTCCATTCTAGGAATTATCAGGAATTTTCTCTTTTAAACGCTTCTGAATCTCGGGTACCAGTTTAGCTAAAAATACTGTTTCTTGCAAGCCGGTTCGAAGATCCCGAATAATCACGCTCTCTTCATAAATTTCCTTCTGGCCAAAAATTAAAGCCAAAGTATTCTTCTGTTTATCAGCCACTTTTAACTGAGCCTTAATCGATTCCTTCCCCAAAGACTCTGAAATCGGAATTCCAGCCACCCTTAGATCCTCGATTAAGCGCAAAGACTTCTTCTTGGCTAATTCTCCAACGTGCACAATAAAAACCTTCCTCATGGGCTTAACTGGCAACTTGATCTCCTGCGCCTTCATGGTCTCTATAATCCTCTCAAAACCAACTGCTCCGCCAATAGCCGGAGTAGTTCTATTGCCCAAAAGATCAGCCAAGTAATCATACCGTCCCCCAGCCGCCAAAACCCCCAAGACTCCATCTCCAGCCGACATCTCGAAAACTGTCCTATTGTAGTAGTCCAATCCTCGCACCAACTGATTATCAAGCTCATAAGCCAACTCTACTTCGTCCAAATATTCTAAAACCCCCTTAAAGTGTCGGCTACATTGAGCGCAAATCTTATCTAAAAAATTAGGCGCTTTTTCCTTAAAGGGCTGACACTCCTTATTCTTGCAATCAAGCAATCGCAACGGATTAGTTTTTAACCGCCTCTTACAATCTTCACACAAAGCCTTCTCGTGAGTTTTGTAATAGGTCTGCAACTGTCGCTTGTATCCAGGCCGACACACTCTGCAACCAATCGAGTTAATCTTTAAAGAAATGTCGCGAATTTTTAGATTCTTTAAAAATCGATCAAAAATTATAATCACCTGAGCGTCGTAGATCGAATCATCCGTCCCACCAATCACCTCAAAACCAACTTGCGAGAATTGACGCAACCGGCCAAGCTGGGGATTTTCATGTCGAAACATAGGCCCCATGTAAAAAAGCTTCTGAGGCTGACTGATTCTTCCAAGACTGTGCTCAATATAAGCTCTCGTCACCGAAGCCGTCGCCTCTGGTCGAAGCGCCAAAACCGAACCGCCCCTTGTCTTTAGGGTATACATCTCCTTCTGCACAATATCACTATCCGCCCCCACTGTTCGCATAAACAAATCAACCGATTCCAAAAGCGGAGTATCGATCTTATTGAAACCATAAAAATCAGCTAACTCTTTTGCCTGTCGCTCTACTCTTTCCCACCAAGGTTGCTCTGCCGGCAAAACATCGTGCATCCCCTTCACCGATCTCAGAGTGTTTGGGTTCGATTCTCTTTTCTTCGACTCCACTTTTGATATTTTTTTATCCATCAAATTTTATTCGTAATTAGGCGCCGCAAAAGCTTTAAGCGAATCAAACGGCCACAATCGTAGTCGCGCCATGCCCACAATCTCTTCCTCTTTTAACACTCCCCACATTCTCGAATCAAAACTATAAGATCGATTATCTCCTAAAACAAAATATTCTTTCTCTTTAAGCTTGATCTCTTTACTCCCGGAAGTCAGAGTCCCCTCTGGCAAATAAGTTTCGCTAATCATCTCTCCTCCTGGATTTTTTTCATTAAAAATAGTAATTTTGTTTTCTTTAAGCACAACTCTCTCTCCCGGCAACCCGATCACTCTTTTAATAAAATAAGTTTTCTCGTCATTTGGATATTTAAAAACAATCACCTCTCCTCGCTCTGGATTCCTTAATCTATAAGACAATTCATCAATTAATAAATAGTCTCCGTCCGAAAAATTGGGGGACATACTGTTTCCACTTACCAAAAAGGGCTGAACCAAAAAAGTTCTAATCAAAAAAACCGAGACTACTGCCACCAGTATTACCTCGCCCACCTCTAAAACCGAAGAAAAAAACTTTCTCATAAAAGTTAGTAATAGTTCGTGGGTTATTCTATAATGAAATTCATATGTCTGGCAAATACAAGCTCATTATTGGCCTAGGCAACCCAGGAGAAGAGTATCAAAATACCTATCATAATGTGGGTAAATCAATGATCGACTATCTGGGCGAACTAATGGGTGGCCCCAAGCCGGTTTTTAAGCATGTAAAGACCTTCGAATTTCTAAAAACTCCCCAAGGCATCCTTGCTAAACCCCTCGTCTTTATGAATCAATCTGGAAAAACTGTTCAAGATCTGGTCCGTTTTTTCGACTCAAATTCTGAAGAGATTCTCATTATTCACGATGATAGCGACCTCGAAATCGGCATGTATAAACTTAAAAAGAATCAAAGTGCAGCTGGCCACCACGGAGTTGAATCTATTATCGAAAAATTAAAGACAAAAAATTTTTGGCGCCTTCGCATCGGCATCCGTCCCAAAACAGAAAACACAAAAAGACCCAAAGCGGAAACTTTTGTCCTTAAAAAAATCAACCGCGGCGATCAAGCCAAGCTCTATGGAGTCTTTGGCGAGGCAATGGAAAAATTGATCGAAAAAACATAGGGACTCTCTTTCGATATTTTAGTTGGATCAAAATCAACCGAGCCAAATCGAGGGTCGCTTCTTAAAACTTTCTCTAAAGCAAAAATATTATCCGTAGAAGGCGCTAAAGCAGAAAGAGTTAGTGCTGTCCCAAAAGAAGAGAAAGAAAATCTTGTAATCGTAACTTGGCTCTCTGCTGTAATTTTAGAAATTAATTCTAATACCGAAGAACGCTCCTCGCCCAATCTTTTTGTCCCTGCAATATTTAAAACTGAAGCATTAAAATTAGCCGCCTCTGCTCTTAATTCACTCAATTCCTTGTTTTTCTCTGCATCAACCGCTACATTCTTCCCTCCAAACTTATCCTCCAGATCACCCAAATAAAAGTAAGTGGCTACATAAGCCGAAAGCAAGAGTATAAAAATCGCCGCAACAGCAAAAGACCAGAAGTTAATAAAACTAATAATCTGGCTCTCTCGATAAGTTGCTTGCGCCCCTTCTCCGGCCAAAGTCAAAAGATCATCCGCCTTCATGGATCCTCTCGCCCGCACCGCCGCTCCTAAAACCACAAACCACTCGGCCGCAATTGGTTTATCCAATCGCAAACTCAAATCTATAATTTTTAGCTGGAATCCTTCGGTAATAATTTTTTTTATCTCCTCGTTTAATCCGGGAGAAATTAAAACGATATCAGAAACCGGATCACTCCAGTGTTGCCCATAATAGGTAATCACCTGCCTCAAATTTCTGGTAATTGTATTTTTAAAATCAGCTAAAGAAATCTGCTTTAAATCCCCCTGCAATTGCCTCCAAGAATTAAAATATTCAAAATAAACCTGCTGGCCTCTTAAAATCAAAATCTCAATCGCCTCGTTGTCCACGCTCATTACAATAAAAGATCTATAACTATCTAAACCAACCGACTCCTCTCTCACTAAACGAGAAAGTGAAATTGCTCTGGGCTCAATCGCCACCGCAATAAAACCAGCCTCGAACAAGGCCTCTGTCACCTGATCCACAAAACTCTTACTGATAAAAGCTGCTAACACATCTACCCTCGAAACCGCCTCGTCCCTTCCAACCACCTGATATCCAGAATACGTCTGATCACTCCCCGAGGGGGTGGTCATTTTTAAGTTTAACTCTATCGCCTCTTCTAGCGCTGTCCCCGACAAGAGTGGCAAACTAAAAATTTGAGTATAAACACTTACCGAACTCAAAGTTAAAACCACCGAAATCTTCTTATTGGGTCGATCCCTCTTTAAAATTTCTTTTTTAAAAGCCACTAAACTAGCTACAAATTTAGCTCGATCTAAAATCTGATTTTCTTTAATCGTCCCCACCTCCATCCGCATACTCACCATCTGCCAAACTCGTCCATCAAAATAAGCAAATCGCAAAGTCGAATCAGAAATCTCCAGTCCACCCGACATAATTTCTCCCTTTAAAATTCCAGTTAATTTTTTAAAATAGAAACTTAACATTACAATCTAAAAACTAAAAAAATATTAACATTTATCAACAATTTTCACCACCGCAGGTATAGCCAGTAGCCTGAACAATCGAAACTTGTTTTATCGAAATAATCTCCAAAGCTCCACTCTTTAAATCAACACTAATGTTGGCGGAAAGATAGATGCTCCGATTAGAAACACTAGCCCCCGAAATAATTCCCACCCGACTCGCCTCATCAGTAATAAAATCATCTCCCCCGCAACTAGTTGCATCACTAGGATCATCATACTTCCCTAAAATCACACTAACGTTCGTTCCATCTAGATTCACCGAATAACTAGATCCGCAACCAGCGATTATCCCCAAACCACCCCTCGTAATCCTCATTAGAGCGTCATTAATCCCCCCAAGCGCCCCATGGAGCGCCTGAGTCGAATGCTTTAATCCTAAACCAGAGTTCACAAAACTAAAGATCAAAACTGCCAAAGTTACGGCTAAAATCACCACCGTCCCTCCAATTAGAATCGTAATTGAAAGCGCGCTCTGTCCTCGCCCATTTTTTAATTTTAGAAAATATTCTTTCATTCTCTCTAGGGACTATAATTTACAAAAACGTCTTCGACTGTAGGCGTATAACTCTGCGTTGAATCAGAAATTAATTTCACTCTGTACCGAAAGTAACGTTTGTTGTGGTGATCCATAAAATTATTAATCGGCGCCAAATAGATTTTAGATGTACCCAGATCCAAATACTCCACTGCATCATAAAAACTATTCTGCACCCCACTTCCAGCCGGACCGATAAAATCCCAAGCGTCTCCACTATCACAACTCGTCGCGCTAGACCCAAGCTCACAATTAGAAGTTGCCAATTTAAACCGCACCCTTGTTCCAATCGGCAAAGACCCCTTCCATCCAATCGAATTAAACTGCGCTCCTTTTAATATATCCGTATCAAAAATGATTGAATCAAGATCACCATAAGTAGAAGTAGCGAACCAATCAGTTGTCACCATATAATTAGACGTCCCGCAATTCCCATAATCTATGCAATTAAAACTAATCCAGCCAACCAAATCATTCCACGCTAATCCCCAAAAATCACTCGGTGGTTGATCTGCGACTCTAGAGAGAATTGGAACCCCGTAAGGCTGAGAAGAAGTCGCGCAACCGTTATTAAGAATATTGCCACAGAAACTAATCCAACCAATCAAATCATTCCACGCCCAACCCGAAAGAGTCCCCGAGCCATTATTTGAAACTTTATAAGGCACAGTGATGCAAATATCATCTCCATCGGGATTACTAATCGGATTACAATTCAAAGAAATTGCTCCGATCGAAGAACTCGCCCATCCCTCTACTTCTTTTGCTTTTACCGTCACGCTATCAGTCTCATAAAAATTGATCCAACCAATCACGTCATTCCACGCCCAGTGTTCCGAAGATGTGGCGCTAATGTTAGTCGCCCCCAAAGAAATAGGGACACTCTCCAATTCAGCAAAAATCAAACCAGTCACAAAAACCACTCCAATTAAAACCAGAATTAAATTTCTCAAATTTTTTTCTAAAAAAGCATTCATCTTCAAAAAATTAAA
>CAZLXS010000001.1:18431-23167 GCA_964563735.1 uncultured Candidatus Saccharibacteria bacterium
GAATTAAATTTCTCAAATTTTTTTCTAAAAAAGCATTCATCTTCAAAAAATTAAATTCCCATAATCTTAATTTGCCCAGTTGAACTAGAAAAATTAATATTGGTGGAAGTCGAAAAATAATCAGTCGTAGAAGAAGTAATCATCAAACTAGAAGTAGAGCCCTTCGACCAATTGGTTTGTGGCAGACTCCTACTCCTAAAGCGGGTTAAGTAAGTGGAGATCGTACTCGTCACACTCTCTGGCCAGTTAAAATAAACGGTTACCTTTTTGGTTGATGGATCATAAGTAAAAACCCCACAATCGGTTCCAAATGTTGAGGTTGCTATCAAACCAAGACTCCTACACACCGACTCTACTAAAAACCACCGAGAATAGGTTGTCGTTCCCACCGTAATCTGCTCGGTTCCCGTTGCATGCTGAAATCCCAAAGTCGAAGTAGTTAAAAAATAAAAAGAGGTGGCTGTGGTCGCTGTTATGTCTTCTAATTTATGCCAATCTGCTCCAGCAAAAGCCGTCACGCTTTCGATTAATTCTTTTCCCAAATTAGCTGCCACCTTAGCCTCGTTCACTGTATTATTAATCCTTAAAGCCGGAATAATAATTGCCGCCGCGGCTCCAATAATAATAATTCCAATCGCAATCGCAATTAAAATCTCTATAAGCGACTGACCATAATTTTCTCTTTTTAATTTTAAAAAAAACTCTCGCATTTAGTTTTTAAAAAGAAATCGAAGAACTTGTAAAATTCACCACTCCAAAAGCAGAAACCGAAATCGTCGAAGATATGCTGGGATTACTAACTAAATAAACATTGATTGTTGCCGAAGCGGTTGTTAAAACTCCAGTTGATCCAGCAAAAGCTATCTCCTTTCTAGTTCCACAGGCCCCAGAAAAAGAAGAAGTGCTGAAGGAAACTTTTGAAGAAACATCGATCGTAGTGTATTTATTCAAACTACTGTCTTCCAATATTACCGAGAGTGGCGTAGGGCACCCAGTGTTCGAATTTGAAAAAGAAACTAACCAATCTCTTCCATATTGCTGTGCCACCGACCGATCCCGAGCATCATTTAAAATTGCCACAATCTTCTGCACTGTTGTTTCAAATTCTTTTCGATCATTTCGATTTAATAAAGTTACAAAAGAAATCCCAGCCAGAATCGCCACAATCGAAATCACGATCAGGGTTTCCATTAAAGTAAAACCCAATCGGCTCTTCCAAAAACCATCTCTTAAATAACGAAGAATCACCCCATCATTATAACATGAAGCTCTACGACCTTAAGGTCGTATTATAAATTCATTTCCTCAGCGAGATCCCTACCTACCGCCTGCCTGACGGTACATAAACTTACGCGCATAGTGTTTTTGCGAAGGCGGACACCAAAAACCTAAATTTTTTCCAAAATTAATTACGAAAATTGCGAAGTTAATTGGTAAATCGGAATAATAATCGAGAGTGCCACCAATCCAACTAAAAGTCCCATTACTAAAAGCAACATCGGTTCCAAAAAAGAAACCAAAGATTTTATCGCCGCCTCCGCTCTGGAAGCGTAAAATTCCGAAAGGGTTTGGAGTAGGTCTTCCAAGTGTCCGGCCTTCTCCGAAGCCGCAATCAAGTTACTCACTAATCGAGGGAAAACCGTCTCTCGCTTAAAAGCCTCTCCAATAGTGAGTCCCTTCGCCAATCCTTCCTCACTAATCCTAATCAAACTCGTCCTAAATTCATAAACATTAACCGTATCCGCCGAGATAGTCAGGGCCTGAATAATCGGTAGACCAGCTTTCATTAAAGAGCTGACTGTTGCCGCAAATCGTTGGATCGCCAACTCTTTATAAACATTTCTTAAGATTGGCAAACGCGTAAAAACTCTCTGCGCCAATTTTTTCCCAACATCTGTTTTTATGAAGAAGAAAAGTGACCCAGTAACCAGAGCTATAAATCCCCCAATAATCAAAAAAGCGTGAGCGTTTACATAAAGACCAATACTAAAAACCACCTTCGAAAAAAGTGGGGGGTCGATTCCTCCGTCCAAGAAAACTCGAGCGATCTTTGGCAAAGCAAATGTCACCAAGAATATAAAAATCACGAGCGAGGTGATGAGCAAAATAATTGGGTAGACCAAAGCCGCCCTAATCGTATTTCGCAAAGCCGCTTCCTTGTTTAAATCAGCAGCTAACTCATCAAAAGTGCTCTGTAAATTTCCAGAAGCTTCCGCCGCTTTCACTAAATTAATAAACACCGGCGAAAAAGTTTTGGGGTGTTTTGCAAAAGCGCTATAAAATGGCTGACCTCGACTTAAATTGTCTCGTACCTCAATCAAAAAACTTTTGATTGCTGGCTTTTCGAAATCAGAAATTAAAATATTAATCGCGCCCAATAGATCAGTGCCCACTTTTAACATCAAAGAAAGATATCGCGTGATAAATATCTTATCCATCAAGTTTATCTTCCCAAACAAAAGCGGTCCTTTGGCTCCCCCACTCACATCTTTAAGCGGCTTCACTGAAATCGGCCGAAGTTCTTGGCTCGATAAATTTTGGAGCGCTTGGGGAAAGCTATCAACCTCTAAATCTCCCTCCACAATCTTCCCTCCTTTTTGCGCAGCTACATAATGAAAAATCATAAAAACTTCTTTAATTATAAAATAACTGAAGTCATAAGACTATTCCCGAATAACTCGAAGCACCTCATCAATCGTTGTCATCGCCAACTCCACTTTTCGCAACCCATCCTCAAACATACTCTTCATCCCACCACTCCTTGCCGTAGTGAGCAGTTTTTCCAAACTAAAATCTGGACTAATAATCACTTTTTTTATCTCGTCTCCCACACCCAAAACCTCAAACAATCCCTGCCTCCCTCGGTATCCCGTATTTCCACAACTCGAACAACCTTTGCCGTGAAAAAAATTCTTTGGCAAGATCGTTTTATCTGGTTCAATATTCAACTGACTCAACTGATTAATAATCACCTTGATTACCTCCGGCCCCGGCTCGTATGAATAAATACACGACTGGCAAATCTTTCGAACCAATCTTTGGGCAATAATCACATTCAAAACCGATACCGCTAAAAATGGCGGAACTTCTAAATCAAAAAGTCTTGGCACCACAGTGGGGGCGTCATTCGTGTGGAGCGATGAGAGGAGTAAGTGTCCAGTTAAGGCCGCCTGCACTGCAATGCCAGCCGTCTCGCTATCTCTAATCTCCCCTACCATAATAATGTTTGGGTCCTGCCTCAAAATTGCTCGAAGCCCAGAAGCAAAAGAAACTCCAGCCTGCGGATTAATCTGAGTCTGATTAACATAACGCATGTTGTACTCCACGGGATCCTCCACTGTCACGATATTCACCGTCGGCCGATTTAGAATATCCATCATGGCGTAAAGCGTCGTCGTCTTACCAGAACCAGTTGGTCCACAAATCAGCACCATTCCGTAAGCCTTCTTTAAATTTTCTACCACAATCCTTTCGTCTTCCGGAAACATCCCCAACTCTGCTAAGGATAATGGCTTTTGAGCCGCTTCGAGCAATCTCATTACAATTTTCTCACCATAAAATGTTGGCAAAACCGAGACACGCACATCAATCATCTGACTCCCTGTTTGAAAATGAAATCTGCCGTCCTGCGGTTTGTAGTGTTCGTCAATTTTGAGACCAGACAAAATTTTAATTCTCGCGACGAGCGCCGGATGAATCGCCTTTGGAATTCTCATAATCTCAAAGAGGATTCCGTCGATCCTGTAGCGCACCAACGTCACGTCTTCCATTACCTCCATGTGAATATCCGAGGTTCGCGAAGAAATCGCATATGACATCAAATTATCCACAATCGACACGATCGGCAAAAGCGATGCCGCCTCCTCCACCGACTTCGCCTGTCCACGGAGTGATTCCTGAATATTGTTCTCAATTAATTTTCTAAAGTCTTGCGCCGATTGTGATCCATAAACCGAATAACCCCGATTCAAGTCCGACAGGGTTCCCAAGAATGGATTAATGTGCGCCTGCAACTTCTCGGTTAAAAATTTAATCGTCTCCAAATCGCTCGGGTCCGCCATGGCCGCGTCAAAACTCCCATCCGGTTCTTTTTTAAAAACAATCACCTCCCTCTGCCTCGCGATATCCTCGGGCAACAACTTTACCACCTCCTTATCAATTCCCTGTGCGTCAATCCGAGCAAGTGGCACCCCCAAAAAATCCGCAAATAAATTATTTAAATAGCTAGCGTCAACAATTCGGCGAGAAGTTAAAAGATCAAACAAGCTCTGATTCTTTAGATTCGATTCCGTAACGAGCGCGTCAAAGTCCGGTGCCGTCATCAGTCCCTCTTGGACCAACTTACCTTTCAACTGCTCAACTGGAATTGGTAATTTCATTTTTTTAAAAACCTATCTAAAGATCAAAAAACAACTTTGTAAAATCGCCCAAAGAAAACTGTCCTAATAGCGCCTGCAAACCCAAAACAGGAATCAACCAAACCTTTATAATCATAGCAAATGCAGAAGCAGGCAACCAAAAATGATACAAGGGTAACCTGCCTTTTTTTAAAATTGTGTAAATCAAAGACACCAAAACTCCAAAAATCATAATAATCCCCAGATAGAAAAAGAATCCCGGATAACCAGAAAGGAAAACCCCCAGTCCAATTAAGGCAATCTCTTCTTTCTCAAAAAATCTCTCCTCAAACTTTTTATTCAAAAATCTAGCCACCACGCTAACTAAGAGCGAAACTG
>CAZLXS010000001.1:23267-24943 GCA_964563735.1 uncultured Candidatus Saccharibacteria bacterium
AAAAATATAAAAAAATAATCAATCCAAAAAAACATTCTTTAAATTTTATAAATTTAAACCAATTCCAATCCCTACCTCGTAGAGATTATTATTATCCCCTCCATCCGTGACCGAGCTCGAAGCATATTTTTTACTCTCTAGTCTCGCGTTAATCTCGAATCGCTTTCCCTGCTTTGCGTAAGCATAATACAAATCATCCGTCACCAAATTTAAATTAGCTCCGGCTGTGTTCGGCGATTTAGGATCCACCGGCAACACCCCAAATGGAACTCCCGCTGGAATATCAGTAAACCTAACCGGAATCCACCCAGTTCCATTTAGAACCCTCGCATTAGAAGCCGTAATCGTCGCTCCGCCAACGCTCGCAAATCTTCCTCCGCAAGTATTAGTATCGAGTCCAGAAGCCGAAGCAAGTGAAATGTAACAAGCCCCGCTCGACCGATCAGCTCCCAACGCTGGCGGTTTTACCTGCGCAATATATCGCTCAAGAGCAATATTGAGCTCGCTTAAATCCGAAATCCTTTTTGCATCTCGACTCTGACGCAAAAGTTCGGCTGGCTTAATCGTAATGATTATCACCACTCCTAAAATCATCATGATCGAAACTGTAATTAAAAGCTCTCCTAACGTAAAACCTCGTCTCAAATTTAAAAAATTATCATCCACCCATCCATTATATCAAAAATGGATAGAGCCCAACTAAAAAACTCCGCTAATGCGGAGTTTTTTAGTTCTTAAACATTAAAAACTACAAAGCTAAACCAGGATTCGTTCCAACTTCATATAAGGTAGGACTATTTCCACCATCATTGAATGAACTACTAGCGAACTTCACACTCTCAATCCTAGTATTTATCTCATAAGTATTTGCAGCTCCACTTCCATAAGCATAATAAAAATCATCAGTGGTGGTAGATACATCAGTTCCAGGAGTATTCGGAGATACAGGATCAACTGGTAGGTTCGGCAAAGGAGATCCAGTACTTATGCTAGTAAAATCAATCGGCAACCAACCATTAGTCCTAGCAATACCCCTAGTACTAGTCTGATTAATTGTAGTAATAGTAGCAGCGCCAATAAAACGCCCTCCGCAAGTGTTAGTTGGGGTAGGGGCTGTAGCAGTTACAGGCAAAGAAGTGTAGCACCATCCAGAAGCAGTACTCGTTCCAATATTAGCCGCCGCCACATCCGATAAATAAAGCGCAATAGCACTATTTACAGTCGACAAATCCGAAAACCTCGTTGTATCACGGGACTGCCGCAAAAGCTCGGCCGGATTTAAAGTCAAAATGACGACCGTAGCAAGAATGGCAATAATACCGATAACAATCAGAAGCTCAATAAGGGTAAAACCTTTTGCGTTCATATTATTCATTTAATTTTTTCTTTAAATTCGACCTTTTCAACTTGAACTCATTATATCACGTTAATTCAATAAAAATCTCGCTAAATTGTGGATAACTAACTCACAACTTCAATTTATATTTGTCTAGAATCAATTTAAAATCATCCGGAAGTTCCGCCTCAATCAGAATCTTCTCTCCAGATTTTATAAAAAATTCCACCGCCAAAGCGTGCAGCATTAAACGATTAGTCACATTTTTATATCCCCCGCCATAAAGCTTATCTCCTAAAACCGGGCACCCAATCGAAGCTAAGTGCACTCTAATTTGATG
>CAZLXS010000001.1:25043-33116 GCA_964563735.1 uncultured Candidatus Saccharibacteria bacterium
TGTGCGTCCTGCAGGGATCGAACCTGCGACCTTTTGCGTGTCATGCAAACGCTCTACCACTGAGCTAAGGACGCTCTCTAATCGGTGGGCACACTTGGAATCGAAACCTTGGACATCTGTCTTATCAGGACCCCAAAGCAGAACTATTAGGTTCGCTACGAGGCACAGCAGCGTTCCTTTGTCCCGTACTAAAATTTGGGCCATCTGCTGTGTGGGTGCGGATGGAATCGAACCATCGACCTCTGTCTTATCAGGACAGCGTTCTACCACTGAACTACGCACCCAAATTTTAGTATCGGGATACCACAAAAACTATATGCCCAATATCTAAAAATTTTAACACCAATAAAGAGTGCCGAACAAACCAACGTTCCCCGCCCAAAGGACTGAAGTTCGTTCAGTCGGGCAGGTACCACAGAAACTTATACCCGAACATCAAGCCAAACCCCTATCAAAAAGCATCCCAAACCAGGCTCCATTAAAAACTAAAATCAAGAAAAAATCAAAGGTCTATCTTCTCTGAATTCCCACCTGTTCCGCCATTTTGGTGTCAAAAAAAACTTCCTGCTCTGCTGGATGCGTAGCCGAGTTAGCTGTATTAAAAACAGAAATCAAAAACTTCGCTCCATTAAAACACAAAAGCGCGATCACCCCAAGCACTAAGATGGAAGAACCAAAAAGTAATTTTTCGTAATGTTTATTCAAAAATCCTTTCATATTTTTTAATTTAAATTATTATTGGAAAAAAGACATTCCCTTCACCACAACTTTATAACCGCCAGAACTATCAGCCGCCACATCAAATTGGTCTAACCGCAAAGAGAAACGAACCGGCCTCGTTTCCCAGTACTTCAAGAAAGCAGCAATCTGATCCAACTGCCCCAAAACGATCATCGAAAAATTAACCGATCCAAAAGCGCCATCCTGCGGATTAACCCGCGAACCCTGTTGCCAATCAAAAACAACTGAAATCCCGTACACCCTTGCTTGAATTTCAATCTCTTTCGGTAATTCGGTAATTAAATCGTTTTGATTTGGAATCAAATTTCTTAAGGAATTAATATACGGAACCGCCTCTTCCTTCCCTTTCTTCAAATCAGCTAGAATTTGATTGATCTGCGCCTGCTCTTCATTCCTTTGCCTCGTCGCAAAAATATTATTTGCAAACCCGCTAATTTGCTTGGATAAGAAAATAAAAGCCGCCACCAAAATCACCACGATCCCCAAAAATATTCCCAAGCGCACCAACAGTTGTTTCTTAAAATTATGAAATTGCATCAAACATTATTATACCAGAAAACCATCATTCACTCATGGGCTTTCGCCCATGGTATTATGCGAAGGTGGACAAAATAAGCGTACAAGAAAGAATCTTCTTTAACGCGGTTAGTCTCGCCGTAGAAAGCAGTTATTCCAAATTAAACAAATTAAGTTCCAATGGTAGTTGGGAAAATATTTGGCACTCTCTAGGTAGCAGCCTCCGGAGACAAATCGATCCTGAAAAAGAGTGGGGTAAATTAGAAAAAAACAATATCGGGTTACTTCTAGAAAACGATACAGAGTACCCCCCACTCCTCAAAGAGATCCCTCTCCCACCACTAGGCCTCTATTACCAAGGGCGCCTACCTAATTCAGAAAGCATCACCATTGCCATTGTTGGCACTAGAAAAGCCACCATGAATGGTCTTACCACTGCTCAACACTTTGCCGAGTCCATTGGAAAAGCTCATTGCATCATAGTAAGTGGTCTAGCCCTAGGCATCGACACTGCCGCCCACGAAGGCGCCCTTAAAAGCCAAACCCCAACCATCGCCGTCCTTGCTCGCGGTCTTGATAAATATTATCCAAGTCAAAATTTCAATCTGGCTCAAAAAATTCTTGAGCTGGGTGGCCTTATTGTTTCAGAGTATCCACCGGGCACCCCCGCCCTACCTTATCGATTTTTAGAAAGAAATCGCCTTATAAGCGGTCTCTCTCGTGGCGTAATACTAATAGAAACACCCCATGAATCTGGCTCCGAAGCTACCGCCCGCTTTGCCCTCGATCAAAATCGAGAAGTTTTTGTTGTTCCCGGCCCCATCAACCACCCCAATTTTGCTGGCTCTCACCACTTAATCCGCCAAGGTGCTACCCTCGTCACAGATCCCAACCACATTCTCGAATCCATCATTCCCAATTGGAACGAATCAAGCCAGTCCCTCCCTTTTAAAAACACACCCCACCAAGCTTTAAACGAGAATGAACAATCGATTCTTCGAGTCCTTCAATCTGCCGGCTCTCCTCTCTCGGTTGACAAAATAGTCGAACTAACTAATCTTAATCCCAAAACAACCAACCAAACCTTGGGGTTTCTTATTATTAAAAATATCATCAAAGAAACCGAATCAGGATACTCCCCTAATTAAGTTTTATGAAAAAATTAGTCATCGTCGAATCTCCTACTAAAGCGAAAACTATTTCCGGTTTCGTCGGTAAAAAGTACGCCATCGAATCTTCCTTTGGCCATGTTCGAGATTTACCCAAAAGCAAATTAGGTATTGATCTAGAAAATAATTTCGAACCCCACTACATCATCCCCAAAAAAATTCAATCCAGAGTCACCGCTCTTCGAAAATTAGCCGCCAAAGCTGATGAAGTTATCCTCGCTACTGACGAAGACAGAGAAGGAGAAGCCATCGCCTGGCACCTCATCGAAGCCTTAAAACTAAAAAATTCCACCGAGACTCCCATTAAGAGAATTGTTTTTCACGAAATCACTAAAAACGCTATCGAAAAAGCTCTCGAGAGCCCTCGCAATATCGACTTAAATCTAGTAAACGCCCAACAGGGTCGTCGAGTTTTGGATCGTCTCGTCGGTTACGAACTCTCTCCCTTCCTCTGGAAAAAAGTTGTTCGTGGTCTCTCGGCTGGTCGAGTCCAATCGGCCGCCCTAAGGATTATTATGGAGCGAGAAGAAGAAATCGAAAAATTTAAACCAGAAGAATACTGGAGTATCACCGCCGCTCTTAAAACCAAAAAACAAGAAATCTTTGAGGCTGATCTCTCCAAAATTGAAAACGAAGCGATCGGAAAACTCGGCATCAAAAACCAAGCCCAAGTTGATGCGATCGTCGAAGATTTAGAAAGCGCCACCTACAGCGTGGCCTCGGTCGAAAAAACCGAGACCAGAAAAAACCCCTATCCTCCTTTTATCACCAGCACCCTTCAACAAACCGCCGCCCGCCACTTCGGCTTCTCTTCCAAAAAAACCATGTTCCTCGCTCAAGGCCTCTACGAAAATGGTCACATCACCTACATGCGTACCGACTCTGTTAATCTCTCCGCCGAATCATTAAGCGCCGCCAAAAGCTGGATCGAATCAAATCTCCCCGCCGAATATAATATTGGCCCAATTCATTACAAGAGCAAATCTCGCCTTGCCCAAGAAGCCCACGAAGCCATCCGCCCAACCAATCCTCAAAACACCCCAGACTCTCTGGGTGGAGAAAAGCTCGAGAAAGACGCCCGCAGGCTGTATGACCTTATTTGGCGTCGCTTTATGGCCTCTCAATTACCCCCAGCAGTCTTAGACGCTCTTAAAATAGAAGTTGGTGCTCTTTCAAAAAATAAAAAGCATTATCTTTTTAGCGCCACCGGAAGTACCTTGAAGTTCGATGGTTTTATGAAAATTTGGACCACCAAATTAGAGGAACGCGAGCTCCCCAGCGTTCAAAACGGCGACCCCCTAGAGGCAGAGTCAGTTACCCCCACTCAACACTTCACCGAACCACCAGCTCGCTATAATGAAGCCAGTCTTATCAAAATTATGGAACGTCATGGCATTGGTCGCCCCTCCACCTACGCTCCCACCATCTCGGTTATTCAAGCCAGAAATTACGTCGAAAAAATTCAGGGTCGCTTTCACCCCACTGAGATCGGTAAATTAGTCGACACTGTTCTCAAAGAAAACTTTCCTGAAATAGTTAACGTGGAGTTTACGGCTAATATGGAAGAGTCTTTAGACAAGATTGCCGAGGGCACTGAAGAATGGCAAAAAGTTATTGGCAACTTTTATGGACCTTTCGCTAAAAACCTCAAAGAACGCTACGCCACTGTAGAGAAGCAAGGTGTGGCTGAAGAAAAGACCGGAATAGCCTGTGAACTCTGTGGCAAAGAAATGATCATTAAATTTGGTCGCTTCGGAAAATTCATGGCCTGCTCCGGATTCCCCGACTGCAAAAATGCTAAGCCCATTAAAGAACCTCCAAAATTAATCGGCCTCAAGTGCCCCAAGTGCACCGAAGGCGATGTGATTGAAAAACGGGTTAATCGAAAAGGACGGGCCAGAGGCAAAGTTTTCTGGGGCTGTAATCGTTATCCAAAATGTGATTACGCTAGCTGGAAAAATCCCCTAGACCCAGAAGGTCTCGAAGAAAAAACAAAACCAAAAACAGAAGAACCCCAAGAAAAAGAAAATCTCGATAAAGAAGAAGAGTAAAAAAATGACTATTCAAGAGCTCGCTACTAAAGACAAAAATAATTTAATCAGCCGAGCCCTAGAATTTGCTAAAACCGCTCACTCTGGAGAAGTTCGCATGGACCACAGTCCATATTTCGAGCACGCCGTTCAAACCGCGGAAATCTTAAATCAATGGAACCTCGATGAAGAGAGTATTGCTTCTGGTCTCCTCCACGACACTATTAAACACGGCAAAGCCACCGAAGAGGTTATCAAGAAAAAGTTTGGCGCAGAAGTAGCTTTCCTTGTTCAAGGCGTCACCAAACTTGGCTTAGTAAAATACCGCGGACCAGAAACCAAGGATATCAAGATCGAAAATCTCCGCAAACTCATCTTGGCTCTAAATGGTGACCTCCGCACTGTGTTTATTAAATTAGCCAATCGCCTTCACAACATGCGCACAATCACCGCCCTCCCCGAAGAAAGACGCCAAAGCATCTCCAAAGAAACAGAAGAAATCTATGCTCCTCTAGCCTCACTCCTCGGCATGCAAAGCTTAAGTGGAGAACTCTATGACTTAAGCTTTCCCCATACCCACGAAAAAGAATACGCTTGGCTTAGCCAAATTATCAAAGATCAATACGAGGATCGAGAAAATTATCTTCGCTCCATCGAACCACTCGCTAAAAAATGTCTTGACGAATACAATCTCGCCCCTCTCTTCATCGACTTCCGCGCCAAACGGATCAGCAGCCTCTATCGCAAACTCCTGACTCATGATATGGACATAGAAAAAATCTACGACCTTGTGGCCATGCGCATCATCATGGAAGAAACCAAAGACTGTTACGAAGCTCTGGGCGCCATCCACACCCTTTGGCCACCTCTCCCCGGCAGAATCAAAGACTATATCGCCAGTCCCAAACCCAACAGCTATCGCAGTCTTCACACCACCGTCACCGGACCAGATGGGAAGATCATCGAAATTCAAATTAAAACCAAAACCATGCACGACGATGCCGAAAACGGTATCGCCAGTCATTGGCTCTACAAAGAAAAATACGAAAAGAAAAACCAAGACCCGAAACCCCGTCTCAAAAAAATCATCGAAAACGTCAACTTAATCAAGCATCTCCGCCGCTGGCAAGAAAAAAATAATCCCGAAACTAGTCATCAAGAATTTCTCGCCTCCATGAAATTCGACTTCTTCAAAGATCGCATCTTCACCCTCACTCCCAAAGGCGATGTCTTAGACCTTCCTCTTGGTTCTACCCCAGTAGATTTCGCCTACAAGGTTCACAGCGAAATCGGCCACACCTGCGTAAAAAGCAAAATTAACGGCGAGTTCAAACCCCTTAATTTCGCCTTAAAATCCGGCGATGTCGTAGAGATCATCACTCAAAAAAACAAAAAGCCCTCTCAAGATTGGCTTACTTTTGTTAAAACTGCCGAAGCTAAAAACAGAATTCGCGGGATCCTCAAAGCTAAAAACAATCGCCTCGAAAAACGCTTCGATTAATCATTCTCTCCTCCCGAAATCCGATCCAAAATACTTCGCAACTCTTCTTCAGAAAAAAAGCTGATCGTAATTTTTCCGTTCTCACCGCGGTGCTCAATCGTCACCGGCGCTCCCAATTTAGCAGTTAACCTCTCCTGCGCCACCCTAATCTCTGGGTCCACCGACGCCCGCACCACCTCCCTCGGATCTTTAATCGAAGTTGGTTTTAGTCGCTCTTTTAATTCCCTCGTCGTTAATTTATTTTCCACCAAGTCCTTAAAAAGTTTCTGCTGCATCGAGGCATCGCTAATCGCAAGCAACAACCTTCCGTGCGTTTCCGAAATCTGATTATTCGCCAAAGCGTCTTGAATGTAAGCGGGCAGATCAAGCAACCTAACCGAGTTAGCAATCGCTTCTCGGCTCTTCCCGAGTCGCGTTGCGATCTCTCTTTGTGTCAAATTAAATTCATCTTGCAGTCTCGAGAAAGCTCGCGCTGTTTCAATCGGATTCAAGTTTTCTCTTTGTAAATTCTCGATAATTGCCATCTCGAGGCGCTCCCGCTCAAAATCAACTCGGCGCACAATCGCTGGCACCCGCTCTAATCCCAAAAGCTTAGAGGCCATTAATCTCCTCTCTCCAGCAATTAAAATATACTCCACATCAGTTCCGCTAGGGGTTTCTTTTTCCACCTTTGTCACAACGAGTGGTTGCAAAATTCCAAACTCCCTAATCGAAGCCGCTAAGTCTTTGAGTGCCTCGTCGTCAAAATGACGGCGTGGCTGATGTGGGTTCGGCTTAATCTTCTCGATCTCTAACTGAAAAACCGCCTCAGTTCCCCGCCTCTGCTGCACCCTCTCTTCTCTAGAACTAAGTGGCGAATTTACAAGTGGAAGTTCTTGATTCTCTTTTTTTTCCAGAGCCTCATCATTCAAATCAATTTTTGGTTTAAAGTTAAAATCCAAATCTACCTTTTTCTCTCCAAAGCTGTCTTCCGATGAAATCGGATTAGTAGAATTAGGAACAGAAACCCCACCATCTTGCGGAGTAGCATTCTTCGAATTTTTATTTGGAATCAAAGATTCCAGTCCTTTTCCAAGCATAAAATTATATTACGTTAAAATTTCCAAAATTAGGACTCACGTGTTTTGGTTCTAATTGGTGGATGTTTTGCTCTTGCGCAATCAGTTCATCCGCCAAACTCTTATAAGCTATCGCTCCAATCGAATCTGGCCGGTAAAGCATAATCGGTTTTGAAAAGCTTGGTGCTTCGGCAAGCGCGATGCTTCGCGGGATCTCGGTTTTAAAAACTGGATGTGGAAAATGTTGGCGCAAATTTTTCGCAATCTCTCGACTTAATTTTTCGTTCCGGTTATACATGGTCAAAAGCGCTCCTGTCACAGTAATTCGGTGATCCAAATTATCCTGAATCATTTTTACCGTCTGAAGCAACTGACCCAACCCTTCTAAACTATAATACTCTGCCTGCACCGGAATAATCACCTCATCGCTCGCCACCAAGCCGTTCACCGTAAGCAAACTAAGTGACGGCGGTAAATCAATAAAAATATAGTCATACTGATGGCGTAAACGGTTTAAAAATTTTCTTAAAAAATATTCCCGCTCCGGCAAATTTACAAACTCGATTAAAGCTCCAGCCAAATGTGGTGCCGCCGGCACAAAATGAAAATTAAAAATCGTAGTTGGTTTTAAAACTCGCTCAAAGGGAACCGCGTTAATCACTCCGTGGTAGATACTCTCTTCCACCTGCATTGGATCACTGCCCAAAGCCGAGCTAGCATTCGCTTGCGGATCAAAATCAACGAGCAAAACTCTTCGTCCCAGGGCCGCCAAATAACTCCCCAAATTTACCGAAGTGGTCGTCTTGCCTACTCCGCCTTTCTGGTTACAAATCGAAATAATCCTCGCCATACCCATCCATTCTAAATCCTACCCTTGATTTTGACAACGAAAACAGTTAAATGATTGGTCTTGGCTCAGCTTAAAAAACACTTGAAGATAGCCTAAAATTACCTTAAGCTCAATTGGTGTGGGGGCCCGGGTGGTGGAATGGTATACACGAGGGACTTAAAATCCCTTGGTCGCAAGGCCGTGTGGGTTCGACTCCCACCCCGGGCAC
>CAZLXS010000001.1:33216-51316 GCA_964563735.1 uncultured Candidatus Saccharibacteria bacterium
GACTTAAAATCCCTTGGTCGCAAGGCCGTGTGGGTTCGACTCCCACCCCGGGCACGTTAAACAAAAAAATCACAGAATAAATTTTGTGGTTTTTTTGTTTACAGATGGTGGTGAGTCGAATAAGGAAAGGGGGTCGGGGAAAAGCGATTCGTTTCCCCGTGTAGGAAATAGCCCAAAGGGCGTTTAGAAACCGAGAGGTTTCTAAAGAGGAGTGGTAGCGACGACGTGAGATCTCCCACCTCGGGCACCATATAAAAAAATACGAAGTTAGCTTCGTATTTTTTTATACTTATACTTGGGAGTCGAACGAGGAAAGACCTGCCGGTAGGCAGGGATTGTCTATTGGCTTATAGCACCTACAACACTTCGCCTCGTCTAGAACACCTACAACTTCTTCTCCATCTTCACAAAAAGCGGCGTCAGCAAAACAAAAACAAAAATCGCACTCAAGATTCCAAAAAACGCTCCACCCATCACATCAAGTGGCCAGTGCACTCGCGCCGCTACTCTGCAAATTCCATTTAAAAAAGCCACGCCCAAAAGCAAGGCGCCCCACTTCCGATTAAAAGTAAAAATCGTGGCCGCCAAAGCAAAAAAGAAAGTGGCATGACCCGATGGAAAAGTTGGCCCTACCGCATAGACCAATGGTTCTAAATTAAAATGCACAAATGGCCGCGAGAATGGCAAGAGAGCATGAAAAGCTTGCGCCATTATCCCCCAACTCAAAACCACGGTGAGCACCGTCTGGATCATCAGAAGCACTCGCCTCTTTAAATTTTTCTCTCGAAAAATTAAAATCAATAAAATTATTAAAATCACGTACGGCAAAATATCCGCTCCAAAAGCGATCACCGCGTCGAAAACAGAACTCTTGCCAGTAAACTGGTTTAGAATCCAAAATAAATTATTATTAATTTGCTCCATTTTTTGTGGAGCACCAAAATTAGCGATCGGTAAACGCTAGGAGTCCTAAGAAACGAGCGCGCTTAACCGCTTGAGCCAATATCCTTTGGTGCTTAGCGCAAACGCCAGTGTGCTTTGGGTCAATAATCTTCATTTGACCCGAAACAAAACGACGCAGTAAATCAATTTCTTTATAATCAATCCTGCTAAGATTTTGCGAACAGAAAAAACACTGATTCATAGTAGATAGCTTTATATCTTTTTTACCTGCAGAGAGTCAAGCTCCAACGCAGTATCTCGACCGAAAACCGGAACCATCACTGTTACGTGCCCCCTTTCTTCATCCACCGCCGAAACTTTCCCATCGTAATCCTTAAAGGGCCCATCCACAATTTTTACCAAGTCTCCAATTCGAATATCCACATTAAATTTGCTCTCGTCATTCCCCATTCTAGCGAGTAAATAATCTATCTCTTCTTTTGAGAGCGGGGTTGGCTTAGTGCTATCTGGCCCAACAAAACCAGTCACTCGAGGTGTGTTTCGCACCACATACCAAGACTCTCCATTCAAAATCATTTCAATCAAAACATAACCCGGATAAATCTTCTCTTCGATGGTTTGGCGCTGTCCACCCTTCACTCTAATTTTTTTCTCTTTCGGGACGATTACTTTGAAAATCTTATCCTCCATTCCTAGCACCTCTACTCTTTGCTTTAAATAGCGCGCCACGGCCTCTTCGTAGCCCGAATAAGTATGCACCGCATACCACTGCCTTATTCCGGTTTCTTCTTTTTGTTTTGGTTTAGTTTCCATTTTTAAGCTGAAACAAAAGATTCGATTATCCTTGTAAAAATAGTGTCAAAAAGACCCAAGAAAGCCGCCAGCCCAAGAGAAATCGCTATCACAATAATCGTGAGTCTGGTCGCCTCCTGTCTGGTTGGCCAATTTACATGCTTAAATTCTTGTCTGGCGTCTTCAAAAAATAGTTTGATTTTATTCACGTTAGAACTTGATAAGTATCCCGTAGACTAACAAAAAAAAGATTAAACGTCAAGATTTTTGACCGAAAGGGCATGAAGCTCAATAAACTTTCGTCTTGGCTCTACTTCATCTCCCATCAAAACATCAAAAAGCCGATCCGCCTCGCCCGCATCATCAATCGTCACTTGTTTTAGAACTCTATTTTCCGGATTCATCGTGGTCTCCCATAATTGATCCGGATTCATTTCTCCCAAACCTTTATAGCGCTGAATCAATACTCCTTTTACTGACTCTCCAGTCGCACCATCAATTTCTTGCGCCACCTCCCCATCTTCCGCCTCTTTTACTTTCACCGCCTCCGCTTTTTTAGAAATCATCTTCTTAAACTCATTCACAATCACATCTTTCTCTGCATCAGAATAAGCATATCGAACATCTTTCGATTTTTGCATCCTATAGAGTGGTGGTTGAGCAATATACAAATATCCAGCCTCGATAATCTGTCTGAAATATCGATAAAAAAGCGTCAAAAGCAAAGTTCTTATGTGCGCTCCATCAACGTCAGCATCAGTCATAATCACAATCTTATGATATCGAATTTTTTGAATATCAAACTCCTCTGCAATCGCGGTTCCAATCGCCATAACGAGCGACCTAATCTCTTGATTCGCTAACATCTTATCCAGTCGAGATTTTTCTACATTCAAAATTTTTCCTTTGAGTGGCAGAATCGCCTGCGTCCTTCTCTCTCTTCCGGATTTGGCACTTCCACCAGCCGAATCTCCCTCTACGATAAAAAGCTCCGACTCTTCTGGATTTTTCGAACTGCAATCCGCCAACTTTCCCGGTAAAGTCAGTCCTTCTAATACCCCCTTTCTTAAAACCGTGTCTCGAGCCGCTTTTGCAGCCTTGCGAGCCTTTGCCGCCAAAAGCACCTTCTCGATAATCTGCCTAGCTTGCGGAGGTCGCTTCTCTAAGAAATCTTTCAGTGCCTCACCCACCACCGACTCCACCGCCGTTCTCGCCTCCGTACTCCCCAACCGCGCCTTCGTCTGTCCTTCAAATTGCGGCTCTGGCAACTTCACCGAAACAATTGCCGTAAGTCCTTCGCGCACATCATCACTGGTTAAATTTTCATCTTTTTCTTTTAAATACGATTCGGTGCGAGCGTAAGTGTTAAGCGATCTGGTTAGCGACGATCTAAATCCAGTTAAGTGCATTCCACCATCTGGTGTATAAATATTATTAGCAAAACTCAACTCCTTCACCTCTAGATCATTCACATAAAGAAAAGCTACCTCCACATTTACCTTATCGGCGTCTTTATGCACATAAAAAATCTCTTCGTGCATTCCTCGATCCCCTCTCGATAAATATTTTACAAAAGACAAAAGCCCGCCCTCAAAATAAAAACAGTGCGCCATCGGGATCTCTTCTCTCTTATCAATAAAATTAATTCTAATACCCTTCGTTAAATAAGCCTGCTGTCTTAAATGTTCTAAAATTTTCTTCGCGTTAAAATCGAGCGTAGAAAAAATCTGCTCGTCAGGTGAAAAAGTCACCTTCGTTCCAGTTGAATTGGAATTTCTTATTTTTTTGACTTTTGTTTCTGGCACGCCCCGTTTGTAGCGTTGAAAATATGTTCCACCATCTCTTGAAACTTCCACCTCCAGCCAAATCGAGAGAGCATTCACCACCGATACTCCAACCCCATGAAGTCCTCCAGAAACCTTATAAGACTCTCCACCAAATTTTCCACCAGCATGAAGTGTGGTGAGCACCGTCTCCAAAGCCGACTTCCCAGTCTGTTTATGAGTCTCAACAGGAATACCCCGACCATCATCAGTCACCGCCACCACATTCCCTGGCAAAATCTCCACCGTCACATTCTTCGCATGTCCTGCCATAGCCTCGTCAATCGAGTTGTCCACTACCTCCCAAATCAAGTGGTGTAATCCAATCTCTCCAGTTGAGCCAATATACATTCCCGGTCGCTTTCGCACCGGTTCCAAACCTTCCAAAACATAAATATCCTCGGCACTATACGATCCGGGCTTTTTGGCCACCTTTTCTTTCTCTTTTTTGGGTTCTAAATCACTCTTTTTTGGAGGCATAATAGTTAAAAAATATAGAGCCAAATTAATGGCTTATTCCCCTAATTTTACCACAAAATTTAACCTTTTTCCAACTCTTGGAAGTAGTTAGATTATCAATATCTAAACATAACTATCCCAGATAATACCTTAGGGAAGCTAGCGGAGGGGTGATAAGCTTGGCATTCCGTAGGAATTTATCACCCCGAGATGCAGTGGACTCTCGCCGCCGGAGCGAGAGAACCACGATTCCCTAAGGTATTATCTGGGATTTCTAATAGACACTCTTAATAACGCAACCCCAAAGCATTTAAAATCGGCAGGATTCCGTCGTAAACGTCGCTCTTTCTTAAATCAAATTTTTGCATCACTGCTCCTATCTCTTCTTTAGCCAGATCATATTGCTTGTTATAAAAATAGGCTATTCCTAGTTTAATCTTTATCTCCAAGTTATCCGGCTCCATTACTACCGCTTCCTTATAAATCTCGATCGCCTCCGGAAGGTGGCCGGAATCAGCAAAAAAGTTTGCGACGACCAGTGCGTCGTTATAGCTCTTCCACTTCCTTCCTAGTCTAATAGCCTCTTTTAATTCCTTGTAGCCCAAATCACTCTCACCATTCACATACGCCAAAAGCCCATAATAGAAGTGTCCGTCTGCCACATTTGGATTCAAATCTAATCCCTTCTTGATCATCTCCATCGCTCCAATATTGTCTCCCCGAAGAGACTTAGTTTTCGCTAATGAAAAAATCACTTGCTGCCGATCGGGACTCAATTCCAAAGCAATCGCCCCCTCCTTTTCTGCTAAGTCCAAGTATCTCTCTTTGTCCACTTCCGCTACTTGATTATACATATCCACCAAAATGTAGTGATTATAGGCGTCTTTTGGATGCTCCATCGCCACCTCTTCGGCCGCCTTAATTCCCAACTTCACCTCCTCTGCCGAATTTATCGCTCCGTAAAAATAATTCTCCGCCACAACAGCTGCGTAATCTCTTTTAATATTCCATCTCCACGGCGTCCAAATTTGGATCGCTTTTTTAAAAACTTCCAATCCTTTTTCTGGATTTTTCTGCACAAAATAATTGAACCCTAAAAACTGATAATGATTCGTTCGGAGTCCATTCCAATTTATAAAATAAATCGGAATAATCGCCGCAATAACTAAAACTACTCCTAAAAATTTCTGCCCCTCCCCAAGTGTTTGGTTTTTTCTAAAATCTTTTTTCTCTACGTCTTCAGAATAACTATCACCATAATAGATTCCTCCTACAAGCCCGGTAATCAAGAAAAACATCAGCCACGTCCCAATCGTATCAAACAAAAATATATTCTGGATTAAATACCCCACCGTCATTGCTAGGACGAACGACCCCAATGTCTTGTCCTTGATCTTCCAAACCAAGAAAACCAAAACTCCAATTAAAAATAGATAGGCCAAAGTTAGCACGCTTCCACCAGTTACTAGATATTCCAAATAAGCATTGTGTGGCTTATCAAATCTAGTTTCTTGATAATTTAACGATAGCAAATCCGGATCATAATTCTTATTAAAAACCAGATTAAAATTATCCCACCCCCAGCCAAAAATCGGTTTTTCTCTATATCCACTGAGCGCCGCTTTAGCAGCCACCACGCGTGGCTGAAGACTCTGATCAGCAAAAGTTAAATCAGCAAAACGGCTCAGTCCCGGAACTTTTTGCCAGAAAGATTGCTCTCGCGTTATCCAAAAAATTGATCCACCAACCACAATCAATCCCAAAACCACAATATATAAAGATCGTTTATTAAAAAAATTAAATCTTAATTGCGGCGGTCGAAAAATAAAAATCGAAGCTAGAGTTAAAAATGAAATTCCCAAGCCAATAATCGCACCTCTCGTCTGTGCTTGAAACAGAGCAACTAGCATTAAAACCAGAGCGACCACTAAAAAACTAACTCCACCCCACTCAATCTTGTTTTTAGAATTATTGGGCTCACTTTTAAACTTTAAAAACAAATAATAACCCGCAAGTAAAATATTAAAGATTAAATACCCAGCTAAAAAACTCGGATTCCCAAAATTCGCTCCCGGCCTTCCACCAATCGGCTCAATTAATAAAAAATTAGGATTCGTAAGCTGAATCATCGCCACGATGCTAATAAGCGCCGCCACAGCAATCGATGCGTAGAGAACTAATTTAATCTTTAACTGCTTGAACACCGAACCCAGAACCATCGCCATCAAGACAAAATGAATCAACGTAGAAACCCCTGTCGCCCTCTCCTGTGTCCCCCAAAAACTTCGCCAAACGTCCTGACTCAATAAAGTTGTAATAATCAAAGCCCCTAAAAACAAAAATAAGCTTATATTAAAAATGTTCAATTTTGGCCAATATTTTTTATTCAAAATCGCTAAATAGAGCCATCCAAAAAATAAAATTTCAACGAGAATCTGAAAAAATAGAGTCTTCGGTTGAGTGTACGGATACACGCCATGCTTCAAATAAAAAAACGGCACGAGAACCACAATCGCCCCCAAAATTATATTTATCAACTTTATTAAGCTTTTCTCCATCCTAACCATTCCTAAAATTCTAACAGTATCCATAAAAGAATCAAAAAACACCCCGCTTTTGGCGGGGTGTTTTCGAACTTCTATCGTTACAGAATTATCAATCAGTACTAGGTACCTTGAGCGTAAGTTACCGAGTTGAGCGTCACTGGAATAACTACTGCCGGAAGACCAACTCCCGTAGTACCACCAGATTCAGCCGTGGTAAACGTAGCATTACCAGCAGCATTAATGGTGGCAGAAAGAGTCTGCGACACACCATTAGAAGCCGCCGCAGTGTACGACAAGGTATTCGCTCTAAAGATAAAGCTCTTCGTAGTTCCTCCGCTTACAACGTAGTTGTTTAAGTCAAAAGAAACCGAAGTCGTGCTCGTCGCAGACGGTGAGTATGAAGTTCCAGTGGAAGCATCATAAAGCACTATATTAGCAGCAGTCGTCGAACTTACAGCCGAACCACCAAGGGTGATTACGAGCGACTGCAATTTAACTGCGCCCGCCTGATCAGCCGCGAAGTTCACGAGAGCCAAATCATCAGTCGAAGCTTTCGCTCTGCCAGTGGTAGCACCCTGTGGCGTTGCAGTTACAGTAAGCTTACTGCGCAACATCGTTTGAGTATTACCGTTTGGCGAAGAAAGGGTGATAGACGTACTGGCGTTAGAAGTTGCTCCAAGAGCTGTCACAACTTCGTTGGCCGCATCAAGCGTGCTGTCCGCTCCCATCGTCACGATCTTGAAGACGTGAGTTGAGTTGTCGGTCGCACCACTCGAGCTGTACGAAGAAACATCACCTTTCAAAATCAAGGAAACTGCACCTGATTTCGGAACAATTACCGGAGAGCCAAAACTAAACTTGTAGTAATAACCTCCTCCTGGATTCGAAGTTGAAGCATAAGCTGTTGCTGCTCCAGCTGTTCCAAGTAGCGTAGCGCCATTGTAAAGCTGAAGGTTAGAAATACCAGCCTTCACAGTCGAAGTTCCAGCCACCTGCTGGAAGACATAAAGGTCGGTGACCTTAAGATCTTCGATGTTCGAAGTTTCCGAGAAGCGGAAGGTGGCCAAACTGTTTCCAGTTGAACCCATCACGATCTGACCAGCAGCCTGAGTTCCGGAATCAATCGAAACCGTTAAACTCGCCTGACCAGCGACCGTTACATCCTGTCCAGCCCTCGAAGTACAGCTGACCGAAGTATAAGTCGTCGCACCAGAACCAGAACAACCATTTAAGGTCGTAATAGTGCTATGCGTTCCAGCCGCCGTACCAGAAAGGACATCTGCAAAGACGTCCACAGTCTTGGTCTGTCCACCCGGGACATTCAAATAACCAGAGAAGGTGTAGCTTCCCGAGTTCGAAAGAGTCGGCTGGGTAATTCCAAACTGAGTTGAACCAATCATTACCTTAAGGTTCTGGTAGCTTGCGCCATTTGAACCAAGCAAGATAGTGATTGTGTTCACATTCACTCCTTCAGCCGAAGAAGCTGTTAAGACATAAGAACCGATCTTTGCTCCAGTTGTTCCACCAGAGTAAGTCTGAGTCCCTACGGCCGAGTTCTTCGCTGTCGTAAGTGAGTTGTCAGCCAAAGTTAAGCTTCCACCGTTAACTGAACCGCTTGAAGCTGTCTGGCTCGAAAGCTGACCCTGAAGGTTGCTTGAGTTGCCAGTGAGCAAAGCGACAACAGTGTCGAAGGTTGCTGTTGACTGGATGTCTCCACGAAGGGTTAAGACGCGAGTGGTGTTCGCCGGAACAATGTAATTGATCGGCGATCCACTGCTGCCAAAACAATTCCTTGGAGTAGAGGTTGAAGCGCTGAAACTGGTATCAGTGCAAGTCACAGAGGTTACAAGCGAGTTGATCGTTGAACCAACCTGATTTCCTGCATCATCCACCAAGACCACGTTCTTGATTTCACTGTCCAAACTTGCAGTAGTGACGTTAGTGAGGGTGAAACCAAAGGTTAACCACTTCACTTTTACCGGCTCACCAGCCGCATAGATCTTGAATTTCGCGAAAGCAGTTCCTGATCCACCCTTGGCTACGTTGCCAGTCGGGGTATCAGAGGAAAGAGAAACGGTAATCGTTCCCTGTCCGATCGTGATCGTTGTTCCACTGCCACCGTTGATGGTTACAGAAACCGGAACATTGTATTGGGTATCAACCGCAAACACGTCGTACGTGTTCAAAAGCTGGAAGCTAAAGTTAAAGCTCGGGCTACCAGTAATGTCCGCGTAAACCTGTAAGTTGTTGCTCCCTGTTCCAATTCTGGCCGGAGTGCTGGTAAGGTCAAAGTGAGCCATACCATCTGCCGGAACCATAGCGAGGGTCGGACCAACCTGAGTTCCGTTAACCATGAGCTTCACATTCTTGAGATCGCTCTTGTTCGCAGAACCAATGACCTTAAAGGTAAGACCCTTCAAGTCCACTGCGCTGTTGGCTGGAGTAATGGTCCACTGGGAAACCAAAACATTCTGGTCGCCAGCATAAACCGAAGATCCAACTGTGGACGATGTAATCGTCACAGAAGCCAAAGCCGGGTTAGAAACCGAAGTAATGGTGAAGATGTTTCCATTAACTGGGAACATACCCGAAGCCATTACAGCCACGCCACTGTTGTCAACCGCAACTACATCCATAGCGCTCGCAAGCGAGAAGGAAACCGTGTTTCCGGCGCTAAGATTTACAGCTGGGTCAATTGCCAACCAAACCTTTCTGGTCTGACCAGCACCAATGCTCATCCCCATTCCGGTGAACTTAATCATTCCACCAGCAATAGAGCTGTATTGGGCGATTACCTTACCGTTTTCGATAAGATAAGCGTTTGAAATCGCAGAGTCCGAAAGAACTCCGTTTTTCTTGAAGTTAAGATCGTTCAAAACGACCGGAGCCGACATTCCAGCTGTAAGATTTACAGAAAGAACCGGAACTCTGGAGGCCGAAGCGGAAGCACTCGAAATAAGCGAACCAGCCATCGGGTTGTCTGAAGCGACACTAACTGAAAGACCTGTCGCTGGAGTCGGAATGGTTCCAGTGCCAGTTCCCGTACCAGTACCTGTTCCGGTACCAGTGCCACCCATCGAAGCAAAAGCTGCGCGGGTCTTAGGACCAAAGTAACCAGCTGCTGGAGAAATTCCAGAAGCGGCCTGCCATGCTCCCAAAGCTGATTTGGTCATTGCACCAAAGAAGCCTGTCGGAGCGGCAATTTTAAGATATCCCTTGCTGATGAGAACTTGCTGAAGTGCAGAGACGTCGTCACCTTTTGCACCCACGGTGAGGTCGCGAGTGAAATTGTAACCACTAGTCATCGCAGAACCACCCTGACCAAGCTGGGCTTGGAGCATTTGAATCTGCGCCAATAAAGCCGCAATTTGGGCCTGGAGGTCTATCGCACTCTGTGCATTCGCCACAGGAAGAGAAGCAAAGCCAGACATGCCAACTACAGAGAAGGCAAGCAAGGCTATTGAAAGAAATTTCTTGCTAAATGTATTCATTTCGTGCGTATTTTTATTAATCGACATTTTTTAATTTTTTATCGACCTATTCTCGTTTCAGTAGATTTAAGCCGGTTTCGAGCCAGCCATAAATCAAAAACAAGTATAGACCTTATCGACCTTTTTTTAATTCTATTTTTTTTCGGAAAAGCTATTTCCCTTGCCCTCGACCAACCGCTAATTAGTGAGGATTAGTAGCAGATGAACGACAAGAGAATAACCGCAGTATCTAAAATAACAAAAAACCCACTTTGTCGAGAGTGAGTAGAGCACACCGCACCAAAAGGGCATCGATTGGCACAGAAACGGCTCAGCCTCACACTGAACTATATCCGCTTAAATTATACGCCTATCATACTATAAGCCCCTCAAAAAATCAAGTAAAACCTAGATTCTATCGGGCTACACAAGTAAAACGTGCAACCACCCAATAAAGTTACACCCCATCTATCTTTTCTATTTTCCCAAATTAGTCATTGGGGTTTGATTAGAAATTAGAATAATTAGGTTAACTAGAGCAATTAGAATAATTAGTCATTCTCTATACTATCCATCCCTCCTCACCCTATAAAAACTAGAAGGCCCACCACTCCCTACCCTCTCAATCTCGCCTCGTTCAATCAATTTCTGCAAATCGTAACGCAAGGTTCTTTCACTAGAATTAGGAATCAAATCCTGCACATCTTTTAATCGACAATAAGAACTTTGCCTGATTTTGCCTAATATTGCCGATTGCCGGATAATTGCCGAATTGCCGGATAAAACATCGGTTTCCGAACCACTATTACTATGCATAGATGCACCAAAGCTACTAAAGGAAGGTTTTGATGGTACGGCCTCTCTAACACTATCCACCCTAGAATTCTGTAAAAACGACTGTAATTCAAAAGATTCCTTGGGAATTTCCTCAAAAAAAACCTCCTCTGGTTGGTTTGAAACAGGTTCCGAAACCTTCTCGTGAGCCCCATCAGACCTCTCTATTTTCTTTGGCTTTGAAACCAAAAAACCAGAGGCCACTTCTTTCTCTAAGTTATTTTTTAAATCCAGATCTCCCTCTTTCATATACTCCACCACAAACTGATCTAACTCTCCCATCTCTTTCATAATCGTTTCAACTAAAAAGTGCGAAACTAAATCGTTCCCCTCTCCTATCCTCAAGTAATATTCTGTTAATTTTAAAAAGGCCCTTAATTCTAAAAAATTACCCAAAGTGGCCGACCGCATCATATCCAAAGCCACTCTCTCTAGGTGCCCAGAAAAATCAGCTCCATGGGTAGTCCTCGCCACCCGCATTAGAGCATAAACAACTTCAAATGATTTTTTAGGAATAAACTCCTGAAAGACACTCACAGAAAAAAAGTATACTCCGACCCTTTTTGATCCGCAAATAGGGCGGACTAAGCTCTTCTTTTCGCTATAAAATTCTCCGCCTCCTCTAGTCCAGCTAAAGTTCCACAATCCAATCGCTCTCCCTTAAACTCCCACCCATAAATATCCGCTCCACTTTTGATCTGTCTAATAAAAGCATCCGTCAAAGGAACGGCATCAATCTCTCTTCGGGCTTTTTTATCCAGTATGATCAACTCTTTGATGATGTCGTAATTTAAAACATAGCTCCCCACGATTGTAAGATTAGATGGCGCGTCCTCTATTACCGGCTTCTCTACTAAATCATTCAAGCGATAAACCGGCGCCTTCCCACTCTTCTTCTCCACCCCCACCACTCCATATCGACACACCAATCGCTTGGGCACCTTCTCTAAGGTGATGATCGGTTTTTTAAACATAGTAAAAAAATCCGCCATTGAAACTAAAATTGGTTTTTTATCAAAAAGCAGATCATCACAAAAGCGCATAAAAAAAGGCTCTCGCCCCACAAATTTTTTAGCGCACAAAACTGCATGCCCAGTACCTAGGGCCTGCTTCTGTTCGGTTATCTCAAAATTTAATCTCCTAAATCTCTTTCTCGCTCCCCCAACATATCTCTCAAATCTTGGCCGATGCTCCGGAGAAACAATCAATAACACTTCTCTGGTCGCCGTACCTCTGGTTTCTCTAAAAATATAATCAAGCAAGGGCACTCCCCCAACCGGCACCAACCCCTTAGGAGTTTTAAGCGTTAGCGGACGCAGTCTCTTTCCCAGCCCGGCTACTGGCAAAACAATCTTCCGAATCACCGGTGAAAATTTTTCCATAAATTTTAAAAAGTCCAAATATTACTCACCAAAAGCAAAACAAAGATTGAAAGCAAGACCGAGGCCACAATCAACACCCTCCTCTTCGTCAGCATCCCGTCCAAATATTTTTGCAGAATTTCCCAGATCGCCACAATCGTTGCGAAAAACAACGCAATTTTATACATATCTGGCACCGGCAAGACAATCAAAACAAAAGCTAACTGAAAAACTATAAAAACGGTCACGCCGATCATAAAAACCTCTATCTTTGTACTACCATCATCACCCTCCACCTTCTTCGGTAATTCACGATAATTTTTAAATGTCCTAAATAGTAAACCAAAAACCACCGCCAAAAAAGCCGAACCCAAAATTGCTCGGAGTGAAAACCAATTTTCAATCCTCTCTAAAATCGCAAAAGACAACAAAAATAATCCGAAGATCGAAAGAACCTCTAGTACAAACTTCCTATTCACAAAAATCAAATCTTTAATTCCAAAAAGCAAATAAACCAAAACCCCTAAAAGGAGTCCCATAAAAGCGTCTCCTCGCCAAAAAAATGCTAGGACCAAAATCAAGAAAAACGGCCAGAACAACTGCCCCGATCGGAGTGGCGGAACAAAATACAAGTAAAAAGTCAGTACCAAAAATAGTCCGAAAGGCAAAAACCACCACCCCAAAACCCAAACCGCCGTCTTAACTAGTAAAGACCAGTGAATTTGCCCTGAAATTAATTTTAACTTTTCCTCCATCTTTAAGTTCTCCGCGAATAATTCGATCCGCCAACTGGTCTAAAATCATTTTTTGGAGCAATCGTTTTAATGGTCTCGCCCCAAATTCAGTACTAAAACCCTCTTTAGCTAAATGCTCTCTGGCCGTCTCGTCAATCGAAATTTTAATCTTGTGCTTCGATAATCTTTTTTCGATCAAACCAATCTGGATATCTACGATCTTCTTTATATCATCCATTCGCAAAGGATGGAAGGTGATAATCTCATCAATACGATTCAAAAATTCTGGCCTAAAACTCTCTCGTAAAGCTGACTCAATTTTACCACGATAATTTTCCTCCATCGATTTCTCTCTACTCTGAGTCTCGTCTCCAAAACCAAGCGCCACCGCGTTCTTAAAATGATGGCTCCCCGCATTCGAGGTCATAATAATAATCGAATTTCTAAAATTAATCTTCTTCCCCTTGCTATCCGTCACCCTTCCATCGTCGAGCATCTGCAAAAGCAAATTAAACACCTCGGGGTGCGCCTTCTCCACCTCGTCAAACAAAATTAAACTATAGGGTCGGTGACGAAGCGCTTCAGTTAACTGCCCACCCTCTTCATATCCCACGTATCCAGGAGGCGAACCCACTAAGCGAGCTGTCGCATGTCGCTCCATGTATTCGGACATATCAAACCGCACTAGGGCCTTTTCGTCGTTAAACATTAGCTCGGCCAAGGCTCTGGCTAGCTCAGTCTTTCCAACCCCAGTTGGACCCAAAAACATAAAGGATCCAAGTGGCCGATTCTCATCCGAGAGTCCTGCCCTTGCTCGACGCAAAGCATTAGCCACCGCCCTGATCGCCTCTTCTTGTCCAATCACTCTTTTCGAAAGTACCTCCTCGATCTTTGTAAGCTTCTCCATCTCAGACTCCAAAATTCTTCGCAAAGGTATTCCAGTCCAACTCGAAACCACCGCCGCTACATCCTCTTTGTCCACCGCCGCTTTCAAAAACTTCTCCTCCCGCTCGCCATGAACCACACTCTTTGCTCGAGCTTTAGCATTGCCAGATTTTTTCTGACCAAAATGTTTTCTCTCAAAATCCTCAAAAGCCTTCTGAGCCAAAGGCAAGTCTCCATAGGTAATCTGCGCCACTCGCTCTAAATTTCCAGTTCGCTCTGCTACTTCTACCTCTCTTTTAAAATTCTCAATCTTTTGTCGTAGCTCGTGCAATTTTTCAAAAACAATTTTTTCGGAATGCCATTGAGCCGAAAGCTTATCATTCTCTTCTTTTAACTTTTTTAATTCTCTATCAATCACTCGAATCCTGTCTTTCTCCTGACCTTCTTTAAGGAGCGCCTGCTTCTCTACTTCTAGCTTGGTAATCTCGTGTCGCACTCGATCAATCTCTTTAGGCAAACTCTCGCTCTCTAGTCTCCTTGCCGCCGCCGCCTCGTCAATTAAATCCACCGCCTTGTCTGGTAAAAATCGATCAGTAATATAACGCGCCGAAAGGTTCACTGCTTCCACGATCGCCTCGTCCGAAATACGCAAACCATGATGAATCTCGTATTTTTCTTTGAGTCCTCGCAAAATCGAAATACTGTCTTCAATCGTTGGTTCATCCACCATAATTGGTTGGAACCTGCGCTCGAGCGCTGGATCTTTTTCAATATATCGTTGATACTCTCGAATCGTAGTTGCCCCCACCGCGTGCAACTCTCCTCTCGCCAAAGCTGGCTTTAGCAAATTAGAAGCATCCACTGCTCCTTCGGCCGCCCCCGCTCCAACAATGGTGTGAATCTCATCAATAAACAAAATAATTTTTCCAGCCTGAGCTTTTACTTCTTTTATAAAAGCTTTTAGGCGATCCTCAAACTCTCCTCTGAATTTAGTTCCTGCGATGAGCGCCCCAAGATCGAGCATCACAATCTGCTTGTCTTTAAGGGGCTCTGGCACTGCTCCCGCCACGATTCTCTGGGCCAAACCCTCAACAATCGCCGTCTTTCCCACTCCAGGCTCCCCAATCAAAACTGGGTTATTTTTAGTTCTCCTTGAGAGCACCTGAATTACTCTCCTTAACTCTTCCTCTCGTCCAATCACCGGATCAAGTGCTCCTTCTCTGGCTCGATCTGTTAAATTAATCGCGTATTTTTCTAGAACCTGAAACTTCGCTTCGGGCGTCTCGTCGGTAATCCGCACCGATCCGCGGAGTTGTGTTAAAACCCGAATCGCCGCTTCCCGCCTTAAACCAAACTGTTGCAAAATTCCCTGCGCCGCCGAATTTACATCCAAAATTGCCAAAAGCAAATGTTCGCACGAAATAAATTCGTCCTTCTGTTGATTCGCCACCTTCGCCGCTTGATCAAGTACCTGCATCAACTCTTGCGAAAGATACAACTGTCCCACCACCGTCCCCGAAACCATTTTCGGCAAGTGCTCCAACTCTGCGTAAATCTGCCCGTGCAATTTATCCAAATTAACCCCCGAACGCACCAAAACCGGCTGAACCAACGACTGCTGGTCTTCAATTAAAGCCGCAAGCAAATGCAACGCCTTAAGTTCACCATGACTCATTCGTCCAGCTAATTCTTGCGCGCTCTGAAGCGATTCCTGCGCTTTTATTGTGAATCTATGAAAGTTTGCCATTTATATCTAATTTAATTTTAAGTTATCTAAATTATACCACCTATGTCAACCAGCAGTCCGCATCAACAACACCTAGAACATTTCGCCTCACCTAGAACAACTAGAACTATTTTATAATTCGTTATTTGGATTTTATTAGAAATTCTTAATTGGGCCTCTTCGCCAAAGTCGCCGAAATATTAATTTCTTTCCCCGCTCGGTTAATTTTTAATTTTACATTCGATCCGACACTAAGCTCTGCTATCACATCACCTAAGCCGATCTCTTCGCTTAATTTCTTTCCATTAATTTCTAAAATAATATCCTCTGCCTGCACGCCCGCCTTGGCCGCCGGAGAATTAGCCTCTACCGCTGGACCATCCTCGTTGCCTCGAACTAAAGCTCCATAGTCTACTCTAAGATTATTTTTCTTCGCGTATTCTGGAGTCACGCTTAAATACCGCACTCCCAAATACGGCGACTGGATCTCTCCACCCAACTTAACCGAAGTAATATCCTTCTTTGCCCGATTTATTGGGATCGCAAATCCAATATTCTGGGCATCCGACGCTACGGCTGTATTAATCCCAATCACCTGTCCTCTTAGATTTAAAAGTGGTCCTCCAGAATTTCCCGGGTTAATCGCAGAATCGGTCTGAAGCACTCCGGAAATCCTCTCACTCTGTCCACCACCTGATGCCACCACCGTCCTCGCTAAACCAGAAATTACTCCTACCGAAACCGTATTTCTAAACTCACCCAAAGCGTTCCCAATCGCAATTGAAGTTTGCCCCAACTGCACACTGTCAGAATCTCCCAACTCTAAAGTCGACAAGCCACTGGCTTTAATTTTAATAATCGCCAAATCTTGCGCCGGATCCCTCGCCAAAACTGTTGCCTCGTATTTCTTTCCATCATTTGTAAAAACCGTATACGAAGCCTTGGTATCCGCCACCACATGTTTGTTCGTTACAATCATTCCATCAGCCGAAACCAAAAAGCCACTTCCACCTCCAACCTCTCGAAGCTCTGTCCCTCGTTCACATGGCTCTGTTATCTGCCCGAATCCTCCACCAAAAAAATCTCGAAACTGCGGAGGCAAATCTCCAAATATATCACTCGGACAATTTTCTATAATCGGCACGTTCTTTGATACCGTAATCGAAACCACTGCAGGCGAAGCCTTCTTCACCGCCGCCACCACCGCCTGCTCATAATCAAGCGCTGGCTTGTAGAGTGGCACCTCCTTTTCCTGATTTACCGTCTTCTGTTCTTCTGCTTTCTCTCCATTATCACTCCCAGTATCACCAGAAAAAGGTTTTGTGATACTGCCCCAAAGATCTTGAAAAAAATCCGCTCTCGCCATCGGAGTCTTCAAAACCGACCCCAAAAAATAAGCCAAGACAAACAAACCCAAAATCGCTACTACTGCTTTTTTATTATTCATTTGCATATAAAATTTATATTTTTTAATCTACGAAAATAAAACGACCGTATTGAGGCTCTGTATTCATATAATACGTTCTAAATTTAGAAAAATTACACTATCTAATCAAGCCGCCCTAACACCTCCTTTAAAATCTTCAATGTGCCCCTAATCTCCCCTTCACTAGTTGGTCGGCCCAAGCTAAACCTCACGCTTCGTTTTGATCTCTCTTCATCATAGCCCATCGCCCTTAAAACATGTGATGTCTTAGCCGATCGACTCGAACAAGCCGATCCAGATGAAACCGCCACGCCATTTAAATCCAACCCCACCATAATTTCTTCCGCTAAATAATCTGGAAAATAAACATTCAATATATTAGGCAACGCTTTTTCTTCATCCTCCACTCCATTTATTTTTGCACTAGGATAAATTTTTAAGATTCCATTCCACAACTTTTTTTTCAAACCCCTAATTCTTTGCGCTTCTTTTTCCTTATTCACTCCAATCAACTTCATCGCCTCATAAAATCCCACAATTGCCGGAACATTCTCGGTTCCAGACCGCATCCCAAATTCCTGCCCCCCACCAGTTACCATCGGTTCAAGCAATCGCGTTTCGCGACTCGATCCAACATTCCCATCATTTCGAACAAATAGAACGCCGTTTCCTTTTGGTCCATAAATTTTATGCGCCGATAAAGTCATAAGATCCACCCCGTTAGAAATAACTCCGCCACTTCTAACATCGCAATCCAAAAACTGAAAAGCCTGCACCGCATCTGTATGAAATAGAGGGTACGATTGTTTCTGATCTAATTCGTTATTCTTAATTCTCAATTCTTCTCGAAAATTTCTAATAATCTCCAAAATTTTCTCGATCGGTTGTACCACTCCAGTCTCGTTATTCGCCTGCATTATAGAAACTAAAATCGTTCGGTCATTTAAAGCTTCCTTAAATTTTTTCAGATCCACCACTCCGTTTTTTAGAACCGGCAAATAAATTACTTCCACCCCATGTCTCTCTAAATCCCGCGCAGTCTCCAAAACCGAATCATGCTCAATCGAAGAGATCAAGATGCGGGGCAAAGAAATTTTGGAAAATTGGTCTGAAAAAGCTCCCGCAGACTCGTCGAGCTTGG
>CAZLXS010000002.1:0-2710 GCA_964563735.1 uncultured Candidatus Saccharibacteria bacterium
TGTTGACTTGGTTTAGGCTTAATATTCGTGGTAATCTGGTATTTCTATGGAAGAAATCAGAAATTTTGTCATTATTGCTCATATTGACCACGGTAAATCGACCTTGGCCGATCGATTATTGGAAGTGACAGGAACGGTAGAAGCAAGAAAAATGCGACCGCAATATTTGGATAGGTTGGATTTAGAAAGAGAGAGGGGGATTACGATAAAAATGGCTCCGGTTCGGATGATCTATAAAAAGTATATTTTAAACTTGATTGACACGCCTGGGCATAGTGATTTTTCGTATGAGGTTTCGCGAGCGCTCGAAGCAGTCGAGGGAGCGATTTTGCTGGTTGATGCGACAAAGGGAATTCAAGCACAAACTCTTTCGAATTATCGGTCGGCCAAAAAAGCCGGACTTACTTTGATTGGAGCGGTTAATAAGATTGATTTGAATCCTCCACAGGCCGATAAAAACGTGACGGCGTTGGCAAAGCTCTTAGAAGTTTCTGAAGATCAGATTTTTAAAATTTCTGGAAAAACCGGAGAGGGGGTTTTGGAGCTTTTAAATGCAGTGATCGAAAGGGTCCCGCCGCCCAAAGTGGTGGAGGATGGGTCTGATTTACCGAGAGCTTTGATTTTTGATTCGATCTATGATGATCACAAAGGTATCTTGGCTTTCGTGCGAAATATGAGTGGAAAGATTGGGGTTTCGGAAAATGTTTTTTTTCTATCAGGAAACGCGGAGGTGAAATTAAAAGAGGTTGGTTATTTTACGCCAGATTTTTTTCCAACCAAAGAAATTAAACAAGGCGAGATTGGATACTTAGCAACCGGTTTGAAAGAGCCAGATTTAATTAAGATTGGAGATACGGTTTCGAGTAGTAAGTTAGCGAAGCCACTGCCGGGTTATCGAGAGCCAAGTTCAGTGGTGTTTATTTCTTTCTATCCAGGAGGTGCAACGAAGTTTGAAGATTTGAAAAGAGGATTTTCGAAGTTGCGCTTAAGTGATTCGGCGCTTGATATTGAACCGGAATCAAATGACGCTTTGGGAAGGGGATTGAAGGTTGGATTTTTGGGCCAGCTTCATTTTGAAATTACGGCGAGTCGTTTGAAAGATGAATTTGGAATGGATTTTTTGACTAGCTTTCCATCGGTGGCGTACAGAATTAGAGAAGGGGAGAACGAATACGTAATTAAACAGGCGAGGGATTTCCCAGTAAAACCAGATCGAGTTTTTCAACCGATGATTGCGGTAGAAATTTTGACGCCAACCCTGTATTTGAATTCAATTGTAAATTTGAAAAATGTTTTTGATATGGAGATTTTGGAAATTCAAAATGTTGGCGAGAATGTGCTTTTAAGCGCAAAGATGCCACTAGCTGAATTGATTAGAGATTTTGATGATCAGATGAAATCCGTTTCGGCTGGGTTTGCTTCCTTTAGTTATGAATTTATTGGGGAAGCAGAGGCACAGGTAGAGAAGTTAGAGATCTTGGTGGCGGCAGATGTGGTGCCGGCGCTCACTAGAATCGTGCCGAAAAAGGATATTGAGCGAGAGGGTCGACAGACAGTGGAGAGGTTAAAAGAGCTATTACCCAAAGAGCAATTTGCTCAGGCGATTCAAGCGAGAGCGGGAGGTCAGATTATTGCCAGAGAGACGATAGCGGCAATGCGGAAAGATGTGACAGGATATCTTTATGGAGGTGATCGATCTAGAAAGATGAAACTTTGGAAGAAGCAGCAGAGAGGGAAGGAGAGGTTAAAAGAAAGTGGCAAGGTGACGGTGCCGATTGAGGTTTTTAGAGAGATTTTGAAGAAGTAATTATTTTAAAGCAACTTCATTGTTAGAATGGACTGTAATATAATGATTTGGAGATGAAGATAACAATTGTGTCGGTGGTTTCGATCTTTATTCTACTTTTAGCTTTCCAGATCTTTTCTTTTTTGGGTCAGAAAAAAGAGGCGAGAAATGATTTTGAATCTGCCAAGTTGGATTTGGATAAGGCGAAGATTGATGAAACGAAGCTAAATGCAGAACTTCGTTATTTGGCTAATCCAGCTAATTTGGAAAAAGAATTGCGAGCGAGATTTAATCTTCGAAAACCCGGAGAGAAGATGATTATTATCGTTCCTAAAAATTCGACTGGTACACCAACCAGTACCACTTCAAACTAATGTTTTTAAAGTATAAACCTTACATTTTATTTTTAGCTTTTATAGCGATTGGAGTTCTGGCGGTGGGAATTATTTCGGCTGGCTACTATCCGATTCTTTCGATTAATGGGGATTTGGTAAGCGCTCGAACTTTTTGGAAAAGTTACGAAGCTGGAGCACAGTACATTAAGAATGTTGCGACTGCATCCGGCGCCGAAAACGAACCAGTGGGGATTAGTATTCTTCAGATTAAGCAATCTGTCTTAACTCAAATTATTGAAAATAATATTATTAAGAACGAAGTAGAAAAAGAACTTGGTTCTGATTTAAAAAATATGCTCCGTGAGAAAATTGATTTTTTGGCAGAGGATGCTAGCTTGCAAGATGCAGCTAAGAAGATTTACGGATTAAGATTTGCTGATTTTGAAGAAGTAGTTTTAACTCCTTTGGCTCGGCAAGAAATTTTAACTGGAAGACTATTCTTGGCTGGACAAACAGTAGATGACTGGATGAAGAATCAGAAGAAAAATACGAAGGTAAAGATATTTTCATCTCAATTTTATTGGGATGG
>CAZLXS010000002.1:2810-7904 GCA_964563735.1 uncultured Candidatus Saccharibacteria bacterium
TCTTTTTTGAGTAAGCTGATTAAAAATAAGATTGCGGCGGTGATGATAACGGTGGGGCCTAATTCGATATTGTAATAAGAAGAGATGGTAATGCCGATGACTACGGCCACGAGACTTACTATAGAGGAGATGAGTAGAAAGGTTTTTAGATTGCTGGTGAGTTGGCGACCTACAGCGGCTGGAATAATAATGAGTGAACCAACAAGAAGAGCACCTAAAAATCTTAGGCCAAGAATAATAGTTAGAACGAAGGCAATGTTGAAATAGAGATCGAGTCTGCTAGTATCAACCCCGGTTGATTTGGCTAGATCTTTAGAGAATAAATTAAGGATTAAGGCATCTTTAAATTTGAGAATAAAAAAGATAACCAAGAAGGCAACGAGTAAACCAAGAATGAAGATGGGGAGAGAGGTGTCGGCAAAATCTCCGAAGAGGGCGTCAATTAATTCTTCACTAGGAGTAAACAATGCTCCTAGGGCCAACGAGCCAGAGAAAATAACTCCAATGGTAGTTTCGGTGGAAAGCCCCGTCTTTTTTTCGAGTTTCCAGATTAAAACCGCTCCAACAAGAAGGGCTCCAGCGGCTCCAATGATTGGATTGATTTGGAGGGTGATAGCGAGAGCTAAACCAGGTAGGGCGACGTGCGAGATGGCGTCGGCGGCGAGAGTCATTCTTTTCATTAAAGCGAAACTACCGATGAGGCCAGCGGCTACGGCGGCTAAGATAGCGATGATTATGGAGTAGATTTCACCTAGAGTCATGATTTTGGATGATGAGCTTCGTGACGATGTTTATAAAACTTGCTGGGTTGACCGTATAATTTTTTTAAGATGTCAGTGTTTAAAACTTTTTGTGGATTGCCAAAGCAAATACCTTCTTTATTGAGGCATAAAACTTTGGTAGCGTATTGATAGACGACACTAATGTCATGAGAAACTAAAATAACCGTTAACTTATATTTTTTTTGAAGTTTGTTGATTAATTCGTAAATTTTTTCTTCGCCACTTTGATCAATGCTTGCAGTTGGTTCATCGAAGAGAATCAGATTGGGCCGACCGAGAAGTGCAAAGGCAACAAGAGCTCGTTGAAACTGACCACCTGAGAGTTGACCAATTGGTTTTTTGAGGGTTTCTGGTTCAAGACCAACGGCTTCTACAACAGAAGTGATAGATTTACTAGGTTCGTTAATAATTCTGGCTTTGGCGTGGAGAAAGTCTGCTAAGTTGATAGGGAGGTGAATATCGGCATCAATTTTTTGAGGCACATAACCGATACGAACGTCTTGTGGGATCTTGATTTCACCTTCGTAGATAAAATTGCCCAAGATTGTTTTAAGGAGAACGGTTTTGCCGGAGCCATTGGGGCCGATGATGGTAAGGTTGTCGCCCTCGTTTACATCAAAACTTAGATTATTGATGATGGTGTGGTGTTTGAGATTGACGGTTAGATCTCTGATTTCTAAAATCTTCTTCATTGATTTAATTTTAATGTATTTGGGATCAATGTTCTAGGTGTTCGATCGCTTCACTTGTTGTAAGTGTTCTAAGTGTTGGGTTTGCGGGGAGGGGAGTTTTTAACTAGAATTCAGACAAATGGCTGGTTCAACTGCGGAAATAATTAAAGAGAAACTAGATATAGCCGAGTTTTTAAAGGGCTATATCCAGCTTCAACCAGCTGGAAGAAACTTTAAAGCTCTCTGCCCATTTCATAAAGAAAAATCGCCATCTTTTATGATTTCTACAGAGAGACAAAACTGGCATTGTTTTGGGTGTAATTTAGGAGGAGATATTTTTACCTTTCTAATGCGCTACGAAAATATCGAATTTGCCGAAGCGCTTAGAATCTTAGCGGATAAAGCTGGAGTGGAGCTTCAGAGATTAAATCCGGGGGAACATAAATACTTCGGACTTCTTTATGAATTAAACGAGTTTGCTAAAGATTTTTTCGTGAATGAGTTAAAAAATTTCAAATCAGCCCAAGAATATTTATTCAAGAGAGGATTAAAAGAAGAAACAATTAAAGAATTTGGAATTGGTTTTGCTCCTTCGAGTCCGGATCCATTAAATATTAGATTTTTGAATGCGGGATATGATCCGGCGGATGTGCTTCGATCTGGATTAGCAGTGAAGACCGAGAGGGGTCGGCAATTCGATCGTTTTCGGGGGAGGATAATGTTTCCAATTTCTAATACTTTTGGAAAGGTAGTGGGATTTACTGGAAGAATTTTACCGGAGTTTGATACAGGTCAGTTTGGTAAATATATCAATAGTCCGGAAACGCCGATTTTTAACAAGTCGAAATTGCTTTATGGTTTTGATAAGACTAAAGAGTTTATAAGAGAAGCGAAGAGTGTTTTTTTGGTGGAAGGTCAGATGGACTTAGTAATGAGTTGGCAGGCGGGAGTGAAAAATGTGGTGGCTAGTTCTGGTACAGCTTTAACGGCTGACCACCTAAAGAGTATTAAAAGAATTACGGATGAATTGATTATTACTTTTGATAGTGATGAGGCTGGCTTAAATGCTGGGGAGAGAGCCATTGACTTGGCTCAGGGTTTAGACTTTAATGTAAAGGTTGTTGTCTTTTCTAAATTTAAGGACCCGGCTGATGCAGTGGCCGCTAGTCCGGACAACTTAATTGGGGCTTTGGCCCTAGCTAAACCAGCTCCCGAATTTTATTTTCAACGGTACCTGTCTAATCTGACAGGAGATTTCCGTAGTCGGGATCACATTAATAGCTTAAGGATCGTATTGAAAAAACTTAAAGCGATCACTAGCCCTGTGCAGAGGCAGGCTTGGCTTCTTGATTTGTCGAAAAAAACTGGCGTGGATTTGAGTGTTTTGATAGAGGAGTTGGATAAATTGGAATTACCGAAAAGCCTGGAGACCAAAGAACCTGAAAATATCGAGAATCAAAAGTTCTTAGAACGGAAGATCTCTAGAAAAGATTTAATAACTGAGCGATTAATCTCTGCAACATTAGTGAAACAGAATTTTGAAGTATTAGCTGATGTGGTTAATTATTTTTCGCCGGCCTATATCAATGTTTTGAATTTTCTCAAAAGCGGAGAGAAAAAAAATGGAGATTTGGCATTGGAATCTTTGATTAATTTAATCTCTTTAAGATCAGAAGAAATATCGGAGGTAGAGTTTACTGATTTAAAAAAACATCTAGCCAAAGAATATTTGAGTAATAGAAGGGCGGAGCTTACGTCCCAAATTAAGATGGCGGAAACTAAGAATGATGAAGAACTTTTACGTCTTTCGATTGAAGAATTACAGAAGCTTTCAAAAATTTAGAAAGTAAAGGAAATATAAGAACTTATTATGGAAATTAAAGGTAATCCTTCGACACTCTAAAAGGAGTGCGTCAGGATAATTCAATTTCTGATTTATAAAGAATTACGTTTTTGAGAATTAAATTAAATCTAAATCAAATGAAGAAAAATAAAAAAAAGAAGGTACTTTCCAAAAAGAAGATTGTCCGTTCTAGTTCCAAAAAGAAATTGAAACCAAAGAAAAAGATAGCGAAGAAAGCTAAGAAGAATGTTTCTAAACCCAAGAAAACTGAGAAAAAATCTAAGGATATCTCGAAAAAACACGCAGGAAGTCAGAATCTAAACGAGGCAACCTTAAATGAATTAATTGAGTCCGGAAAACCAAGGGGTTTTGTGACGGACAACGAGATTTTGCATTATTTTCCGACTGTAGAAGAGAATTTAGAGTTTCTTGAGGAGATTTATGATCGTTTGGATAAGGCTGGATTAAAGGTTATCGAAACGACTGCGCTTATAGATATTCCCAAGGAAGAACCTAACAAGAAAGATTTAGATAAGTTTTCGGAATTTGAAAGTGATGTGCCGGACGCAGTACAACAATACCTAAAAGAGATCGGAAAAACAGCGCTTCTAACCAAAGATGAGGAGCGAGACTTGGCGAAACGATCGGAAAAGGGGGATGAGGAAGCGAGGCAGAAACTAATGAAAGCCAACCTGCGTTTGGTGGTTTCGATTGCGAAGCGGTATGTGAATAGAACTCCACACTTGAGTATTTTAGATTTAATCCAAGAAGGAAATTTAGGACTTTCTCGAGCGGTGGAGAAGTTCGATTATCGCAGGGGTTTTAAATTTTCGACTTACGCGACTTGGTGGATTAGGCAGGCCATTACAAGGGCACTCGCGGACCAATCGAGGACGATTAGAATTCCGGTGCATATGGTGGAAACAATTTCGAAATATACGCAGGTGCGAAGACAATTAATTCAAGAATTAGGCAGAGATCCTTTAACTGAAGAAATCGCGGCCGAGATGGGCGTGGAGATAGAAAAGATTCGACATATTCAAAAGATTTCGCAGGAGGTCCTTTCGATTGAGTCGCCAGTGGGAGAAGAGGAGGATTCTACTTTGTCCGACTTTATTCCAGACGAAAAAGACGCGGCGCCGCCAGACCTAGTTGATCAATCCTTGCTTCGAGATTTGATTCGAGAAATTTTAGTTGATCTTTCGGAAAGAGAGCAGAAGATCGTGAAGATGCGTTTTGGATTGGATGATGGAATTTCTCATACCCTAGAAGAAGTGGGAAAAGTTTTTGGAGTGACGAGAGAGAGAATTAGGCAAATCGAATCAAAAGCGCTCGAAAAGATTAGGGAACATGGAAAGTCGGGAATGCTTCAGAATTTTGAGGATTTGCGATAAATTTTTTTTATGATGACTTCAAACGAAATTAGAAAAAAGTTTTTAGATTTTTTTGAGGCCAGAGAGCACAGAGTAGTGAGGTCTTCTTCGCTTTTGCCGGATGATCCATCGGTGCTTTTGACGACTGCAGGAATGCAACAATTTAAACTCTACTTTACGGGTGATCTTGACGCGCAAAGTGATTTTGGAACAAAAAACACGGTTTCAATCCAAAAATGTTTTAGGACTTCGGACATTGATGAAGTGGGAGACGACACGCACCTGACTTTTTTTGAGATGCTAGGTAATTTTTCTTTTGGTGGATATTTTAAAAAGGAAGCGATTACTTTAGCTTATGAATTTATTACCAAAGAGTTGGGCTTGAAAATTGATTATGTGAGCGTGTTCTCCTCCGAAGGAGGATC
>CAZLXS010000002.1:8004-41437 GCA_964563735.1 uncultured Candidatus Saccharibacteria bacterium
AAGAGTTGGGCTTGAAAATTGATTATGTGAGCGTGTTCTCCTCCGAAGGAGGATCTGCCTTCGGCGGAGAAGGTAATTTCAATGTGCCTAGTGATAGGGAGTCTGAGGAAATTTGGCGGGGACTCGGTGTAAGTGAGGTTCGCAAATTTGGACGGGCGGATAATTTTTGGGGACCCACTGGAGTAGAGGGACCGTGTGGGCCAACAACGGAGATTTATGTGGACGGAGTGGAGATCTGGAATTTAGTTTTTAATGAATATTTTTTGAGTCGAGACGGGAAATTGGAACCTCTACCTCAAAAAGGGATTGATACGGGAATGGGTTTTGAAAGATTGGTTTCGAAGGTGCAGGGAGTAAAAAATATTTTTGAAACTGATTTGTTTATACCAATTATTGATTTAATTCCATCTACTAATTTAAAAACGAAGAGGATTTTTGCGGATCATTTTCGCTCCGCGATTTTTTTGGTAGCAGATGGAGTTTTACCCTCGAATCAGGGGCAGGGCTATATTCTGCGAAGAATTTTGCGGAGAGTGATTAGGTTTTCTAAATTAGAAAATATTAATTTTGATTTTTATAAAGAAGTAGTAGAAAAAATAATTGATTTATACGGAGATTTTTATCCTGAACTAAAGAATAGAAAGACAGCTATTTTTGAAGTTTTTGAATCCGAAAAAGATAAATTTTTAAAAGTTTTGGAAACTGGCGTCAAAGAATTTAATCGATACATTGAGAAGGGCGATTTAAGTGTGGATGAAGTTTTTAATTTATACCAGAGTTACGGTTTTCCATTTGAATTGACCGAAGAGTTGGCAAAAGAAAAGGGCATAACAGTTGATATGCAGGCGATTAACGAAAAAAGAAAAATTCACCAAGAAACTTCAAGAGCTGGACTAGAGAAAAAATTTGGTGGACACGGATTAATTTTGGACACGGGGGAGTTAAAAGCGGGGAGCGAGGAGGAGCTAAAAAAAGTTTTAGCACTGCACACAGCTACGCATTTACTCCAACGGGCGCTTCGAGAGATTTTGGGACCAGAGGTTCGGCAGGCAGGATCGGATATTACATCAGAGCGAACCAGATTTGATTTTATGTTCCCACGAAAACTAACAACCGAAGAATTAAAACAAATTGAGGATTTAGTGAATCAAAAAATTAAAGAAGATCTGCCAGTTAATTTTGTTGAACTGCCAAAAAATGAAGCTGAAAAAACAGGAGCTTTATTTTTCTTTCGCGAAAAATACCCAGAGATAGTGAAAGTTTATTTTGTGGGACGTTCGATTGAGGAAGCATGGAGTAAAGAGTTTTGTGGTGGACCCCATGTGAAGCATACTGGAGAAATTGGGCACTTTAAAATTGTAAAAGAGGAATCAGTAGCGGCTGGAACAAGGAGGATTAGAGGCGTGGTAGGGCTTTAATTTATCTTCACACCTACCAGCTGGATCTGCGGGTGAGGGTTTCTATCTCGCTATGCCATTTGGTTCTTAATTCACCGGCTAGGAAGAAGGATCCGGTGACTAAGATTAGATCTTTTTTTGTGGCTAATTTTTGAGCTCGTTCTAGAGCCGTCCAGGGATCCAGATAGGTTTCGACGGGTACTTTTTTGATGGTACGAGTGATCTTGCTTAAAACTAGGGGATTAGCACATTTTCTTTCTTTGATTTCAAAACGAGTGGCAAAAACGTGATCAGCTTTTGGAATTAAGATTTTTAAGATTGAACTAGCGTCTTTGTTTTCCGCCATGCCTAAAATTAAAAATAGCTTTTGATATTTTAACTTAGCTAAATTAGAAACGGTGCTTTCCATTTTAGATTCGTTATGGGCTCCATCTAAAATAATTAATGGATTCTTCTTTATAATTTCAAAACGGCAGGGGAGGCGAGCTGACTTAATACCCTGATTAATAAAGGATTCTTTAATACCAATTGAGTTCGAGATTGTGCGAACAAGGTTGTTGTTGGTTTCTAGATAGTCCTTAGAGTTTGGAACTAGGTTGAAGTTGGCCCCCACTTTTGTGCATTCAGACTTAAAAATTTTTAGAAGAGCTGGTCTTTTTTCGGTGGTGAAAAAAAGGCTACCACTTTTAACGATACCGATTTTGTCTTTGGCGATCTTACTTAGAGTTTTACCTAGGATATGAGTGTGATCATAGCCGATATTGGTGATGGCGGTGATGATAGGATTTTTGATCACATTAGTTGAGTCATAACGCCCACCCAATCCAACTTCTAGAACCACCCAGTCGCAGTGCATTTTTTTAAAATACAAAAAAGCGATGGCAGTGAAAATTTCAAAATAAGAAACTCCGCCGTAGGGTCCTTTCTCATAGGTTTGATCAATGAATGGTTTTAAATTCTCGACAATTTCTGCAAGATCCTTTGGTGCGATTAATTTGTCGTTAACTTTGATCTTTTCGATGGAGGTGGTGACGAAGGGTGAGGTGAAGAGTCCGGCATTTCGACCAGATTTTACTAGAACAGAATGGACGGCATTAGCAACCGAACCCTTGCCAGAGGTTCCGGTAATGTGGATGAATTTAAAACCTTTTTCTGGATTTCCGATAAGATCCAGAAAATATCGCATTCGTTTAACGTAGATTTCTGGATTTTGATGAGGACCTCTCGTGTACTCAGAGGCGAGGGGAAGATTATAGAGACCCTCCAAAAATTTAATGACCTTAAAATAGGACTCAAAATTTTGCATTTAAATAACTTTAGCTAATTATTCTTGGTTTGTAAAAAGATATTTTTTTTGCTATTTTGAAGCAATGCTTACTGGAATTTTTGTTTTTATTGGTTTATCAATTTTGATTTTAGGACACGAAGCGGGACACTTTTTTGCCGCTCGATTTTTTAAATTAAAAATTGATGAATTCGGTTTTGGTTTTCCTCCTCGAATTTTTGCTTGGCGACCAAAAAATAGTGAAACCGAATATAGTTTAAATTGGTTACCCTTTGGAGGATTTGTAAAAATTGCCGGAGAGAATGATCGGATGAACGAGGACGTGGCTAAATTAAAAGAATTACCGGAAGCAGAAAGGAAGAGAATTTTTTTGTTTCAACCGGCGTGGAAAAGAGCAGTAGTCCTTTTAGCTGGGGTGGCGGTTAACTTTTTAATTGGATGGATCTTGATTACAGCAATTTTCATGGTTGGAGTTCCTCGGGCGATCGTAGTTTCTGATGTGGTTTCTGGATCGCCAGCCGAAACTGCTGGTTTTAAAAAGAATGACGTGATTTTGCAATTCTCTGAAGCAGAATTATTTACAAAATTTATTAATGATAATAAGGGTAGGCCCACTGTCTTTGAGGTAAAGCGAGGAGACGCGGTAGTGCAACTTACTGCTACGCCTAATATTGATCCGAAACCGGGAGAGGGGGCTTTGGGGGTGCAGTTTGTACCAACCGGATTTCCGAAGGAGAGTTTTTTTTCAGCGATCTTTAGTGGTTTTACAAGAACCTTTGAGTTGGCTTGGGGGATCGTCCTTGGATTTTTGATGATTATAAAAAACATACTGACAACGGGAACCTTGCCTGATGATGTGGTTGGTCCAGTGGGAATTTTTGGTGTTGCTAGTGATGTGGGCAAGTTGGGTGTGGTTTATTTGATTCACTTGATCAGTTTGATCTCCATTAATTTAGCGGTAATTAATCTTCTGCCATTTCCAGCGCTTGATGGGGGGAGATTCTTCATGCTTTTGATTGAGAAAATTAAGGGATCTCCAATTCCAATAAAGGTGGAGGGGATTACTAATGCGATTGGATTTGGAATTTTGATTTTACTCATGCTTGTCGTTACGTTTAAGGACATCGTTAAGCTCTTCTAATATTAAAAAGGATGAAATTTAAACATCCTATTTTATTTCTAATAGTTTTACTTTTGCTTTTTACTGGTTTTGTTTGGTGCCAGATTATTTTTGATGGACCAAATAAGTTGGCTGAAGCCTACTTTTTGGATGTGGGGCAGGGTGATAGTGAACTAGTTCGACTTGAAGGAGGGGTTTCGATCTTGACTGATGGGGGTCCGGATTTTAAGGTGGTGACGGAACTAGATAAAATTTTTAAATCTGGAAGTCGCTATATAGATTTAGTGTTTGTGACGCATCCTCAAACTGATCATTTTGCTGGATTAGTGCATATGCTCTCTAGATACGAAGTGGGTGCTGTTATTTTTAATGGGAGAACTTCTTCGGCTAAAGAGTGGGAAGCTTTCATTGGTTTAATTAAAACAAAGAAAATTCCGCTCTTAACGGTTTTAGCTGGAGATTTGATTAGTTTTAGAGATTCAGTGATATCGATTCTTTCGCCAACTTCAGAATTTTTGATGAGTGGAGAGCCGAATGACGGAAGCGTGGTTGAGAAAATTAAGACTTCAAAAACCTCGATTCTTTTAACTGGAGACATTACTTCGAGGGTGGAGGAGTATTTGCTTAAAAAATATTCTAAAGAAGAGTTAGAGGCGGATATTTTGAAGGTACCCCACCATGGATCTAAATATTCTTCGACAGATAATTTTATCAAAGCGGTTAACCCAAAAGTGGCGATGATTGAGGTGGGAGAGGGTAATAGATATGGACATCCTGCGCCTAATACTTTAGAGAGATTAAATTCTTCTGGAGTTTTAAAAATCTTTAGAACTGATTTGGACGGAACTATTCGAGCATTGGGCAGTGAGTCAGCGATTAATTTTTTTGTAGAGAAAAGATGATTTGAATTATTTTATTCTTTTGGATATAAATATAATTAGAAACTCAAGGAGGATATTTTATGAATATTGGAAAAAATCTAGGAGAAGAAGAGAAGCGAGTAGTTAAAAGTTTCTTCGATCAGATTAATGAGCATTGGAAGATGTTCACAAGGTTGACCGAGGAACGTTTCAGAGTTGGACTGGTTCGATTTAATAAGAAAAAGAACCGTCCAGTGCAAGTACATTAAGCCCCAAAGTGGCCTTGATGTGAAAATAGTAGAGGGGGTGACGGATAAAAACGTTACCTCTTTTTTTGTCCACTTTTTTATAGGTATATCAATTGATCTAAATAATTTATAATTAAGCGGTATGACGCTTCTTTTGAAGAATGTTCGGGTTTTGGGTAGTGACCAAGATCTTCCAGATAAATTGGATGTTTTTGTAAATGGAAAAAAGATCAGCGCGATTGGTCGGTTTCCGAATAAAAAAGCCGATACAACGATTGATGGACAGGGTGCCTATCTTTCGCCTGGTTTTATAGATCTCGATACGGAATCTGATCATTATTTGAGTATTTTTACTAATCCATCGCAAGAGGATTTTTTAAAGCAGGGAGTGACCACTATTTTGGGTGGTCTTTGTGGAGCATCTCTTGCACCACTCATTTATGGAAGCTTGGAATCGATGGAAGAGTGGACTTCCACTAATCAGATCAATGTTGACTGGCATACGACCAAAGAATTTTTAGATTTACTGGAAAGACGACCCCTGGGAGTTAACTTCGCTACTTTAACTGGGCATACTACGATCAGGCAGGCCATAATTGGAAAAGTTCCCCGAAATTTAACGAAGAACGAGATAGTGGTTTTTTCTGACACCATTAAGAAATCGATAGAGGATGGATCGTTTGGTTTTTCTACGGGACTTGGATATGCGGCGGCAATCGATACTCCTTATGCTGAAATAAAAAATTTAGTGGAGATAGTTGCTAAAAAGAGAGGTCTTTATACTACGCATCTTCGAAAAATGGGAGGTGGATTGGTTAACTCAGTTGAAGAAACCATAAAACTATCAAAAGATACTGGAGTTAAAACTATTATTAGTCATTTCTCTCCAATTATTGGACAGGAAAAAGAGTATGAGCAAGCCATAGAATCAATCGGAGCATTACCCAAAGAGACTGATTTTAGTTTTAGTTTATATCCTTTTAAGAAGAGAATATTAAAACTTTACACTTTTTTGCCGGAGTGGGCTCAGAAAGATGATTTGAGAGTTATGACGAAAAGTATTCAAGATGAGTGGCTTCGAGAAAAGATTTTAAAAGATCTACCAGAGATTAAGCCGGATGATTTTGTGGTGGCCCAGGCGATTAATAATGATTCACTAGTGGGGCTTTCTTTGGGAGATATTAGAAAGTTGTATTCTTTGAAGAGTTTTAAGGAGGCGTTGCTCAAATTAATGATTACCACAAATTTACAGGCGATTATTTTTTATAAGAACATTAATGAGGATTTAATGAAAAAGGCTTTGGCGAACCCTCGATCTTTAATTGCTTCAAATGCGGCTAGTTTGAACGAAAACCAGAAGCATAAAGCCCTAAAACCAGATCGTGCTACCTCAACCTTTACTAGATTTTTAAGATTTGTAGAAGAAGAGAAGATTTTGCCGATTGAAGAGGCAATTAAAAAGATTACGTTGTTTCCGGCTCAAAAATTAGGATTGAAAGATCGAGGAATTATTCGCCCCGGTTTTGTGGCGGATTTGACTGGATTTAAAAACGGAGAAGTTAATTTTGTGATTGTGGGCGGTCAGGTAGCGGTTTTAGATAAAAACTATACAGGCCTTTTGGGAGGGAAGGTATTGCGAAGTAGTGATTAAAATATGTTTGGAAAAATAAAAAAAACTGGTCACGCTCCTGATTATTTTTTATTAGCGGCTATTTTTCTTTTGACTATTTTTGGGTTGGCTATGATTGCGAGTGCTTCTTCAGAACTTGGAAAAATTAAATTTAACGACACTTATTATTTTTTTAAACATCAGATTATGAATGGTTTGATTTTGGGCCTCTTGGGAGGATTTGTAGCTTACAAGATTAATTATCAGCGCTATAAGGTTTTGGCTTTGCCCCTTTTGATTGTTTCAGTGGGGGTGTTGGCTTTAGTTTTTACAAAATTTGGAGTGACGGCTGGAGGAGCTAGTCGGTGGCTTTCGATTGGACCCGTCACATTTCAGCCGGCCGAAATATTGAAATTAACTTTCATTCTTTATTTAGCGGCTTGGTTTAGTAATCCAAAAATTAATCGAGAGGGACGCTTTCTAGAGGGTCTCTTGCCGTTTCTGGTTGTGACTGGGGTGGTGGCAACTCTGCTCTTACTTCAGCCAGCAACGAGTATGGTGGTGATTATTATTGGAGCGGCTGTGGTGATTTATTTTGTAAGTGGGGCCAAGCTTTCTTATGTTTTTGGTCTTTTTGGTATTGGAGCGGTGGCTTTGACTTTGATAGTAGTTTTTACACCATATCGATTTGAGAGGATTAAAACATTTTTGAATTTAAACGAGGATCGTTTGGGTTCGAGTTATCATGTTAATGAAGCTCAGATTGCTTTGGGCTCGGGGAGACTTTTGGGAGTAGGTTATGGAGAGTCAAGAACTAAAACTAATTATTTACCGGCACCGATTGACGACTCTATCTTTGCGGTTACCGGAGAAGAGCTTGGCTTTGTGGGAGCTGGAAGTTTGATTGCTCTTTTTGGTACACTAACTTTTCGCCTCTTCTGGATTGCTAAGAATTTGCGAGATAAGTTTGGCCAGCTTTTGCTTATTGGCTTTGGAACAATTATCGCGGCTCAAGCGGCTATTAATATTGGAGCCATTTCTGGATTGTTCCCACTAACCGGTGTACCGCTACCTTTTATTAGTTATGGAGGTACGGCTTTGGCGGTCTTTTTGGTGATGGGCGGGATAGCCTTAAATGCTTCAAGGTATACTTCCCGTTAAATTAAATTTTTTTATGAATCAATTATTAAAAATTGTTTTTACCGGCGGGGGGAGTGGGGGACACGTTTACCCACTTTTAGCAGTGGCCGAAGAGTTGAAAAAAATATCCAACGAGAGAGGAATTAATTTGGATTTACATTATGTGGGAATTTATGCAAATGATCACGATGTTTACTTTCAAGAGGGAGCGATTGCGGTCCATCCAATTTGGGCGGCAAAGTTTAGAAGATATTTTTCAATTTTAAATATTATTGATATTCCGATTTTTTTTATTTCAATTATTCAAGCTTTTTTTAAATTGTTTTGGTTGATGCCGGATGTAGTTTTTTCGAAGGGTGGACCGGGAGCTTATCCAGTTGTTTTGGCGGCTTGGTTTTATCGAATTCCAATTTTTATTCATGAATCGGATGCTGTTCCTGGTTTAACCAACTTGCTTTCGAGAAGATTTGCTACGAGAATAGCAGTTAGCTTTGAAATAGCGGCTCGTTATTTTGATCCGAATAAAACTGCTGTAACTGGAAATCCGGTGAGAAAATCTTTAATTCAGAATATGATGCCTAGTAATATCGCGAAAGAAGAATTAGGTTTTAATGGAGAGGAACCTTTGCTCTTGGTTTTGGGTGGTTCTCAAGGAGCAAGACGGATTAATGATTTTATTTTGGTTAATTTGGAACAGCTGGTTGGAGAGACTCAAATTTTGCACCAAACTGGAATTGCTAATTTTATTGATGTGAAAAATTTATCGCGAGCGGCGCTTATTGATATGCCGATTCAAACGGAATTACAACATCGTTATGAGGCGGTTTCTTATTTCGAGCAAAACTTAGCAACGGCTTTGTCGGCAGCAGATTTAGTAGTAGCGAGAGCTGGTAGTGGAACAATTTTTGAATTAGCTGCTTTTAAGAAGCCGGTTATTTTAATCCCACTTGCTGAAGCAGCTGGAGATCATCAAAGAATCAACGCCTATGAATTCGCTAAATTGGGCGGAGGGGTGGTGATTGAGGAGAGTAATCTATTTCCTGGAATTTTTATTAATCAAATTAAAGAAATTTTGGGGAACTTAATGAAGATCCAGAAAATGCAAGAAGCATCTTATAAATTTTATAAACCGGAGGCGGTTTCTATGATTGCGGAAGAGATAGTTGGAATAAGTGTGAATGACTAATTAAGAATTTTTAATTTCTAAATATTTTTAAAATTAATTATTGGGATTTGATTAGAAATTAGTAATTACAAATTTGTCATTTTAATCAAGCGGTGGAGGTTGGAAGGATTGATTTTTAAAGCTATAATTAGAGATCATGGCATCTGATCTTGAGGGTGGGGTGAGGGTGCGAATGGCGCCATCTCCCACTGGACAATTGCATATAGGTACAGCTAGAACCGCCCTTTTTAATTGGCTTTTTGCTAGAAAAAACAAGGGAGTTTTTGTTTTGAGAATTGAAGATACCGATACAGAAAGATCAAAAAAAGAGTTTGAACAGGAAATTTTTGAGGGTTTTAAATGGCTAGGTATTGATTGGGATGAGGGGCCAAGTGAAACTGGGTTTTCTGGTAAATACGGTCCTTATCGACAGAGTGAGCGGACAATTATTTATAGAAAATATTTAGAACAACTTTTAGCGGAAAAAAAAGCCTATTATTGTTATTGCACAAAAGAAGAATTAGAGGCGGCTAGGAATTCAATGCTCACTGATGGATTGCCTCCAAAATACAATGGACATTGTCGAAATTTAGAGAGTGCTCCGACTGATCGATCGGCTAATTTAATACGTTTTGTCGTCTCGGGCGAGAAAGTTCGATTTGTAGATTTGATTCGAGGCGAGGTTTCTTTTGATTCGGAACTTTTTGGAGACATAGTTATCGCGAAGAGTTTGGACGAACCACTTTATAATTTTGCAGTGGTCGTGGACGATGAACTTATGAAGATTTCCCACGTTATTAGAGGAGAAGATCATCTATCAAACACCCCAAAGCAGATTTTGATTCAGAAGGCACTTGATTTTAAGGTGCCGGTTTATGCTCATTTGCCACTTATTTTAGCACCGGACAAAAGCAAGCTTTCTAAGCGCTACGGAGAGACCTCGTTGCTTTTATATCGAGAGAAAGGATATCTGCCGGAAGCCTTATTGAATTTTATGGTGCTTTTGGGTTGGCACCCAGAAAATGATCAAGAGATTTTTAGCGTTGAAGAATTAGTCCAGAAATTTGAAATGGAGAGGGTTCAAAAGTCTGGTGCCGTGTTTAATGAAGATAAATTGGATTGGTTGAATGGAAATTACATCAAGAGCAAAGCAAGTGTTGATCTGGTGGAGTTGCTTTGGCCGGAAATAGAAAAAAGAGGTATTCAGACGACAAAAGATTTTGTTTTAAAAATTATTGAGACAGAAAAAGAACGTCTTAAAACTTTAGCTGATTTTTTTGAAATGGCCGATTTCTTTTTTGTTTTACCAGAATACGAAAAAGAACTTTTAATTTGGAAAGAATCTAATAATGAGGAAGCAAAACAAATTTTGCAAAAAATTAAAGATAGATTAAGTGAAATTCCAACAGAGATATTTAATAAAGATCACATCACCCCAATACTAGAAGAACTTTCCGGAGAAGGGGGGAGGGGACGATTTTTTTGGCCCTTCCGAGTAGCTCTTTCCGGAAAGAAGGGATCGCCAGATCCGGTGACGATTGCCGAGATTTTGGGGAAGAATGAGGTTTTAGAGCGGTTAAATTTCTCTATTGACAAATTATAATCATTATGTTTTTAAGCAAAAATAGTTTTTTAGCTTTGATCTTCGGAGGGATTTTTCTTTTGGGCTTGTTTTCTTTCGGCTCAGTTTGGGCTCAGAGTCTTAATAATGAAGACTTAAATAATTTAAAATCTGATTTGGAGTCAAAAATAAAAATTCAAAATCAAGAATTAGAAAGTTTGAACCGACAGATGGCTGAAGTTCAAGCAAAGCTAAAAAATACCAAAGACGAGCGCCAAACTCTACAGAAAGAGTTAACAAGGATAAGATCGAGTATTGATCAGCTTAATTTAAATATTAAAGCGGATGAAGCTAGTATTAAGAAACTCAATCTAGAAATTGAGTCCTTGAATTTAGACATTAGCGACATTCAGAGATCGATGTTGAACAAAGAAGAAGGTATTGCTAGTTTGCTTAAAAAAATTCAAAAAAACGATCGACAGAATTTTTTGATTACTTTTTTGAGCGAGAAAAGTTTAGTGGATGTAGTTTTTGCGGCTAATTCGATTTCGGAAATCAATAATCAATTGCTTTTAGAGATAGAAAATTTAGATAATTTAAATAAAGATTTATCGAATAAGGTGGTGATCGTGAGTAATAAAAAATCAGAAATAACTTTGCGAAGACAGAACTTGGAAGCAAGAAAATTTATCGTTGAAGATCAGGAGGGAGAAAAAGCCACCTTGCTCGCTAATACTAAAAACAAAGAGAGTACTTATGAACAAGAATTGGCGGAGTTACGAAAAAAACAAGACGAAATAGCTGACGAGATTGATCGAATCGAGAGTCAATTAAAAGCGAAATTTGATTCTAATCTATTGCCGACAGAACGAACCGGTTTTTTTGCTTGGCCAGTTTTACTTCGAAGCAATGGGGGACTTGGAACACTAACTCAGCATTTTGGTGAGGTTTCTGGCCTCTACAAGGGCAAACCTCACAATGGAATGGACATAGGTGCACCGGTGGGTACTCCAGTTGTGGCAGCTCAAGGTGGAAAAGTTATTGCGGTTGATGACAACGATTTGAGTAAATCTAGAAAATATCAGTACGGAAAATACGTTTTAATCGCGCACGATAATAATTTCACAACACTGTATGCGCACTTGTCGCGCCAATCGGTGCGAGTGGGTGATGTGGTGAAATTGGGAGATTTAATTGGATATTCTGGGAGCACCGGATATAGTACTGGACCGCATTTGCATTTTGGACTTTATTGGGGGCCGAGTGTAAAAATGCAATCGGTGCCACCAGCAGCCGGACTTGTACCGGTCGGTGTGGTAATTGATCCGGAAAAATATTTATAAAAAACAAATTTATGAAAATTAAAAATATAATATACGCGGTGATTTTTATAACCTTGCTTAGTAATTTTTATTTGCCAATAGAAAGAGTGTTGGCGCAAATGGATTCCGAATTATACCCGAAAACAGCTGATCAGGCCCTTGAGGAGATTCTAGAACCAACGAAAACTGGCCTCTTTTCAAAAATTAAAGAATTTATAGTTGATCTACCAAACAAGATTACAGAATTAGGTTTTGATAAGATTAAAAATTTCGCTCTAAATATTTTTGAGATAATAAGTGAATGGTTTGAAAATACAACTGGAATAAGTTTAGGAGAAGTGTGGGGGCTCGTGTCAAAGTTATTAATCTGGATATTTGAATTTGTAAAAGGTCTGATTGATAGGATCATTTAAATGAAGCGGATGAGTTTATATATAGATATGTCGCAAAATCTACATTGTGCGACATATATAGTAATGGAAAACCATGCCTAAAACAGCTTCCCCTCTTAAACCAGCGGCTCATTTTATTGGGATCGGTGGAATTGGAATTAGCGCTTTAGCGCGCTGGTTTTTGGCTCAAAATTGGGCTGTGACGGGCTCGGATATCCAAAATAGCACCCTAATTGAAGAACTTCGAAAAGAAGGCGTAATTATTAAAATTGGACATAATGCTAAAAACCTTCCCAAAAAACTGGAAATGGTGATTTTTAGTCCAGCAATTAAGGAAGATAACCCCGAGATAATAGAAGCAAAGAAGAAAGGAATTAAGCCACTTTCCTACCCCGAAACAGTGGGTTGCTTAACGAAGGTTTATAAAACAATCGCTATTGCCGGAAGCCATGGAAAGAGTACAACAACGGCGATGCTTGGCTTGGTTTTAATTGAGGCTGGATTGGATCCCAATATAATTGTCGGAACAAAATTAAAAGAGCTCGACAACTCTAATTTTCGTTTTGGCAAATCGAAATGGTTGCTTTTGGAAGCCGATGAGTGGCAAGCTTCTTTTTTGAATTACTTTCCCACCCTTCTTGTTATTACGAATATTGATTTAGAGCATTTGGATTTTTATAAAAATTTAGAAGCGGTGAAGAAAACTTTTTTAAAATTTATTAATAACGTGCAAAGTGGTGGTGCTTTGATTCTGAATAAAGACGATAGAAATATTAGAGCTCTAACTCCACAGATCGAAAAAATTACCAAAGACAAATCAATTTCGATCTATTGGTATAGTTCGAAAAATTCTCTTCGTTCAAAAAACGATTTTAAAGATAAATTAAAGAAAAGTTTAAATATTCCCGGAGAGCATAATTTTTCCAATGCTCTTGCGGTCTTTACTTTGGCTAGAACAGTATTAGAGATTGAACCAAAGACGATCTATAATGCTTTGAATTCATACAAGGGCGCTTGGCGGAGGATGGAATACAAGGGTGAGTTTAAGACGAGGAAAATGAGCATTCCGATTTTTGATGATTATGCTCATCATCCAACAGAAATTAGGGCTACCCTACAAGCTTTTCGAGAGAAATACCACCAATCCCCGCTTGTAGTTGTTTATCAGCCCCATCAGGCCAAACGATTAAAAAATTTATATTCAGAATTTATAAAATCTTTTGATCAGGCTGATTTCCTAATTTTTACTCCAATTTATGAAGTGGCTGGACGAGACAAGCAACCATCTGTTTTCACCTCAGAAAAACTCTCTAGAGATTTACTTAAAATTTATCCGAAGCGAAAAATTTATTATTTAAGCGAACCTAAAAAAATAAAAGAATTTTTGATTAATGAATTGGGAACGGATTTAGAAAAAAAGAAACCGATTATCATAATGATGGGGGCGGGAGACATCGCTAACTATACTCCCCTACTTTTGTCTAAGTAGATTTTTTGGTTTTGATATAATGGTAGGAATTTATGATTGACTTTAAAGATGTTCACGAATTTAGAGAGAAATCTGGTTATGAGATCGAAGGAGTTTGGTATCCCCGTGTAACTAAAATCGTAGAGATAAAAGCCAAGCCAGCTCTCTATAGGTTTTATGCTGGACTAAAAAATTTTGCCGAAGGAGAAATCATCAAGGAGAAATCGGCTTCTCATGGAACGATGGTGCACGAAGCGGTTCAGGCTATTATGCTTGGTAAAAAACCAGAATTTGATTTAGAAATAAAACCGGCAGTGTTGGCTTTCGAAAAATTTTTAGAAAATAATCCAATTAAGGTCTTACCGGAGATGATCGAGCGCCGAGTGGTTAGTCACGATTATAGATATGCTGGAACAGTGGATGCAATCTTAGAAATGAATGGGAAATTTGGAGTTCTAGATATTAAAACTTCACAGTCAATTTATCGAGACTACAACCTCCAAACTGCGGCATATATGGAAGCTCTAAAAAACAACTTTCATAATTTGCAAACGAGATGGATTCTTAAAATTGATCAACATCAAATTTGCGGACTTTGTTCTGCAAAGCGAAGAACGAAAGGTGGTAGAGAAAAAATAAAAACTAATTGGGGAGGTATTAATTGCAAAACTCACGAGTGGAATGAAGTAGTTGGTGACGTTGAGCTCCAAGAGTTTCCTTTTTGGCAAAGTGATTTTGAAGCTTTTTTGGGAGCGAAGAAGTTGTGGGAATGGGAGAACGAATATTGGTTGAAGAAGATGGGGTACTTAGCCTAAGAATTTCTAATGTCTAATTACTAATTTCTAACCAAATCCCAATAACTAATTTTAAAAATTTAAAATTGTTGAGATGGTTCTAGATATTGGATCCCTTCGATCGTTTTAATTTTTCCTCCGAAGGAGGATCTGCCTCCGGCATAATAACTTCTGAATTTTTAATTCAAAAACATCCGATACTCGCCTCATTTAGAACACTTAGAACATCTCACATCCAACTTCTTAAAAGAATTTTATACCCTAAACCCTAGTGGCTATACCCTATCTTTACTTATGGTGTGGAGCATTTTTGGATAATAATGGGGGCGTGGTTTAATTCTCGGCTGATTAAATAGCCGGAGCCAAAACTTAAAAAAACAACCAAAAAAGTAATGATTAGGAGGGTAATTTGACGTTTGTTTTTGGAGGCCCACTCCCCTACTTTTGACATTTCCCTAGATTATATAATATAATAGTCTGGACTTAAAACTGTAAAGGAGTGTGGTATTTTGCCTTTTTTAGACTAATGGAGATTGGTGAGGTACCCAAATTTATTAAATAAAAAATTTAGAAAAATATGGCACATACTCAATCGGGCGGCTCTACTAAGTTAGGTCGCGACTCTCGATCCAAGAGATTGGGAGTAAAAATTCAGGATGGAGAAAGGGTTTTAACTGGTCAGGTTATTATTCGTCAGAGAGGAACAAAATATTTGCCCGGTAAAAATATCGGCCGTGGAGGCGATGATACTCTTTTTGCACTTCGAGATGGAGTAATTAAATTTACTTCTAAAATCAAGCAGAGGTTTGATGGAAAATCTAGAAGAGCGACGGTGGTGAATGTGGTGTAAGAATTAGCCAATAGCCAATTCCCCTGGAGGAGCCTGCCTGTCCCTGCCTACCGGCAGGCAGGCGGTAGGCAGGGATCCGCCTCAGGCGGAAATCCCTAATTACTGATTTCTAATCTCTCGACAAAGCTCGGGACAAGTGAAACTCCAATAATTAATTTTAAAAATATTTAGAAACTAAAAATTCTTAGTTAGTCATTCACGCTTCTTTCTCTACTCTAATCTTTAGGGTTGCGGAGACTCCTTTTTTAAAATGAACTTCGATTTCGTGTTCGCCGAAGGTTCTAATGGGGCGCTCTAGTTTTATCTCGATTTTAGTGCTATCTAATAATTTATTTTTTTGGAGAGCTTTTTGGATCTGATCTTTGGAAACAGAGCCAAAGGGATGATTTTTGTCGTCGGCTTTTAACTTAAAAATCAGCGGAGCTTTTTTTAAATTAAGAGCAACCGCTTTTAAATGCTCTAAAAAATCTTGTTCTTCTTTTTTGGTGGTTTGGAGAATTAGGTTTATTTTTTTAACCGAAATTTCATCGGCTGGAACGGCTAATTTTTTGGGGAAAAGCATATTCCTAGCATAACCATCAGAGACTTCCTTGAGATCAAATTTTTTTCCTAATTTTGGAATATCTTGATTCAAAATAACCTTCATTTATTTAATTTTTGTTTTTATGATCTCAAAAGCTTTGTCTAGTTGAGGATCTTTTTCTGGATCTTCTGATTCCCCTACTTCGATGTCTGGAGCAATGCCGTCGCCTTCTAGAATTTTTCCACTTGGTAAAACCCAGTGAGCAATAGTTATCTTTAATTTAGATCCGTCGATTAAGTCTTCAAGTGTTTGGACAGTCCCTTTGCCATAAGTTTTTTCTCCAATTAATTTAATGGAACGATTATCGTGAAGGGCTCCGGCTAAAATTTCGGAAGCTGAGGCAGAACCACCATTCACTAGAATAACAACTGGGAAGTCCTTTAATTCTCCGTCTTTGGATGCTTTGTAAACCCTAGATTCTTCTTTGATTCGTGACTCTTCTTTAACAATAATATCCCCTTTCTCAAGGAAGGCGCCAGCTAGATCAACTGCAACATCAAGATATCCGCCTGGGTTGTTGCGAAGATCAAGGATAATTCCTTTCGCACCCTGGCTTAGGGCATTGTTAATTTCCGTTTCGGTCAAGCTTAAGGTGTTTTGATTGAAGCTGAAGATAGAAAGATGAGCAATATTATTTTTCAGCTCTAATTCAACTGTTGGGACTACGATCGTATTTCGCTTAATGGAAAATTCTTTGGGCTTATCCCAATCATCTCTAAAAATTAAAAGATTAACCGTGCTACCAATTGGTCCTCGAATCATGCTAACGGCTTGGTCAATGGTTAATCCATAACTAGCCTCTTTGTTGATTTCTATGATTTTGTCTCCTGGTTTTAAGCCGGCTTGGCTAGCGGGAGAATTTTTAAGGGGAGAGATGACGGTGAGTTGATCCTTCCTAATGCCAATTTCAGCTCCGATTCCACCAAAATGACCCTGAACATCTTCTTCGAATTTTTTGCCGTCTTCCGGGCTAAAAAATTGAGAATATGGATCCCCCATCGAGGCAATCATACCGGAGATGGCTCCATAAATCCTGTTTTCTGAAGAAATTTTTTCGCCAGAAATATGAAATTTGCTGATTTTATCCCAAGCTTGCCAAAAGAGTTTGAAGTCAGCGGGAGTGCTGCTGGAGTTAATATTTTTAACTTCGGAGATCTGGATATTTTGAGGAAACCTCTCTCCTGATTTAAAACCAATAAAAAATGATCCGATCACTAGAATGGTGACCGAGACAATGACAGCGGTGGTGGTTAGATTTTTTTTCATGAGCTTTAAGCCCGATTATAGCCAAAATTCTTTAATCTAACAAATCCGGGGTTAATTTGATCTTGATTTGATTATGCAATACAATCTTCTTAGTGATAACCGGAGACGATTATATAGCAAATCTAAAGAAAAAGGCCAAAGAATCAAGGGTTTATCAGAAGCACCAGTTGGTGGGTTTGCAGATTGCAGAGATTTTAAACGACAACAGACATAAAGCTTTATATATAAAATTAGCCAAAGAAAAGGACCAAGATAAACTAATCGGATTAGCTAGATCGGTGGCTGAACGAAAGAATATTAAAAATCTGGGAGCCTACTTTATGAGAATTATAACTAGCGATGAAACTAGATCAAAACTTAAAAAAAATAATCACAGTCCAAAATCCAAAAGAAACAAAGATTTTAAGGGCAAAAACTAAAGAATTTGTTTTTTCAAAACTTGGTGGAGCGGAGATTGATGGAAAAATTCTCTCAAAGAACGACTTAAATCTTTTGATTTTGGAGATGCGTAGATTGATGCGCGAAGCAAGAGGCGTTGGGCTCAGTGCTAATCAAGTGGGACTTAGTTGGAGAATGTTTGTGGCTGAAGTTCCGGATAATGATGGAGTTTTAAAATTATATGCTATTTTTAATCCGAAATTAGAAAAAACACCGAAGGCCAAAAAAATTATCTTTGAAGAAGGTTGTCTAAGTGTTCCAAAAAAATACGGAAGAATTGAACGATTTTCTGAAGTTAAATTATCTGGATTGAATAAGTTGGGAAAACCCCTAAAGATAAAGGCTTGGGGTCTTTTGGCTCATGTTTTTCAGCACGAGGTGGAACATTTAGATGGAAAGCTATTTATTGATCGAGCGATTGATATTTTCGATACGAAAAACCAAAAAACTTAAAATTTAGGATGGATAACTATGTTTTTTTTGGGAGCCCTCGTTTTGCTTCGATTGTTTTGGAAAAATTAATTGCAAATAATCTAGCCCCGAAGATTTTAATTGCTAATCCAGATCGACCCTTCGGCCGAAAAAAAATTCTAACTAAACCACCGACCAAAGAGGTAGTCTTAAAATTAAAACCAGAGATAGAAGTTCTGCAACCGGAAAATCTGAGAGGATTCGACCTTAAAAAGGCTAATCCCCTTTTCGGCGTAGTGGCGGCTTATGCAAAAATTATTCCACAAGCCCTGATCGATCAATTACCTCTTGGTGTTATTGGCGTACACCCATCACTCTTACCCTTGTGGCGAGGTCCTGCGCCAATCCAAGCGGCTATTTTAAATGGTGACAAGCAAACCGGAGTGTCACTCTATAAATTAGGAGCCGGAGTTGATGATGGTCCAGTATTGATTCAAGAAAAATTTGATTTAAATCATAATTTTGATTATTTGGAGTTAGAATCTGCTTTGGCAAATTTAGGAGCAGATTTACTCCTAAAAACTATCCCCAAATTTAAAGAGGGCTTAATTAAACCACTAGAGCAAGACAAACAATCGGCTACTTCTACAAAAAAATTCTCCACTGCGGATGCTTTTTTGACTGAAACAGATTTAGAAAAAGCATTTTCTGGGGCTGATCATAAATTAGCTCTTCTACTTGATCGAAAAATTAAAGCTTTTAATCCAGAACCCGGAGCTTGGACGCTAAAAAATGGCAAGCGAATGAAACTTATTGAGGCTTCTGTGTTTGAAGGAAAACTAAAGCTTAGAAAAATTCAATACGAGGGGAAGAAGGTGGTTGAACTCATCTAGACATCTAGAGTTCTTTCTCAATATCCCAAACTTCTTTGCCAATATAAGCAGTAACCGTTTCTAAGTCTTTTAAGAGTTGTTCTTCCCTTAGCTTTTCTTCGGTGGCCAATTCTTTGGTAGCTTTCATTCTACGAACTAAACTCAATTCGGCTTCGATATCGCGACGAAGAACAACAAAACCTCTTCGGACTGATTCTTCGGCTTCACGAACTTCTTTTAAGATTTTACGCTTTTTGGTTTTTTGGCCAATTAGGTGGTAGAGAATAAAAATTATTAGGATGAGAAGAATAAGGCCACCAACACCCAAGATGACTAAGTAGAGCTTCTCGAAACTAACCCTACTTTCTCCGATTTGGATGGCGGTTTTGGATATTTCTAATTCATGTTTAGAGCTAGGTGGACTTAATTCTTCGCCCTGTTTTAATTGGGTCCAAATTTCGTACTTACCAGCTTCTAGGAATTTGGGAGCAGAGTAGAACCAAGCACCCTTGGAATCGGTCTTGATGCTCTGACTTTGAGCGGTGCCGGTTTCAATGTTTTGAATGTAAATAATTACTTCGGCTTCTGGTACATTAGAAAAACCTCCAATATAAAGGATTTCATCGTTGGAGATGTTCTTGGGGAACAAGCTAACGATGGGCGGTTCAACCCGAAGAGGATTGGATGTTTCGGTCTGAGCTGAGGTATTTTTTATATTGCCATAGAACAAACTCCCCAAGATAAGACCAAGGATAATAATTTTGATCAGATTGTCTGATTTGTAATTTTTTTGTTTTTCGCGCAAGAGCTCAACTTTATTGATTAGATTTGGATGTTTTAGGGGTCCAGCTTGGAGCAACTCTTCGATCTGGCGGTGCCAGCCCCAAACTTTTTTACCTAGATAGCCGAGAAGAGCAATAATGAGAAGAAGGATAACCCAAACGATAGGCCAATCTATGGTGAAATTGCCTTTGATTCTTACGCCTTGGCCATTAATAATTTCTAAAGTCTTATTGGTGATAGTTAATTTTTTAGAATTTTCAAAATAATTCCCAGCTTCGTCATAGGCTCTCGTAATAATTTCGTATTTGCCTAATTCAAATTTTTGAGTATAGGGCGAGGTGGCCTCGATGAAGAATGGGGTTAAGTTTTCCGTATCCTTATTGTTTGTAAGAGAAATGATTTTTATCTCGTAGTGATTAATTCCAGATGATTTGTCAGTAGTAATGAAGTTTAAAATTGGATATTGATTAATAGTTCGATCACTGGGAGAAATTTCGGTTTCAAATTCGGCTGGTGGAGTGTTATCTATTTTTATAGCATAGCTAGTGACTCCTCCCCAAGCTCCTTCGCGCAGAGATTTAATATGGAAATAATAAATTCCATCAGCTAGATCGTTGTAGGTAATAGAAGTTTTTAATCCCTCGGAGATGTCGTCTGGATCGTCAATTGGCGAATTGTTTAAGACATAACTAAACCCAGTGGTGGCGGGAATGCCATCCCAGCGTAAAACAACCGATTGATTCCTATACCATTTTTCTTGATCCGGATTAGTGGGAGAGACAACAACTGGGCCAGCTGGCGGAGGCAGGATAAGGTTATAAACTCCACCAGTTCGTTGACCCAAGATATCAGTCCCCTGCCCGTCGTTTAGAAGGACCCTAGAAGAATCCAAAACTTTTATAATGGCTGTTCCAGTATCTTTAACTCGGAAGGTGACCGTAGAGATGACCCCTGATTCGGTATTAATACCGGGGGTTGGAATGGCGCCCTGAAATTTAAGCGTTCCTTCAGAATTAGAGAAACTGGGTTGATTAACCCAGATCTGAATAAGAGATTTACCGGCTGTCGGATTAACTACTTGTATCTTGTCGGCTGGAAAACTTAAGTTGGCTTCGATTGCATTAACCGAACGTCCACCGGTATTCACGTAAATCGAAACTGTAAAGGTGCTACCCACTGTGTAGGTTCCATCTGCACGACCAAGAAAAATAGAGGCCTGCCCACTCCCCGCTCCACTAGTTTGATGAAAATTAAAAAATACAAAAAACAGAGCTAGAAAAACGCTCAAAAAGATTGAGTGCGGCGGAAATAGATTACGCCTCATTACTTGTTTATTATAGCTTGTTTTTTCCGAATAATCCTGTTTATAACTATTATAACGAAGATAAGGAGCAAAATAAGAACAGGCAGAAGATTAATCCAAAAAGCTAGCCAATTATATACAATGGTTTCGGTTTTATTCCCAGACCAATCAACTACGATAATCCTAACAGACCAGACATTTTTAGAGATTGAAGTTGGATTTATGATCTCTTGTGCTTTGCTCCAACTAAACCACTGCTTTCTTTCTGCGGTTATTGATTTAATTCCTGAATCTAGATCGTTAACTTTAAAAATTAAAAGATTTTGACTGGGGGTGATGGGGTCTTTAGAGATTTCTGCGAATTCTATGATGGGAGCAACCCTATCTATACTTGTTTCTTCTTGATTAATGTTGTTTGAATTTTTAGCATTGAATGTAATCTTTTTAAGATTGGGAATAATTTTAGTCCCTTTTCCATTAGCTAGATAAAGGGAAGCATTTTTTATTTGAAGATCGATAGATCCTTGTTTGATTGGTAGAACATTAAGACTAAGCAGGAGCCCTTTTTGTCCAGAAAAGGGGTTTGTACTGCCCCCACTCACATTAATTTTTCCATCCCCGTTTATTTTTGGTTCGCTTTGTTTTACATCAATAATAGATCCACCAGTATTCACGCTTTGAATATGAATTTCTTCGGGATTATATAAAATTTCGAACAAATAAGCGTTGATCGGTTGAGTTGAATCGATTAGCACGCTTATTTCTGAAATCCGATTGATTTCTGGGTTTACTTCGGTTTTGAAATAAATCGAAGCGTAGTTTTCTAGAGCAAAAACTTTTAAACCAAAAAACAAAGCAATAAAAAATAGGGCGTAGATAATTTTTTTAAATATTTGGATCATCTTATTTTGTCCAGTAGTACATCATAATGGAAATATCTGGAAAATCGACAATTCGGTTGCTGTTAAAATCGAATCTAGAAATGGAGCTTCCAGTTTTTTTGTAATAATACAGAAGAATTGAGAGATCAACGATGTCAACTCGACAATCTCCATTTAAATCAACGATCTGGAGCTTGAGATTATCGCAGGGTGATCGTGGTTTAGGTTTTACAATATCTGGCTCTGGATTTATTGGAGAAATGTAGCCAGTGCTTCCACCGCTATTACTCCCCCCTCCCCCGCCACCACCAGATCCTCCACCACCGCTAGGAGTAGTGGTGCTTGCTGCAATGAGCGTTGGGTATCGATTGTAGGCGCTAAGCAGGGTGCCTGAAGAGTAAACAACCCTAAAATACCAATTAGAATCTTGATTGGCTGAATTGTTTTGGATAACCCAATCCCACTCTCCGTATTCAGTGGGGTTGATAGCGGATGGACTAGCGGCGGATGGATTAGATTCTCCATAAGACTCTCCGACGGTAGAGTTAGAGAGTAGATTGTCAACAATAATCTGGCCGTCAGCTACACTAGGGTTATCAAAAAAAATCCAAGCGCTAGAGCTACTTAGATCGGTATAAGTTCCACCTAAGACGTCAGAATATTGGAGCTTAAGAGTGGTTCCGGCACCAATTAACTCTCCAGCGGCGAGATTGATCCTTAGGCGAAGCGTTCCATTTGTAGTTGGGGTGCTAGTTCCTGTATTTTCACTCGAGAGAGGAATTGTGGGCGTGAGAGCATCCTCGTTTCTATACCAACGATAATTAGCCTGAGTTAAAACGGCTGTCGAGGAAACAATAGCAGAGGTGTTGACGTTGATGTTGTTTTGGGATTTAACTTCAAAAGAAGATAGAAGAATAATTCCTACCGATACTATTAGGAATAAAAACCATCTATCTTTTTGGTTCATCTACCTTTTTTATTTTTGAATCTTCGATAGAAAATAAAGGCGATTATTAATACACCCAAGACGCCCAGATAGTAAATCTTGAATCTACTTAGGTGATTAATAATTTTAGAGAATGGCCCAGAAAGAGATCCGGCCTTCAAAACTTTAAAAACTGTTCTTTGTTGACCAATAACCTTGCCTTCTTTAACGAAACTTACTGAGCCCCAATAATCCCCTACCCCCAAATAGAGATTAATCGGAAATTCAAAAAGAAATTCTTCACTTGAAAATGGTTCGACTTCTTTAAATCCTTCATTTTTTTGAATATAGGCGAGACGAATACTCCCAAATTGGTCAAAAAGTTCATAGGTGGCGCTATCAATTGCTTCGGGAACGTTTCCATTATTAACAAACTTAACCTGAACTCGAGGAGACCAACCTTCTTCAATATCCAAGAGATTTACAACGGGCATCTCGTACTCTCGAAAAATCCCCTCGCCCACTGTAAAACCGATCTTAACCTCTACGCCTAAAGCAATAGTGATTTGACCAGTTTTATCCAGAGGCATTCCAGAAAAATTAACTAAACCCTTATAAACTCCTAAATCAGCTCCTTTGGGAACATTAATAACCACTTCAACCGGATACTGTCGAACTCCCTTGGGGATGATCATTTCTTTTCCGCCATTTATCACAAACCAATTTTTAACTCGGTCGTTAATTTGAAGATTAGTTATAATCCTCAAATCTTCGGATGGATTATCTTGAACCAGATAGATGGTTTGGATGTATTTTGATCCCGGAACAAGGTGCCCACTACCAACGAATGGCGGAGAAACTCCGAAAGCAGCCGAAGTTAGGGTCGGATTTAGAGCGAACAAAACCAGAGACACCAGCCCGATCAATAAAATGATCGCTTTTTTTAATTCAAAAGGCATCGTTCTTATAGGAGAATTTTATACCTTTATAGCTTAGGGTGCAAATTCTCTTTTTAATTATTAACCTGACCAAGCCGAGGTAAAGAGATTAACTCCAGTGTAAGTACCGGTTGCGGTGGCTGGTGGTACAGCTAAACCCCAAAATGTAGTTTTCGTGACGTTGGTGGTGCTGGTTGGAATGGCCATAGTGGAACCAGTGACATCGGTAGCGGTTTCTTGAAGGAGTTGTTCAGCTCCACCATAGGTGAATGTGGAGGTGGCGTAGTGTTGGGAAGATGTGCTAATGCTATTGGACCCATTAGTTAAAGTGGAGATGGCAGAGAGCTTGAGGGTGGTGGTTGAGTTTCCGGCATTGGTACTCGTGGCCGTTTGATTGGTAGACCCAGTATTAGTGTTAGCTGGAACAGTTCCATAATTGATTGACGAAGTGGTGACATTAATAGCGGTTAAAACATTTAATTCCACCCCAGAAGAATCTGCGCTTCCCGTTGCATTGGTTGGATCTTTGAAGACGAGTGTAGCCATCCAGTTTTGAGACGGATAGGTAGAGCTAGCACCATTGGTTGCATCGGCGAAATAATATATTCCAAAGGTGGTGGTGACGTTTTGGGTTCCAGCACTGCAGGAGCTTGAGGCAGTAAACGTAGTTAGTATGTAACAATTTCGATTATCTGCAGTTGTCATACAGGTTGAGGAGGTAACCCCAGAACGATAAACCAAGATGGTGCTAGTGCCTCCGGTGATATCAGTACAACCATTGTAGTCGGTGATGGTGGCGGCAACGCTAATCGCAGTAGTGGCGTTTGGAGTAAGCGTGATTGTTCCACCATTATTAAGGGTGACGGCTGTGACGAGCGGGCTTGCATTTCCGACTATAACGGTGGTACTGGCTGTGACGGTACTCGAAGCGGCTTGCGCTATAGCATAATTGATACTGTTTTGATTCTGATTTAAATCTATAAAGAAGGTTTGAAAAATTCCCAAGAAACTAATAATGCCGATTGAAAATATAATAAACAAACCGGCCTTTCCAGATTGGTTTTCTATGAATTTTTTCATCTTAGTTTTATTATAGCACTTTGTGGTTTGCGGAATATGTGGATAACTATTTAAGGACTATAAGATCCAGAAAAAGTAATGGTTCCCGAGTAGGTTCCGGTTGGATTTCCGGCTGGAACTTCAACACCCCAGAAAATATCACTGCTACTTCGGTCATTAAATGTAGGCGCGTAAAAAACTGATGAGGTAGCTAGATAATTTTCTCCACCATCTGTATACGCTCCCCCACTGACATAAGAATATCCATTGTAAGTGACTAAAGCTCGATCAAGAAAGTTTGAATTAGGAAAAATAGGAACTGGGGTACTGGTGGCCCAGTTAAAACTTGTCCCAGATATAGTTGAGAGATAAGCATAAGTAGAGGTTGATCCAGGAGCTCCTAAGCTATAAAAAGAATCTTTAGAATTCGAAAGAATATTGAAGGTGGTATATGCGGATGGAAGAGGCGTGCTGGCAGTAACCCAACTTCCCAGAGTCCCATCCGAATTAATGGGGGCGTAAATTATAGACGAAGTGACAGCAGACGGCGCTCTCCCACCAAACACATAAATATTCCCGTTTCTTTCGTAGGAAGTATGATCCTTTCGAGCTACGGGTAGAGCGGTGGTTGTGGACCAAGTACCAATCAACCCACTAGAGTCAATTGGAGCATAGAGAACTGTGGAGGTGGCAGTACTCCCAACAGGAGTTCCTCCGATCGCATAGATATAGCCGTTTTTTGCGACGATACTATGATTACCTAGGGCATTAGGTAAATCATCTAAAAGGGAAGCGTTCCAGAAACCAATGGTTCCGTTGGAATTTATATCTGTAACATAAACTCCTGCGGTGTGGGTTGGCGAAGTGGAGGTACTTCCTCCGACTAAATATAACCTCCCATTGTACACAGTAAGAACCGGACGAATTAATGCGGCTGGAAGCTTGGTAGTATTACTCCAAGATGAAATGGCTCCGGTAGAACTATTTATAGATCCATAGAGAATTGTTGATGTAACACCACCTGAGACTCCAGTGTCACCTCCAAAAATATATAGATAGTTATTATATGCCAAAGAAGAATGTTGAGCATTTATATAAGGCAAAACCGTAGTAGTAGACCAAGAACCAAGATGGTTGAGGATTTTTTGATAGGCCGGCAAAGAAATTCCACTAATTGTGCTATTGGTTCCACTTAGTTGTTGTTCTGTTCCGCCAAAGATAAAAGTTGAAGTGGCAAAGTGTTGCGAGGAGGTGACGATAGAGTTGGCGTTAAAATTAAGAGCGGTACCTCGAACCAGTGCAGACGACGTTGCATTGCCGGCATTTTTGATTGGAGCTATTTGATTTTTCTGACCAGTATTGGAATTAGAATTTACTTGGCCATAGTTTATGCTACTAGTTCCAACTTCTATAGCAACGAGAGTATTTAACTCAACTCCACTGGCAGTACTACTGGTTTGATTACTACTCGAATCTCTAGCTTCAACTTTGGCGATCCAATTTTCGCCGGAAAAAGACGAGCTGGTGTCGGTTGGTTGAGCAAAATAATAAATATCTACAGTGGCGGTTGCATTAGCAGAAGCTCCACCAGCACAGTTATTGGTAGTAGTGGTAACTCGATAGCAGTTTAAGGGATCTTCTGAGCAATCAAAACTAAGCCCAGAGCGATAGACGGTGGTAGTGACATTGCCACTCGTAAAAACATCGGAGCAACCACTGCCATCGGTTAATGTAAAATTAACCACGATAGTAGTGGTAGTGTTTGGGGTTAGGGTGATAACATTTCCATGATTTAACGAAGTGGCAGAAAGATTGGGATTTGTGTCTGTGGCTGATGTGTAGATAGATGGGTAGGTACAGACACTATTATCAACACACGGGGTGGCTGGCCAGCTGGTTTGTTGACGATAGACTGGAGAATCTTGACCTACATCATACATCCTAAAAAAATAAATCTGGTTACTTTCGGTATTGTTAGCTTCAATGGAAAATTCTAGTTCAAGAATAGTGGTTGAGGCGTGATCCATATTAGCGTTCGCTGCGGCATTATTACTTGTGGTCCACCAACCACTTACCGTTGAGCTACTAAGCAGAGTTCCTCCGGTTATTAATTCTCCATCATCGCAAGTAGCAGCTCCAGTATTACAGTCAAAATATCGCCATATAGTTGAGCTGCCGACATTACCAACATCCGTCCAAATTGTTGACGATGCATCAGGGGTAGTACTGGAAGTGAATTGCAATTTTTTTCTGGAATCGGTTTGACTGTTTCCCCCTAGCTCTGCCATATTAAAACGTAATCTAACCTGACCAGCTACGCCACTTATAGTAGCCGAAGTGTTTTCTGCTGCTAGGGCTGGAGAAGGACTTCCCGCAGTAGAAGTTCCACTGTATAGTCGCCAGTTTAAAGACCATGGGGAATATGGCTTGTAGGCAAAATCAAATCCATTATTTTCCCAGATAACAGTATTGCTATCCCCAGAACTAGCGACTCGAGTACCCAATTCGGCAGATAAACCACTAGTAGTGAATGCCCCACCATCCCACCTATGAGTTCTTAGATCATTATCACTATCTACTCCAACCCGCATCATTTCATCATCATTAGGCGATGGAATTAATTTTCTATTTGCTCCGTCATCGGTCCAGCCACTTGCTATATCAGCAACGGCTGAAAATCCACCGCCTGGAGTCCAGGTTACAAAATCAGCTGCATCGGCTGCGGCATCATCGTTGTAAATAATTAGAGCAGTGGAGGTACTATTGCCAGTCCCAAATCTTTCCCAAGCCACAGTTACGCCTACTGCGGCTTTGTCTTCTAATGATGTATCTCCTGTCCCTAAATTCCAGGCTGCAGTGCCGGTGGCCTTCCAGATCGCTGGCCAGCCCATCGTAGCTGTTGAGCTGGAAGTTAAACCAACAGCTACTCTGTCACTTTGTGGATCTCCATCCATAACAACCCAGATACCACGACTAGCTGTGATTGCAGGCATAAGAGTGCTGGTTGTGTCCCAAACCCCGTTTACTAATTTTTTATACGAGAAGGGGGTAGTAGAAGTGGCTGAGCTTGAAGCAAAAACTACGACAGCGTTTCCTGATAGAGTTTCCCAAGCGCCATCAAATGGACGCCCACTAGCAGAAAAAGCATTCACCGTGATTGTTGTTGTAGAGATAACACTAGAACCATCCCAAACTCCGGCATAGATATCCTTAGCATTACTAATGTTCAAAATTAATATCTCATTAGAACGATTGTTGGTTAGATGTTCTCCCTTTGGCACCAAACGAACCCAACCAGGAGAAATAAGAGAAGAACAGCTTCCCGCAACGAAGCAAAAATTAAAACTATTTTCTGTGCTCGATACATTTCCATCCCAAGTTATATAATAAAGACTTTCTGCTACTGCCCCTGTAGCTCTCGCTACATCTTTTGTGTATACAATAAATGCTCGACCGGATAATTGTTCATAGGCGATGTCAAATGATTGATTACATGACCCAAATACGGTATTACAGACCTGAGTATAGGTTGTAGAAGCAATACTTATGATACTAGACCAACTAGTTCCGTTGTATCTTGTAATATCGAGTCGTCCATTGTCTTTAAGATTTCCAACTAAATATTCATTTCTGGTTGGAGAAGCGCGAACAACAACGTGTTGTACCTGAGATGTTTCTGCTGTCGTATCTATTGAGGTAGCTTCTGCGCTCCATGTGCTTGTTGTTGTTAGGAAGCGAACGTTAACGTTGTCAACATCAGTAGTATCACTATAGGCGAGCAAACTTCCAGTGTTGACCACAGCATCCGAGGCGATTTGCCATTGCCTTGATTCTTGCCAGACTTCAATGTCGGGATCATTATTTTTTAATTTTAATGCACCGAGCTTAAATAATTCCGGACTGATGTCGGGGCCTTTAAATTCATAAACCAAATCCCTGCCTTCTCCTGACTTTAAATCTAGATTCCACTGGAGCACCTTGGTTTCCGAATTATCCTTCTCCCCCCTTATATTAAAATCATTGGAATCAGTGATTTCAAAAAGTGCTGGGACAAATTCTTCTACTATGCCGTCAAAATCTTCGTTGGCTTTTATTTTTATCGTGACAGTATATTTGTCGGGGGGGTAGGTACGCGTCGGAGCGCTTCGTTCTACATCAAAACGCGGTGGATTTTCTACGGAGAATTGTTCCTCAATGGAACGAGGGCCGTTCTTAGTTTGCGCATTGATGTTTAAACGATAGATTCCGATTTCGGATAGATTGGAAATGGAAGTTTTGTAATCTGGAATTGGACTTCCCCCACTATTCGGACCACAGGAAGCTGATCTTTCTATGGAGCCATCATTAGTATTTCGAAAAATTTTTAAACCTGCAGGAGTTGTAATGGTTAGATTTATTTCTGCATCGCAAATAGTGTGACCTCCGTCATCTAGAACTCCAAAATGAAGCTCCGCTTCATCGCCAAGACTAAAAATGGATTTATTACTATTTACCGCTAAAACTCCCCAAGAAAAATCCGATTCGGTGGTATAAACCACACCGTTCCGTAAAATCCAAATTTTCATTTTATATTTTCCTGGGCGAAAAAATCTTTCTGGCTCAGCAACACTAATCCGTAGTCGATTGTTGACAGTAAGAATAGTGGGGTGGAAATTAGTAGATTTATTTTTGGGATCAAAAATTTGAACGGCAATGGGGTTGTCGGCGGTAAGAAGTTCGCCCTCTCCTGTTTGAGCGGTAGCTTTTTTAACTTTAAAAAAATCGAGTAATCCCCGACCATCGCGCACTAATTGCCATAATTGTTTTTGAACCGAAGGACGCGCCGATACCGGCGCGTTTAGAATTTCAGGATTTTCTGGATGATTATCGCCTCCTTGATCTAATTGATTATTCGAATCCTCTTCGGGAATTGGAGCTTCGATTGATGGTGGAGCTGGAAGAGCGTCTAGATCTAAATCAAAACTTGGGTTTTCGTTTGATCCATAGGTTCCGCCTTCTCGGACCGGTGAGAGATCTTGATTTTCCGGAAGAGTGATGACCTGAACTCCGTTTGGAAGAATAACATTGGTAATGACCTTTCCGGTTTCGCTTGGTTTTTTGTTTTCTGGATTAATGATGGATGGAATCTCGTAATTAACTTCTATGAACATTCCATCTAGATAAACTTTAGGTAGTTTCTCCAGAGTGGTGTCGATTCCGATAAGACTAATTTGAATTTTTGATAACTCCGCCCAACTTAATTTTGGCAGAGGAAGAGTGAGATTCTGAAAATTAAGAGGATTAACCTTGCCCACGGAGAGCCAATTTGAACCATCTAGACTATAACGAACTTCAAGAAAATTATTATCTGGCGCCGGTGGAATATATTCTGGAAGTGGAATCTGATTCTCTACAACCGGTTCGATTGAGGTAGCTGATTGATCACCTTGATCTTCTTTTAGCTCTACTGGTTCGAGTGGAGCGATAATAGACGGTATCACAACTGGATCACTTGATTGGTCTAGTTCGTTTGACTCGGGTTTTTCTCCTGGTTTTTCCTCTGGAACTTCGGGATTTTGTGGAGCTATGGAGCTTGGTTCTTCTTTTTGGGTGATGACCGGCGTATCACTACTTGGCTCTGATTCTTCGGCGAGTGCATGAGATACGAGAGGAATTCTCCAGAGCGCTGATTTTTCCGAATCTTCGCTTACAGGCTCTATTTTTTCATCAACTTTATTTTCATTACTTTCAATAACTTCAAGCGATTCATTAAACAATGTTTCTGCTTCTACTAGATTTTCAGCTCGCCAAACCAAGGTTAAGCCGGCGCTCACAACGTTGCCTTGTCCACTAAAATTATCTGGCAAAAATTGACCGCAAAAAATTTGGTCAGTCTTGTTTTTCAAAACAGCAGAATTATCTTCGGTTAAGGCAATCTCGGAGTTTTTTATACTTTCGGATTCGCCCTGAGCTTTCTCTGGGTTTTCCCAACTACCTAAACAGGTTTGAGGACTAAAATCAGCAATTTCGGCGTGAGTGAAAACTTTATTGGCTAAGATAATAATAATTAATCCGACGAGAACACTGCATCCGATAAAGGCGGCTTTTTTGTAAGGTAAAAATTTATTTTTCCTTAAATCAACGACGTGAGAATCGTTTTCTCCTAACAAGAATTTTGAGATTTTTTTCAAATCAAAAAAGCCCGTTTTTTTTCTTTTGTCTAGAAAAGACGGCATTTCTCTAATTGTAGCACTAAAACACTCAATCCAGATTCTTTGGACTGTGGATTATTCTTCTTTAAAACTAGATTAGGTTTAACTGCAAACCGGAGTTGGTCCACTACTAAAAATATAGTTGATTAGATAGACAGCGTCCGAGATGTTAATCATGCCGTCGCCATTCGCATCGGAATAATTATCCCCTCTTGGAGCAGGACCGCCGTTAAAAATATAGTTGATTAAGTAAACAGCGTCGGAGATATTCACCCCATTATCACCATCAGCATCGCCACAAACTCCTATAGGACCTTCGATTACAGTGAGTGGAATTCCCATGGAAACCCCCTTGTTTCCAGCTAGATCAGTGGCTTCGGCATAGATGGTTTTTGCGCCAATAGTTGGGAAATGGACTAGAGCTTCAAATGGAAAAATATTGTCTAGCGCGAGGAAACCATTCTCCCCAAATCCAACTATTTGAAAAAATTCTACCTTACTAATTCCACCCTGATCTGTAGCTGAAACCTTGATAGTTGCGTCTTGGGGAACGGAGCTATTGGAAATTGGTTCGGTAATTGATACAACCGGAGAGGTAAAATCTGTTTTGATCAAATTAACATCTAGAGTGACGTGCTCTGGATCAGCACTTAAAACCCCGATAATGTTTCCGCTCAGTGGATCAACGAACACTCCACCAGCCTCAAGCGCTACGTTTAAATTACTGCCGGGTGGTGTTGGATCAATAAGCAGGGATTGATTCGGTGCGAAACCAGATGCGGTTTTTATTGTGTGCATAGTGACACCAGAGAACACATTACTATTAGTGCCGATAGAATTGTCTGCTCCAATTGGTTGGCGATATTCTATAAAAAGATAATCGTTCGCTGACCTCTGGATTTTTAAAGCTTTAAACCCACCTAGATTAGTTTCAATTGGTTCTAGGGTGTAAGTTCCACTTTGAGTGACATTTTGAATTCGTCCGCCACCCATCCAACCAACATATTCCTTATGAAGGGCATTGAAGTGGCCAGGAATAAAAGATCCGCCCATTACATCATAGAGATCGCCGTATTCATCAATTAAACAATTGCTGTTGATCGGATTACTACCACAAGACCAGAAACTAGCATGCCTCTCACCGAAAGCGTGCCCAATTTCGTGAGAAAAAACAAAGTGATTTGTCATATAGCTCGCAAGCATAAATGATGTTCCAATAGAAACTGGACCTTCATTAGTTTCCACGGTTATTTTGCCAATGGTAGAAATTCCAGACCACCCACAAGCTGGACCGAACGGAGACACTACGGCTAAATAGTCGTACTGATGGAAATCTACGGTTGAATCAATTAGAGGAATAAGCGCGTTTAAAACAGAGTTAAAATCGCAAGTTTGATTGATTGGAATAGTATACCAATCACTTCCCGATGGCCCCGCCAAAACAGTACCAGTTAAACTAGCTTGGCCGTAAGAATTTTCTTGATAATAGTTTTTAGAATTAGTGAAAATTAGGTTATTAACTCCTGATCTTGTGAGATTCGGCTGAGGAGATCCTTGGAAGTTAGCTAATACAGCTAAGACTCTTTGATTGCCAAGAATTGGATCACCGGCCTGAGAGCCACCAATCTCAATATCAGACCTACTAGGCCCATTATCACTGATTATTTCATTAGGAATAATGTAGTCATCAATCTGAGTACCCCTTACCTTTATACTAGATCCACCTTTTGATTTGGTGATAGGAGAATTAGGATCGCTTACTAAAATATTAAAAACTTCTCCAGTACTAGTTCTTAATTTATAAGTTTCAGTTGATTTCTTGCTATCAGGAAAGTCCGCGATAAGGATTTCTAATTTTCCATTAAGCTCTTTGGTTTTTTCTAGACAATTCCTAAAAAGATTTTCAATCGTTACTGTTTCTTGATTTGACAACTTATAGGATCCGGCGCTGGCAGATTCGATCTTAGAGAGGTGACCCAAGGCCTGCTTTCGATTGACTAAAAGACTTAAGAGGTTGTTTTTATCGGTGACGCTTTGAGTTTTTTGATAGAGCGCAAGCTTCTCCGAAATACTAGTATTTAAAGATTTTAAAACATTTTTCGATTCGTCGATGCTTAATTTAAGCAAGGCTGGTTTATTAATTAATTCAAAACTATTTTCAAGCGCAATTGGGCAACTGCTATTATCTATCACCGCTGGAGCGTTCCTAGCTTCGGTGAGATTAGACGAGCTTAATCTTGCGACGGCTAAAACTAAAACTATGGCTACAACGAAAAGCCCTTTCCTTAGATTATTAGATTGATAATTCATGTTTTAAATTGTAGCAAATTGTTGATTTTTTGAGTAGGTTCACCTAAAGTAGAAGCTGTTTAATCACTGAGTTTATTATTTACATTGCTGATAGGGTCGCCTGCCTGCCCTGCCTACCGGCAGGCAGGCGGTAGGCAGGTCTAACGGTAGGACAGCGGCCTTTTCCTTCGGAGAAGGATCTGCCTCTGGCAGTAGAAGCATCTTATTTTTATTATTTACATTGCTGGGGGATCGTCTAATGGTAGGACATCGCCCTTTGAAG
>CAZLXS010000002.1:41537-50936 GCA_964563735.1 uncultured Candidatus Saccharibacteria bacterium
TTTATTATTTACATTGCTGGGGGATCGTCTAATGGTAGGACATCGCCCTTTGAAGGCGAGTATCGGGGTTCGAATCCCTGTCCCCCAGCAATGTAAGGAATGTATCGGGGTTCGATTCCCTGCCTACCGGCAGGCAGGCCTGCCCCCCAGCAATGAGGGAAAACAAATCAAAAAAAATAAACTGGTATAATTAAGTTTATGCTGGATTTTTTAGATTTTAAAACTACCTACTTGATCGGCCATATTTTTGGAGCGATCATCGGCGCCGGAGGAGCTTTTGCGAGTGATGCGATGTTTTTTAGCACAATCAAAGATGGGCGAATTACTCGACAAGAATTACGTTTTATGAAGTTGGGCGGAAAATTAGTCTGGTCTGGATTGGCTCTACTTATAATCTCTGGAGTTTTATTGGTTTTAACTGATCCAAATCGATATCTTGCTTCGGATAAATTTTTGGCGAAACTTCTAATTGTGGGGGTGATTGTTATAAACGGATTAATTTTTCACCTCATTCACATTCCGCATATTCACGACCATTTGGGATTAAAATTTGCTGAATCCCCTACCTTTATAAAAAAAGCCCCTTTACTTATAGCAAGCGGAGCTATCTCGATGATCTCTTGGATTTTTACAGTGATTTTAGGGATGCTCCGAAATGTTCCACATAGTTTTTTCGAGATTGTGGGAGTGTATGTATTAATCGTGATAATAGCAGTTAGTGGCGCAATTTTAATAAGAAAGAGACTCCTCCATCTTAGCTAGACCAAACCTAATCGCTCTGACTTCCTACCTATTCTAACCAAGAGAAATAATCCCGAGTAATAGAGTAGGAAGAAAATTCCACTAATCAATCCCCCGCTCACTTCTATGCTTAGGTGTGAAAAAATTTTGATTATCAAAATTTGATAAGCCAAAAGAATCGAGGCAACTTTCGCTAAAACAAAACCAAAAGCAGAAAAAATCGAACCAAAAACAACCAGAGCGAAGCCTAGAAGCATGGCAAAGGGTACCGTGCTCAAAATTAAAACGTTAGCGACCACAGAACCAAGGGAGAATTGGTTAAAATTTTGAATGATGATAGGAGCAACAGCCAATTGAGCGGCAATGGTAGTGGCCAAATTTTCTCTCCAATTTAAAAAACTACTTTCCGGAGTATTATTTTTTAATTTTTTTCGAATGAATAAATTCTCGATCCACGGAGTTAAATAAATGATGCCTAATAAACTTAAGAATGAGAGTTGGAAACCTAAATCAAAATTAATAACACTAGGATCATAGAGCACCATGCAGACGGCAGTTAGAATGATGGCGTTTAGTAGATCATTCTTTCGACCAAAATGTCTAGCCAAAAGGAGAATCAGGGCCATTAGAGCGGCTCGAACAACCGAAGCTTCTCCACCGACCATAAGCACAAAGAAAAAAATGATTAGACTCATTAGCCAAATCAACTTCTTTCGCGAGATGAAACTACTCAAGATACCACTTACGACCAAAACTAAAATAGCAATGTTGTAACCAGACAAAGCCACGATATGCGTAGTGCCACTTTTAGCCATTTGATCTTTGAGTTTTGAACTAAAGTCAGATCGTGCACCTAGAGTAAGTCCAGCGAGCAAGCTAGCCTCGTCACGCTCAAGAAATTTTTTAATGGGCGAAATTAAAGATTGTTTAAATTGAATTAGATAGCTTCGGAGAGAATTTTTGTGCTCTAAAAAATTAATCTTGGGAAAAAATGCGGAATACTCTGAAGCGCGCCAGGTTAAAATTTTTTTTTCTATTCTACCGTTGATTTCTAATCTATCTCCATATTTAAATTCTGGAATTAACTCTGTGATTATATTAACCGAACCGCTCTCTTTACCATCTAATCTCAATTTAAATTGTTGAGATTTCTCGCTAAAGCTTGGTTCGCTAGAAACAATACCTTGAAAGATCTGTACCTCTCCTATTTTGAAATTATTTTTAGATTCAATTAAGTTGATCATTGTGGCGTGATAGATTGTTCCACTTAAAAAAAGAAAGGAAGTGAGGGCAATAAAGATAATCTTTTCTTTAGAATTTTTGGCCTGCCTAAAAACAAAAAAGATAACTCCAAGGAGAGTAATGGGTAAGCCAAAAAACCAAGACCACCCCACACCAAAAGAATAAACTCCGAAGAGATAGGCCAAACTCCCCCAACAAACCAAATCTTTTTTTAGAGTGGCTTTTTGTTCTTCAACTGTTCCTGATCTCGCCATAATTTTATTTTTTTATGGTGGCCCGAGAGTAAAATTTCAGGAACTCTTATTTTTTTTGATTTAATTTTTACTGCACTGGGCTTGGTATAGACCGGATAAAATCCTTTTAACTCCTCAAGAGATTCGTATTTACCCAAAAAACCTTTTTTAAAGCGACTAACTGCTTCTAGAAAAACCAGAGCGGGAAGTTCTCCACCAGAGAGCACATAATTACCAATAGAAATTTCTTCGTCCACTAGATAGTCCGCTACTCTTTGATCAACGCCCTCATAACGTCCACAGATTAGAATGAATTCCGTATAATCAGACATTTTTTTAGCAACACTACCATCTAGCTTCTTACCTCTCGTCGAGAAAAGGACGACTTTAATCTTATTTTTACTCTTGGACTTAATTTCTTTTATGGCTTGCTCAATCGGCTCGAACATTAAAACCATTCCCGGTCCCCCGCCAAAGGGTCGGTCATCAACCTTAGCGTGCCTCTCTTTACTAAAGTCTCGCAGATTCCAGACTTTTACATCAATAATTCGAGATTTTTGAGCACGTTTTAAGAGCGATTCGTTGAGGTAGGAATCAAAAATTTCCGGAAAAATTGTGAGGAGATGAAATTTAATTTTCTTTGATTTCATCGGGGACTTCATCAAATTTAGAATTTTCTTCATCCTTTTCGGCCTTCTTAAAATCTTGTTCTTCTTTTTTCATTTTTCCAAGCGAGGCGGCAATTGATTGACGGAGATCTTCTATGTTAACTTCTTTTCTTGGTGGTCGAGGTGGTCGAGGCTCCCGACTAGATTCTTCTTTATTTTTACTCGGAAGTTTATTTTCGATTGATTCAGATAACGACTTTTTTACCTCCACTTGAACAACCACTTCTTCTTTCTGCTCTACTTTTTGAACTGTCTTTTCTGCTTCTTGATCAGCAGTCTTTTTATTAGTTCCAGGTTCAGTAAAGGTTCTGGTTTCTCGTCGTGGTTTTTGATTATCTTTGGGCTTTAAGATTTCGGAGGCTAATTTTTCTTCTCTCCGATTAATTTTGTCACCAACAGCGCTGGCGTTGGAAAGCCACTCGCCGGATATTTTTTGATCAACTGTTTTTCGGGGGGTGCCATACTTGTTTCTAGAATTTTCGATGATAACATCCCTATAACTAACGAGTGAATTTTTATTAGGAGGCAAGGTTTCCGCAGAAAATGGCCGATTAGCCACTCCATCGATCATAAGCTTCATGTAGACGTTATGCTTAGCTAGATTAACTAGATCGTTTTGGACAAACTCGGGCATGAATTCCTTTTCTAAAAATTCTGCGTCAGTGGCTCCTACTCTAAAAGTAGCCAAAGTCCCCACGTTTCCAAAAATAGCGTCGCGCACCTTGGTGTTTTCGTTGCCGACTAATTGACCAATGTACTGGTGAGCCAAGGTTAAGCTTAGGTGATACTTTCTGGCTTCGGACAAGATACTTGCAAAGGATTCTGTAGCAAAATTTTGGAACTCGTCGACGTAGAGAAAGAAGTCACGTCTTTTTTCTTCTGGAATATCAACTCTCGACATCGCGGCTAATTGAAGCCGGGTGATAATCATTGCTCCTAAAAGCGCGGAGTTGTCCTCACCAATTTTACCCTTGGAAAGGTTAACGATAAAAATCTTCCCCTCGTCCATAATCTTCCGCATCTTAAGAGCCGAAGTGGACTGTCCCATAATGTTTCTAATCAGCGGATTAGAAACGAATTGGCCAACTTTATTCTGAATGGCGGCGAGAGCTTCGGTTTCTAAACGTTGACTATATCTAGAAAACTCTTCGGCCCAGAAAGCTTTAATAACAGGATCCTTTAATCCAGCTACAATTTCTTTTCGATAATTGGGCTGAGAGAACATCCGCATAATTCCAAGAAGCGTGGAATCGGGATACTCGAGCAACGCTAAGAGGGTGTTATTTAAAATATATTCCATTCGAGCCGACCAAGCGTCTGGCCAGATCTTTTTAAAAACCCCCATAATACCCGAGGCAACTAAGTGTTTGAATTCATCCCCTACTTGCTCAAGTGGATTAAAGGCGATGGGGTGATCCATATCGGCTGGATTAAAGTAAATTACGTCATCGAGCCGTTCTTCGGGTATAAAATCTAGAATTTTTTCAGCCAATTCACCGTGGGGATCAACTATACCGATGCCTCGCCCCTTCCTAATATCATCAATGGCCATGTTTTCGAGAAGAGTAGATTTACCCACGCCGGTTTTTCCGACGATATAAATATGTCTTCTTCGGTCATCGGTTTTGATTCCAAAAGTACGTTTTTGGTTTCTAAAATTGCACTGACCTAAAACTGTTAATTCGTTATCTTTTTCCATAATTATTTAATCAATGAGCGGAATAGTTGGAGGTGGACTCCCCTTCTTTGCTTCAATTCTTTGGAGTTGAGGAGCTTGAACACCAGTAATTGGAAAGTGGAAAAGCGTGGCTAATTCTTCGATATTTAAAATATTGTGGCTAGCTTTGGGGCCGTGTGAGAGCCAACCATATCGCTCATACATTACTCGTCTGCGCCAATTAAGTCTGGTGGGCTTGAATAAGCCGTGCACAGAAGCCGTCATAGTGCTCTTATTGGGACGGAGTAAGTTTAAATTTTGAGTATTGTATTGCCGAAAAGAACCCATTACGCCGGCAACATTATCGCGACTAAAGTTTTCCCGATCATCAATGTAGATAAATCTGACCGTACATTCAAAACCAAGTTTAGAAGTCTTTCGCTCGATTCCCTCAACTACTTCTTTTTCGCTGGGACTTAGAACTACGAATTTAAAATCCATTCCCTCTTTCTTTTTTTCTACTTCGAGCGATGGATGTTCCCAAGGAGCGCGCACCGCCTCACTTATGGTTACGCCAAAAAGCGGATTGCTTTCTTTTTTCTTCTCGGTTTCACGACCCATGATTTTATTAATAATGTCTTCGCCTTCCTTGCGCCAATCATTTTCGGGTGGGCCAGTTGGGGTGACTAGAATTTGAATCCAAACTTGTTCGTCTTTTTTAAGTCGAGAGAGGATTTCAGTTAAGTTGCCAATTGGATCAACTCTTCTTTCCTCAACCGCATCCTCAAACATGGGGTAAGTACGGATTGGATAGGGTGCTGGCTTAGCTAAAATAAACTCAATGCCATGAGTTTGGAATTTTTTGTTCGGCAAGACTGGAGGCATCTGACGAACATAATCTTGATCTGGCGGTATTTCGGTAATTTCGGCTTGAGGATACTGGCCATAGATAGCCGATTCCATTAAGTTTTGAAATTGTGAGGGAACCCGAAGATAGAAGTGGATATCTCCACCGATACCAACAATCTCAAAAGACATTGAGTATTCCCGCTTGCCCTCCCAGTGCTTTTCTAAAAATCTTAAACCATAAGAAAAAGGACCATGAGCGGCAGCAAAAACTTGCTCCATTGATTTTGGAGTTTGGAGAATGTCTTTAGGAACTTTAATTTCCAGAAGTTTCCATTTGATTGCGCTTAAGAATTTGAAAGTTAGATAAGTTTGCCAGTACTCCCAAAAAAGAATGAGTCCAATAATAGGTGTGACGATCCACCAAACCTCACCCCAAACAACTTTAAGGGTGTGGAGAAAGCCACCAAGAATATTTTCAAAAATTACATCGCTCATTGCACTTATCCTTATTTTCTCAAATTAAGGGACAAAAGTAAATTTCTAAACTAGAAACCCCGAGCGTTTACTGCTGACGGGGTTTAGAGTTTAAAAGATTATTTTAATTTCAACACAATTTAAGCTTCTCTAATCTTATAGCGTCCATCCTCGAGTCGTTCAAAAAATTTTCTATTCTGTAGATTAACTAAGATGGTATTGGGCTTCAGAATTCTCTGTTTCTCGATAACCGCAGAGATGTCCTTAGGTTTCATTGGCCCACTGGTTTTAAGGATTTTTTTAATGACTTCTTGAACAGTACCCGGTTCATAACCGTGCTCGGAGAGCGCGTACATACCACGACCAACTAGAACAAAACGATTATCTTTGATCAATTCGTTGTGTACGGTTGGAACCAGCGCGATCTTGTGATCAAATTTTTTCTCATTAATCAAATTAGTGATAGTTTCGAAGTGAAGGGGCTCCCCTTTCTTTCTTAGAATCAAATAGATGCGATCGCGAATATTTTGAGGTCGGATTTCAGACCACTCGGAAAGACCAATATCACCATAAACATTAGACTGAGTTTTCTTTGAAACAGCTAAGTAGTTCCTAAACGAAACTTCGTTGATTTTTTGAGTAAGGGTGAATTTTTTAAGAAAATCGTTATACTGTCCAGCTAAAATAGCTTCCTTTTGGGGACGTAAAAACTTTACAAATTGAGCGATATTTTTATTAACCTCATCAAACTTCGATTTGTCGGAATAATAGAAAGACCAAAAATCTTTGTCTTCTTCGTAATGATTAAAAGATTTAGAAACTTCCAAGAGAAGACTAATTTGATTTTTAGTAAGGCCAGGATAAATTTTGTTAACCTCCAGCAAGAAAGAAGCTTCTTTCATGACGCCGCCAGCAGAGGCCAGCATCTTAGAGCTTTTAGCTAAAATTGCACCAAACTCCTTACTCTCTCCAACGGACTTCCTAACGAGAGCTAGGGCTCCGGCTTCGATTTGACGGATTCTTTCTCTGGTGACCCCATATTTCTCTCCTAAAGCTGCAAGAGTTTGGGGTTCGGATGAGGCGTTTTCTAGCCCAAAACGACCCATAATAACCTCTTTTTGGCGAGGATTGAGTTCGGATAACATTGAATTAAAAACTTTGTCCGCGTTATTCATCTTAAGATTATATACCTTTTATTTATTTTCGTCAATAGCTCGACCTTGGTTTATAAAGCCTTGATTTACTTGGTTTTTTTGAGGTTTTGCCAAATATAGAGAATGGGGCTAGCTACGAAAATAGAGGAGTAAGTACCCATAATAACTCCAATCAAGAGTGTCAGGATGAAGTAGTGCAGGGTACTAGGCCCAATTAAGTAGAGGGCGATTAAAACAATAATTAATGTAAGTGAAGTATTAATCGATCGAGCAATGGTTTGTTTAACGCTTTCGTTAATGACATCTTTGAAATTTGACTTGCCCTTGTCGAGAAAAAGATTTTCCCTGATTCGATCGAACACTACGATGGTGTCGTGAACTGAGAAACCCATCACCACCAAAAGAGCAACAATAAAATTACTATCTATTTCTATTCCACTATAGCGACCTAGAGCGGCCATTAATCCGGCTGGAATGGCAATATCATGTAACAAGGTAAAGAGAGTAACAATACCGTATTTCCAAGAACTGATTGGTCGAGAAACCTTTCTAAACGCGTAGGCAATATAAAGAGAAATACCCAAAAGCACCAAGACGATGGAAATAAAAGATTTTTTTCGAAGCTCGGCTCCAACAGATGGACCGATGGATTGAAAACTCATCTCGTTAAAATCAGAAAATTTAGTAGAGAAGGCCGAAACTAATTTCTGATGATCGGCTTCATTTAAAACTGGCAGTCGAATTAGAAATGAATCAGAACTAATCTCGGAGGCGACCCGAACCTCTCCAACGGCGGGTAATTGTTCTTTGATAGCAGTTTCTAAGATTTCTGGCGTAATGGATTCTTGAGTTGTTTTGATTTGCCAAACTGTGCCACCCTTAAAATCAATCCCCTCTTCAAAACCAAAAACAAAAACTGAGGCTAGAGATAAAGCAACTAGTAGTCCAGCAATACCTAGAAAAATTCCCTTTTTACCAATAATGTTCATCTTAAGATTTTAAAACTTTATCTTTTATAAAAACTCGAAGAAGCAATCTGGTCGTAGTAATGGAGCTAAACATGCTGACTAAAACTCCAATCAAGAGAGTAAGCGCAAAACCCTTAATGAAGCTAGAGGTAAAGAAGTAAAGAATGACAGCGGTAATAATAGTGCTGATATTAGAATCTCGAATAGAAGTCCAAGCTCTGCGAAAACCTTCTTCAATCGCAACCTTGCGACTAAGCCCTCTCTTTAATTCTTCTTTAGTTCTTTCAAAAATTAGAATATTAGCATCAACCGCCATACCGATGGTTAAGATAAATCCAGCTAAACCAGCCAAACTCATTGTGACAGGGATTAATTTAAACAAACCAAGAGTAATGAAGATATAAATAAGCAAAGCGATGACGGCAAAGATACCAAGATACCGGTAATAAAGAATCATAAAAAGCATGACGAGAAGTGTACCCAGAGCGCCAGCAAGGAGTGCCTTGTAGAGTGAGTCGCTACCCAGTGAGGCGCTTACCGTTTGCTGATTAATTAAATTGATCGGCGCTGGAAGAGCTCCGGCATTAAAACGCTCCACCATTTTTTTGGCATCTTGCACGCTAAAGCTTCCAGTAATCACAGCGCTACCACCGCTGATTTTAGTCTGCACGGTGGGCATTTCGATCAACTCATTATCTAGAAAAATGGCGAGAGGCTTTCCAATGTTGGCTTCGGTGAGCTGTTCAAAAATCTTACTACCCTCTTCGTTAAAACTAATCGAAACCTCTGGTGCTCCGGTCGTAGAATTAAAAGATAGCTGAGCTTTACTAATATACTGGCCGGAAAGATTGGTTTGAATAAATTCAGTACTTGAGCCGTTTTGCTCTACTTCGCGAAAATCAAGAAGTGGGGTAAGACCGATTTGATTGATAGCTTCACTTACACTTTTTACACCAGCTAGTTCAACCACTAGATTAGTAGAAGCACCCGATTCGGCGATATAAACTTGAGGTTCGCTAACTCCAAAAAGGTTAACTCGCCTTTCGATCACATCTCGAAGGCCTCCTAAAACCGAGGATCGATCTTCGGTAGCAACTTTAGACAAATCAACACTGTAGATGAGGTGGCTACCTCCAACGAGATCTAGGCCGAGTCTCCATGGCCGATGGGAAAGCCCAAAACCAGATGGATAGATAAAAAATCCAGCGGCAACCGTGATGATTAGGACTAGGGCCAAAAATAATCCGGGGCTTTGTTTCATTGAGTAATATTATAACTATATTTTTTTATCTCTGGCAAGAGGCGCTCGTATTTTGCTTGCGGGGACCGGTTGTTCTCTTACTCCTGCGATAAGAGCCAACCTGCCTCTCGAAACTTTTGTCCCTTCGGGAACCAAGCCAAAAGTTTCTCCGA
>CAZLXS010000003.1:0-32095 GCA_964563735.1 uncultured Candidatus Saccharibacteria bacterium
GAGCAGAGAAACTAACTTTGATGCGAGCGATGGGATTTTTATGTGCCATTGGAGCTGTAGTCTTGCTTAACGTGAAACAAAAACCCTAATAGAGAGGAGTAAAAATTGCCACCAAGAATTAAGGGCGTCGCCTTTGACGCCGAGGGACCGCTCTTTGAATTTGAAGAGCAGGGTCATCACTTGGCTCACCGGATGGCAGCAGAAGAAGCCGGAATCAAACTCACAGCTAAAGAGGCGGTGAAACTGATTCCAAATCTATGCGGTGGACCCGGAAATCTAATCGCTCAACAAATTACTGACTTGATTGCATCGAGAGGCATCAGACCTAGATTGGGAGCAGAAGAGATCCAAGAAAGATCGCGCTTCCATTTCAAGAGATTGTTCCAAGAGATCGTCGATGGAACACGCAAGATTCAGCCACGGCCCGGACTTCTTGGGGTGATAAGAGAACTTAAGGAGGTGGGAATCCCGATGATGGTGGGATCTTCAACACCACCCGAAGAGTTCTATGTTTATTTTAAAGCGACCGGATTGGACAAAGTGTTCTCGCCAGATCAGATTGTTCTGGTTGATGAGGAGAAAGGTATCCGACACAAACCTGACCCAGATATCTTTCTTGAAACTGCGAAAAGGATGGGAATAAGTCCAGAAGAACAACTGGTTATTGAGGACTCTCTGCGAGGCCTCAATGCTGGGAAAGCGGCTGGATCGCCGGTGATGGGGATGACGGTGTACGACATACCAAAGGCAATCATACCTCTCCTCGAAGCCAAGGCATTTCGAGTCTTCAGCGACTGGAGAGAGGTAAGAGTCTTAGGGGTAATTACTAATTACAATGATCGCCAAGACTAAGGCGCGAAGGAATCAACAGAGCAAGAGGTTGCCCGTAAAACGGTGGCATCTTTTTTATTAATTTAAATTTTTTATTCCTTCGACTTCGCTCCCTCGATGCGACTCGGGACGAGTCAGGACAAGCTGCTCTGCGTACCACTTCTTGGCAAATTCGTAGCGCTCTGGACTGCCGATATCTAGAATATCCACTGGAGACTGGAAACCGTAGAGTTCTTGCCCTGAATGGAATAAAGTTGGGATAATTTGCGAGTCTAAAATACTGGGTTCGTTTGGTGGAATAAAATCTAAAACTTTTTTGGAAATTACATACAAACCAGAGTTAGCAAAAATTGTAGGGCTTAGTTCGTGAATGTTATGGGGCCGAAAATACCAATTTATGATCCGCTTAGTATTGGGGTCGATTTCACCAATATCGACATTTTCTAAATTATCGGATTCTTTGAGAATGGGCGTAAGGAGAGAATTTTTTTCTTGATGGAACTTTAGGATTGGTCGAAAATCTAGAAAGTGCGCTCCATCGCCATAGAGCAAAAGAAAAGGATCAGATAAGAATGGTTCGGCTTTTTTAATGGCTCCAGCGGTATTAAGGAGAAGTTTGGTCTCGTCGCTGTACTGAATATTAACTCCAAAATTTTCGCCGGTTTCAAAATACGAAGTAATTTTTTCGGGGAGATAGTGAAGGTTAATAACAAAATTGATAAAGCCCTGACTTTTTAATAATTTGATGATGTGTTCGAGGAGGGGCAGGTTCGGGGCGATCGGTACCATAACTTTCGGCATATTAACCGTAATCGAACTCAATCGAGTACCCAAACCCGCACCCAGAATCATTACAGTAATTTTTGAATAATCTAACTCAGTTCCTTCGGTCATTTGATTACTTTAAAGAAAGGCCTCTTAAGTATGCTTCGACTTCTTGGTATTTATCAATAGTATCAATCCCTTTGGAATATTCGGAACACTCATAACCGTAAAAATCTTGACCATGCCCCACGACCTCCCTAAGTAACTGTTTTCCGATTTCGTAGAAAGTTTTTTCTGGGATGAACGAGAGGATGCTTTTTTTAAGAATAAAGACTCCCCGCATGCGATGCGCATTTGAATAACTTTCGCTGTGGGGTTTGGGGTGAATTTTAATAAATTTCATTGCACTATCTAATTCGGCCACATCGGCATCTTTGTAATCGTCGGTCTTTTTGGTTCTTTGCATGCCAATGGGCGTGGGCTTAGAGAAGAAATTCTCTGCCATCTTAGAGTAATCCACCAAACTCAACATATCTCCATAGATTAAATAAAAGAATTCCGGAAGAAGGCTTTCGAAATTTTTTAGACCTCCGGCCGTGCCCATAATTTCTGGTTCAAAAAAATAATTAATTTTAACTCCAAATTTTGAACCATCACCAAAATAATTTTTAATGACATCGCCCAGATAATGAAGATTGATAAAAAATTCATTAACGCCGTGAGATTTGAAGTGGTTGATGTTCCATTCGAGCATGGGCCGACCCAAAAGCGGGATCATGGGTTTAGGCATGGTGTCGGTTAGTGGACGCAAGCGCGTGCCCAAACCAGCACACAAAATAACCGCCGAAGTAATTTTAGGATTCATGTTGTTTAATAATTTTTAGGGCGCTCTCTAAATTTTTTACTTTGAAATCTACTTTTATCTTTTGATATTTTTTATCTAAAACATGACCCGGACCGGTTTGAACAAGGATGGTTCGGAGTCTGGATTTTTTTCCAGCGACGATATCGATCATAGAATCCCCGATCATGTAACTCTGACGCGGATCAATATTAAATTTACTAATAGCTTTTAAAAGCAGGCCTGGCTTTGGCTTTCGGCAAGCGCACACTAAGCGATAGCGTTTTAAATTGGCCTCGGGATGATGCGGACAAAAATAAACCGCATCGATCCGAGCGCCTTTAGTTTTTAAGCGATCAATTAAAACGGCGTGGATCTCATCCACTTCTTTTTTGGTGACCAAGCCACGGGCAACTACCGGTTGATTAGTAATAATGACAACTAAAAAACCCAACCTATTAAAAGATTTGATGACCAAGGCAGAATCTTTAAAAAATTTAAGATCCTGAACTTTATGCATCAAATGAACGTGATGGATAATGGTTCCATCACGATCTAAAAAAATAGCTTTTCTTTTTCCTAGCTGACGCGAGTTTGAACTGACTCCCATTTACCTGATTGAGTTTTAAAGTTGGGATGAGAAACGATGAGGTGCCAAACTACAGCTTGAAAGGCCTCGGTGTGTGGAGTGACATTATCTGGATTAACTGTGGGCACAATAACGCAGGCATCGGCTACTTCGGCGGTATAGCCACCATCTCGACCGACAATGCCAACTACCTTAGCTCCAACTTGTTTGGCGTATTTTAAAGCTTCTACAATATTGGGGCTAATATTTTTTTCGGCATGGCCACCACCCACCGAGAAGACTAGGACAGCATCTTTATTACTTAAAGAACTACCTAAGAGCCAGTTAGAGAAAATAGTATGCCAGCCATCGTCGTTAGTGCGAGCGGTAAGTTCGGAGACGTTATCGACTGGAGTATAGGCCTCGATACCAGCAAGCTTGCGAAAATCATTAACCGCATGACTGGCGTGTCCCGCTCCCCCGCCAACACCGATAATAAAAAGGCGACCCTTGGCTTCGCGGACATCTTTTAAAACTTCGATGAATTTATGAATAGAAGCACGGTCAATCTTATCGACAATTTCTTTGACTTCTCCAAGATAACTATTGATGTAATCAGAATACATAAGAAGGTTAGGATTCGTAGAGGGTGTACCCTACTTTTTGCCCATCGTCGTAAAACATCTTCACGGTTTCGATGGATAATTCATGGTGATCATAACCCACCATTGCTAACTTTTTCAAGATGTCGTGAGTGACAGTGATAATATCGGCTCCGACTGATTCGGCTTGATAAATATTATAAAGTTCCCTAGTCGAAGCCCAGAGAAGTTCGGCCTTAGGGTGTGGTTTTAAAATTGATTTTATGTCTTGCATGATGGGGACTGGATTGGTGCCAGTATCAGCAATCCTTCCGGCAAAGACAGAGATGATCGAGGGGACTTGGGGATTTAGAAAGTTAAGGATATGGGCAACCTGCTCTTTAGTTAGGATGGCGGTGACATTTACTTTGACTCCATCGGCAGTGAGTTTTTTAATGAGATCGCCCGAAGACTGACGCTTGGTATTAAAAATTGGAATTTTTACATAAACATTCGGTGCCCAAGAATTAATAATCCTAGCTTGACGCTCCATCTCTCCAAACTCATCAGAAAAAACCTCAAAAGAGATAGATTTGTCTTTAATGAGCGAGAGGATCTCTTTGGCGAAGGCCGAATAGTTAGTGATACCGGCCTTACGCATTAAGGTTGGATTGGTGGTGAAGCCCTTAACAAAAGGTTGCTCGGCGAGACCCAGCATGCCATCCTTTTCCGCTCCATCAGCAAAAATCTTGATTTTTAGATCTTGGATTGGCTTAGTCATTCTGGCTATTAGATGATGGTAGATTAAATCGAGAATGACGTCAAAACTCGCCTTAAATTTTTACGACCTTATTAAGCTTTGAAGATTTGCGGATGGACTCGACAATGGAATTAGCAATATAACCATCAGAACCGTTGCCAATGAGATTCTTGTGGAAATTTAAAGTACGGAGAAAATCCGCCCACTCTGACTCCCAGCTAGAATCCCCTTCGAACTCAAAAGTTTGCAGATCAGGCACGCCGAATTCTAATTTTCTTTTACCGTAGACGAGGGTTTCTTTTCCGTAACTTCCACCCTTGCCTTCAATATTTAAAAAACCACGATCCCCGTAAATCTCGAAAGAGAATAAATTTTTCCATTGAGTCGAACTCACATGAAAACTAGCGGTGACCTGCTTGTTTTTCATAATCACAAAAGCATTGTCTTCTACTCGAGCTTTCCAGAATTTAGTAGAGAGAGAACCAAAAACTTCTTTAAATTCTCCACAAAAGAATCGACAGAGATCAATGAGATGTACGCCTTGATCTAAAAGCTCACCACCGCCGGATAAATTTTTATTAAACCGCCACTCCTTTTCCATTCCCTTGCGCCCACCATAACCATAGCGAGATCGAATAAACATAATTTTTCCGATGCCACCCTGATCCAAAATTTCTTTAGCTTTTAAAACGGCGGCGTGAAAGCGATGATTAAAACCAACTTTGAGGAAAATTTTGTTTTGCTTGGCAAGAGAGATGATCTTTTTAGACTCAACAGAATTTCTGCCAAGAGGTTTTTCGGTAAAAATAATTTTTTTAAATTTAATAGCCTGTGTGGCAATAGGCAGGATAAATTTATTAGGAACAGAGATTAAAACCACATCAAGCTCGCTCATTTTGATTAGATCCTTCCAATCATTTATTGCTTTTGCCCCATATTGATCGGCAAGTTTGGTGGCTTTGGCGTAATCGATATCGGAGACAGCCAGAAGAGTACTCCCGCCGACTTTGGCCAGAGCTTCGGCTCGACGGAAGCCCATTAACCCAGCTCCAATAATTCCAACGTTGATTGTTTTTTTCATTTGATTTAATTTTCAATAATATATTTTTATAAATAAAGAATTAAATCACCTCGGTTTATTCAGACAAAATAAATCTAAATTCCTTTGTTACTTAACCCTTCTATAAGTATAGAGGTCTTTAGACATAATGGATTTAATTTTATCCTCATCCCACTCTTTGTAGTTATCCCAGATGGCGCTCAAGAAGCGCCCAGAGAGACCGTCCGATTTAGATGACCCCAAAAACAAGCAGAGCTCGGCTGCTTTTTCTGGAGAAACTCCCCCCTCGGCTTTTTGTTTTAAAAGCTCTTGGTATTTTTGAGACCCTAGCTTAGACTCGCCAGCTCGAAGCGCCTCGTCTAATAGCCTAGTATTAACAGCTCCCGGAGCAATACAGTTAATTTCGATCTTATGGCCTTTAACTTCTTCGGCTAAAGTTTCGGTTAGTCGAACGATGGCGGCTTTTGAAGAATTGTAAGCGCTGAAACGAGGGAGCGGTCCATCGCCACCACCAGAGAAATTAATGACTTTACCTCCACCCTGCTTAATCATAAGTGGCGCAACAGCACGGAACAGATTAAAAGTCCCAAAGACATTAATCTCGTAAGTCTTGATCCAATGATCTAGATCGACTTCATAGGAGAGCCCAATAGGACCATAGATACCCGCACCGTTCACTAGAATATTAATCTCGTCAAAATCAGAAACAACTTGGTCGACTAGCTTTTTTACAGAGGGAGGAGAAGAAACATCCACAACCAGAAAAGAAACACGCCCCGGACTCTTTGTATTCAATTTTTTAGAAACTAATTCTAACTCCGCCTCTGATCTGGAGGCGAGAATGACTTTGGCTCCCTCCTGTAGGAATAGCGTGGCAACTGCCTCGCCGATTCCACCAGACCCCCCAGTAATGAGGGCAACTTTGTTTTCTAAAGTCATAGAATTAATTTCTACCAAGACCAATATATTTTAAACCGATTAGACCCATCTCTTCTACTTTATCCCAAAATAAATTAGCGGTGTCAAAAAACAAAACTCCCACAGCGGCTTGATCGATGATCTTCTTAAAATCTAGATTTTTAAAATCTGGGCATGGCGTAATAAGAATAACAACATCGACAGACTCTATGGCCTTATAGGGATCAACAAAAAAACGAGCCTGAATAAATCTTAAAACCTCGGCCTCGTCGGCTAAGGGATCGGAGAGACTAACCAAGCATCCTTCTTTGATTAAATCCTTAGCCACTTCAAGAGCTCTGGACCTTCGAAGGGTCTTAGTGTTGGGCTTGTAAGTTAATCCAAGGATGGCAATTTTTTTTCCGCTTAAGTTGCCTAATATATCTTTTAACTTTTGAGCGACTAGATTTTTTCTGGAATTATTTTGAGCAAAAACATTCTTTACAATAGGCAAATCAATGGATTTTTCTTGCGCCACCAGAAGAAGAGATTTTAAATCGCGCCCCAAGGTTCCACCAGAAAAACCAAGCCCGGCATCTAAAAAAGCCTTGGGTCCGATACGCGATTCGGATCGCAGAGCCCTAGTGACCTCTAGAACATCGGCATCAACTTTTTCGCAAAGATTAGCAAGGTCATTGATAAAGCTAACAGAAGTAGCTAAAAAAGCGTTGACGGCATGCTTAGCCATCTCGGCTGAAGCTGGCGAGATTTTAACTACCTCACATTTTAAACCAGAAAAAATTTCTTGGATTTTTAGATAAGCCTGATCGCTTGAGCATCCAGCTAAGATTCTTTCTGGATTAAAGAAACAATGCACGGCTTCACCTAGACGGAGATTTTCTGGAGCATAGACATAATCGAAAATTAGATCAGGCCTTTTAACTTTGATTAGATCGATAACTTTAGCTGAAGTGCCGACTGGAATTTGACTAGAGACAACGATTAAAACATGGTCCACGAGATACGGGATGGATTTTTCGAGAGCTTCAAAAATAGGCCGAAGATCCACCTCGTCTTCATTGTTCACTGGAGTATCCAGAGTAATCCAAAGAACATTATGTTCTTTAATAGATTCGAACTGATCGGAACAAGTTAAACGCCCAAGAGATAGATTCTTTTTAATTAATGTTTCTAAATCTGGTTCGGGAAGCGGAGCAACACCAGATAAAAAAGCAGAACTGGTTTTTTGATCAGCGCCAATAATTGTGACCCCGTGGCCCAATTCCGCGAGGCCAGTCGAATAAATTTCACCAAGGTGCCACAGACCAGTAATTGCGATTTTATAATTCACGAGTTCTAATTAAAAATCCACGATAACTTTGGAGCCTTCAAAATCGAAACGATAACGCATCTCGGATAATCCAAGATCTCGCATGACCTCTTTAAATTTCTTATGATTTTTTTCGACATAGAAGGTAAAGAAACCTCCGCCGCCAGCGCCAGAGATTTTTCCACCAAGAGCTCCATGCTCCTTGGCGGTGTTGTAGATTTGATCGAAACGTTCATTACTCATTTTAGTGGAAATTTTTTTCTTGTGCTGCCAATGAGCATCAAAAAGACGCCCAACCTCATCAACATTTCCACTCTCCATAGCCTCTAAAATTTCGTAGCCTAACTCTTTAATAAAATGCATGCTCTCGATTACATCTTTTTTGTCGTTTTTTACCCCACTTGATTGCTCATTTAAAATCTCATCAGCACTACGACTTACTCCAGTAAAGAAGATGAGCATGTTTCTATTTAACGCATCGATAGTCTCGTCGGTAATATTGGCCTTGCGAATTTTCACGCCACCATCCTTTCCAATCTCCATAACTGTTAGACCACCGAAGGCGGCGAGATAGGGATCTTGCTTACCGATCGGACGACCTAAAACTCCAGCCTCGAGTTTAAAATCTTCTTCTGCAATAGTGCCTAAAGAAACATAATCTCTTTTAAAAACATGGAGGGCGTGGAGAAGACCAACGGCATAGCAACTCGATGAACCCAGACCAGTTCCAGCAGAGATGTCGGCAATGGAACTAACTTCGATCCCCTTTTCAATCCCTGCCATTCTTAGGGCTTCTCTCGCGATAGGATGCTCAATTTGATCAAGTCTTTCTACGGTTTCGCTCTTGGAGTACTTGATGCGAATAAGCTCATCAGTGACCGGACGATTAACACTCACAAACATATACTTATCTAAACCAGCAGAGAAGATAAAGCCACCATATTTCTCGTAATAAGAAGGTAAATCGGTGCCACCCCCACCTAGGGTGACTCTAAAGGGAGTTCGAGTTGTAATCATCTTTTTATACTAACTCCCGAGAAAGACTTTGTCTATTAAAGACGACCTAATTCTTGTTCTTTTTTAAGGAAATTAACAACCTCTTTCAAACCGGCTTCGATGGAAGTTTTAGGTGACCAACCGAGATTCTGAGCAGCAGAGATGTCGGCCAAAGTGATTTCTGCTTCGCCTGATAAATTGGACTTGAAAATTGGTTCGACACTCGACTGCATTAAATTCTTAATAAGATTATAAATTTCTAGAACAGAATAATTAACCCCACTCCCTAGATTGAAAATTTGATTATTGGTTCTTTCGTCTTCGATGCAAAGCAAAATAAAATCATTCAGATCTTCGATGTAGATAAAATCCCTTCTCTTTGAACCATTACCAAAAATTACCGGAGTTTCGCCGCGAAGAAGTTTAATAATAAAAGCCGGCATAGACGGAGGAATGGTGCGCCGATAATCTTGGCGCGGACCATAGACACTGAAGGGCCTGATCTCAGTGGAAGTAACTCCGTGAAACTCTCCATATTTTTTAGCAAAGAAATTAGAACAAACCTTGCTTACGGCATAAAAACTTTGAGGCGCAACGGCAGTCGGAGGTGTTGGGAAATTATTAACCCCCTCGTAAACAGCAGAAGATTCAAAATTAATAACTTTAGAAACTCTGGCTCTTCTGGCGGCTTCGAAAATATTAGCGGTGCCTACAATATTGATCGAAGCGGTTTCGACTGGATCCTGTTGGCAATCTTCAATACAATTTTTGGCCGCAAGATGGATAACCACATCAACACCATTAAATAGTGGGTAAATATCTTGGGAACGAATATCAAGCTTGTGAAAATCAACGCTAGCTGGAATCTGACTCGACACTCCGTAAGAAAGATTATCAAGGCCCAAAACCTGATAGCCTTCTTTTAATAATCGGTCAGCTAAGTTGGAACCGATAAAACCAGCTACGCCGGTGATTAGTATTTTTTTCTTCATGGTTTTTATTTTGATGAAACTAGATTACCCTTAACTAATTTTAATCTTCTTCTTCTGTTTATTAAGTAAAGTTTATGCAAGAGCTTACCCAAGATACCATTATCAGCCATTAGCCGGCCAAGCCTGACTCGAGCTTTGAGCTTTTCTTCTAATTTATCTAGATTATAAGATTGAATTTCTTCGTCACTCATCCAGGTTCTCATGAGTTTGAGAATTTGTAAATAATCTTCTTGAGATTTCTGAAGGTAGTTCGGCCGATTAGTAAAACTCTCGGGGTGGAGGCGACAATAGCCCAAAGCCTTATCTAAATAACAGAATTTAACCTTATTAAAAGCAAACTTTAACCAAAGATACTGTTCATCGGCCCACCGGTAAGCTGGCCCAAATCCTCCGTATTTTTCAAAAATATTTTTTCGGAAAACTACGCTTAACGGGTTAATAAAATTAGAGCCCAGCAATTTTTTGAAGAGATATCCGGAGGGCTGATCTAACTTAAAGTAATAAGTTTTTTGCGGATGGCTATGAAAAAAATGATAGACCTTGCAATAACAAAAATCACAATCTGGATGCGCCTCAAGATAAGCCACTTGATCGAAAAGTTTAGTGGGGAGAAAAAAATCATCGGCATCGAGGAGGGCGATATATTTTCCGGCGGCCAGAGCCAAGCCATTATTCCTAGCGGTTGATTGTCCACTATTTTTTTGATGGATATATTTTATGCGGGGATCCTTGAAAGACTGGGCTACCTCCGCAGTCCGATCGGTTGATCCATCATCAATAATGATGTGCTCAAAATTTTGATAGGTTTGAGCAAGAACACTCTCTATGGTGGCCTTAAGATAAAACTCCGCGTTGTACGCCGGAGTAATAACTGAGACGAGTGGTGCTTCTTTCACTTCCCTATTGTAACTCGGATCGTCCTTTTTCAACCTCGATGGGAACATGACGCATATTCAATTTACCCTCCCACCAATCTCGATTTTCTTTATACCAAGCAACTGTTCTAGCAAGACCATCTTCAAAACTCACCGTAGGAGCCCAGCCAAGAGTGGCTTTGATCTTACTAAAATCGGCGGTGTGGCGAAGCACTTGCCCCGGTCTATCTCCAACCTTAACGACTGAAGTTTTGATTTCTGGATTAGTGATCCGGAGGATGGCATCAGCAATATCCTTCACAGCATAGCCCCTTCCATTTCCAACATTAAAAACTTGGCCGACAACAACAGCCTTCGGAGCATGCAAAACCAGATCGATGGCTCGAGCAAGATCTTCAACATAGGTAAAATCACGCTGACTCTGACCCGTGCCGTGAATACTTAAGGGCTCACCCAAAAGAACATTAGTAATAAAACGAGGGATCACTTTTTCTGGATGTTGCTGAGGTCCATACATATTGAAGGGCCGAATAATAACAGCGGGGATTTGATAGCAGGCTCGATAAGAATAAACTAGACGATCGGCTCCGGCTTTAGCAGCGGCATAGGGACTGAGCGGATTTAAGGGGTGGTCTTCACTAATTAATTCTGTTTCAGCCGTACCATAAACCTCGCTAGTCGAAATATGGATGAATCGATCAATCGAATCCATATTTCTCCAAACGGCGTTGGCAATCTGTTGGGTGCCGATTACGTCGGTTTCAAAGAAATTGGAATTATCAGAGATTGAACGAGCAACATGAGTTTCAGCGGCAAAATGAATCACTGCATCAGCCTTGGAAATACATTCATCCACAAGAGCACGATTACGAATGTCGCCGTGAATAAAAGTAAAATTTGGAGAACCCTTGATCTGTTCTCCAAAATTTTTTAGATCACCAGCATAGGTCAGGGCGTCCAAAACAACATAGTGATAATCTGGATATTTTTTGAATAAATAAGCCAGAGTATTGGACCCAATAAAACCGGCCGCACCAGTTAAAAGGATAGTCTTCGATTTTGACATTGTGGATATTCTATAACCAAGAACCCAAAACGTCAATTAATTTTGAGGAAATCGCTAAGGTAATCTGTGGAATTTTTGAGCGGATAAAGAGAGTTTATTTTTGAGACGTTCATCTCATAAATCTGCTTCTTTGCTTCTTTGGAAATGCTCGGCGATTTTCCAAAATAATGCTTCGTATCGCTTACGGAGAAAGTGCCAAGACCACCGATGTTAAAAATTACACCTCTTAAATCCTGGATTAAAAGAAGAGAGATAATTTCACCGATAGCTTGGGTGGTGATAAGTTGCAATTTAGAATCGAGAGAAACTAGGAGCGGTTGGTCGTTTAGAATATCATAGAAAGTTCCCCTCTTCATAGAATTTCCTAAAATAATGGGGCAACGGAGGATTAGATAATTAGGGGTAGAGCGCTGAACAATCAATTCACTTAGATACTTATGGAATCCATAAGGCTGAAGACCGGATAAATTTATCTCACCATCCTCACTGGTTGATTCTTGATTAGATGGATCTTTGTAAACATTAATAGAAGAAATGTAGATATATTTCTTAAATTTAAAATCAAAAACGCTCTTATAAGTTGAAAGGGTGGATAAATTAAAATCCTCGAGCACATTTTGATTAGCCCAAAAACGCTTACTATTGCCATTCGCATTAATTAAAACATCAAACTCTTCGTTCTGATGTGAGGCATAGTTGTCTCTATTGATTGAGATAATAGGATACTGATCGGCGAAGAATTTAATGAGATCGGATCCCAACATACCATTACCGCCCAAAATACCGATCCTCAAAGATTGGCCCATAAAATTAAATTTTTTCTGGTAGATCTTTTAACCAGACTTCGAGAATTTTGGTCTCGCGGCCAACTAAAGATTTTTCTAGAATATTTTTGATGACCGAATGGTAGTTAGAGATCTCTTTAGTTTTTTTAGCCGAACAGATAATATTGGGTAAAAAATTAAATCCAAATTTATCTAAACTCTTTAGAAGAGGCTCCGCTTTGGAAAGACCCAGGCTCTTAGAGATGGGAAGTTTGCTCTCTAGATTATTGGAGAACTTATTAAATTTGAATTCACCGAAACCTAAAAGATCTAACACGTAGCGATATTTTGATTCAGACCAGAAATCCATATGGTAGGCCCAAGAGGCCTCGTGAGATCCAAAAATATGACGAGCAAGAACGAATTGATCATCAAGCGAGGCAGAAACAAATTTTTTAGCCGATTCCTCGAAATCTGGAGTTTCAACCATTAGGAGGCCTCCAACCTTTAGCCAGCGATGCCAGCGAGCCAAGAGAACAAGGGCACCCTGCCTTGAAAAATGCTCTAAAAGGTGGTGGGAACGAACCTCGTCGATGGTTTTAGCCTCATAATCTAGATCTCGCACGTCGGCATAGATATCGGCCTTAACTTCTTGCGCGGTGTGCTCACTGGGCGGGAGATCAATATTGACATAGCCCTCTAAATATTTTTCCTGACAACCCAAATGGAGTTTGATTTGTTTTTCATTGTTCATGATATTAGACATTGTATTCTAATCCGAGTGCTTGAAACAAGTCGTAAAATCTTTTTTCATAAGTGTGTTCTTTTATAGTTCGTTCGTATCCAGCTCGCGCTATATTACTGCGCTCTGATTCATTAGCTAGGTAATATTTAATTTTATGAGCAAGATCCGCGTTCGAACGATAAAAAACCATCTCCTTGTCTTCTCTATAGTAGTTTTCGATTCCCTTAGAGTAGCCGGAGAGGACAAAAGCTCCACAGCCAGCGAGCTCAAAGGGTCGAGCGTGGGTATGGGGAATCTGAAAATGCCAATAGGCTCTTAAATTATCTAGTAAGTGCAGATCAAATTTTAATTGGTTAATTGATTTTTTTAAAAAAATTCTAGCTAGAACCCGAGGAGAGAGGAGGCTGGGCCGAGGATTCAAGTTTAGATTAATCTTGCTTCTCGAGAAAATCTCGATCATTTTTTCGTGGGAGATTTTTCCATTAGGCCAGCCTGAACCGAAAGCCTCAACTCTAATTCCAGATTTTTTAAGTTGATTAATGATCTTGGCGCGAGGTGGTTTGCGCTGACCAACAAAGCTAACATCTATATCCGGCTCCACTGAAACTGGCTGATAGAGTTTAGTGTTGCAAGCCCACTCTGATTTGATGATATTTTTGTGTCCATATTTTTCGTACCACTCTAGGGCCTGCGGAGAGGTGGTGACTGCACGAGAGAAAAAGGGCGCCCAATGTCTTGAGTAGTTCCAAAATCTCCAGTAATCATCAGCAAACCAAGCAATGCTTTTGGTCTTGGTTTTAATTTCCCCTAGAACCTCCGGATCCAACTCATCCGTATACATAAAAGCAAAAAATAAATCCGGCTTTTCTTTTAAAACTAAATCGAGGAGCTCTTGGTTGAATTTTTTTTGACCCACTTCGAGAATTCGATCGAATGGATGCTCGATAACCTCAACACCACTCATTGCTTTGAGCGTAGAGCAGAAATTAACAAATTCAAAACTCTCTCGACCATCAAGACTATAGCGATCACGCGCCATACCAGAATAAATTATCTTCATATTTAAAATTTTACCTTTGAAACGACATTCTTGTCTCGATCAACAAAAACCATCTCTTCGTGATTTTTTATAATTCTGTTTCTTAGCAGAAGAATTTTTTTCATATATTTCTCCATGGAACTATGTAAAACTTCTGGAATCCTTGAGCCTGAATTATCCGGATGACTACGTCCATAACCAGCAAGAGTTGGAATGTAGTAAGAAATATATCCCTTAGCATTGAAATTATAATGAAAATCAATAATGTGCTCCATAATAATATGGCTACCACGAGGATACTTGGAAACGCAATCAAGGTAAACATTTTTTACCACACACATTGGTTGTTCACTAAATGGCGTACCGGTGTCTAACCAATACCTGAACCAATTCTCTTTTTGCGGTACACCATTGGGGAAATTTCTATGAACAAAAAAATTAAACTTTAATAAAGAGGTTTTAGAAAATATTTTTTTAAGAAGAATTTTTCTTTTCACAGGACTATTGAAAAGCAGATCCCTTGCCATGCGTAGAATTTTCAAAATAATATTCTTAACAATCTCAGCTTTACCTTCTTTGTAATTTAGGTGAGAGTAGCTGATATGTTTTTCAGGAAACAAGGTACCGTTATCATGCATTCCTCTAGTAGAGGCCCAAACGAGCGAGACACTTTTATCGGAATCAAAAACTTTTAAACATTTTTCAAACCATTCTCTATCCAAAAAACCATCCTGACCGGCCACTAACATAACAAACTCACCCCTAGCCATAGCCATTCCTTTCTCAGTAGCGTCCCAAGGACCCTCATCCGGTTCAGATTTAAACTTTATTCTTGGATCTTCTTTGGCATACTTGGCTATGATCTCCACAGTCCCATCAGTGGATGCTCCATCTATTAAGATCAGTTCCCATTCCTTACTGGTTTGAAATTGAATACTCTTTATGGTTTCTTCAATATACCGAGCCACATTCAAAACCACGCAAACAAGCGATATACGCGGAACATGATTCTGAGCATTATTTTCTTGCATGATTTAGTTGTTACTTTTCATCAAAGGAGTAGCAAGCATCTCACAAATATAGCTCTCAATGCTTAATTTTTCTTTGACTAGTTTTTTTCCGACCTCAGAAATTTTAGAATACAGCAATGGATCCAAAACTAGAGCCTCGACTTTTTCTGCAATCTGATCTGGGCGAAACGCGTCCACAAATAAAGCATCCACCCCGTCATGAAGAATCTCTATGACAGCTGTTTCGCGTGACACTATAAGCGGAAGACCTACCGCCATGGCCTCGAATGCTCCGATTGCCCAAAGCTTAATGTTATTCGGGAGTATGAAAATATTACTCGCCTTCATTATTTCTAACAACTCTTTCTCTGTCGTTCCATTAAATCTTGCATCAATATACTGCTTTATACTGGACTGATCTATAAAATCTTCAAATTCTTGGCGATAATTTTTGTCATTCCAATAATCTTTACAAATAAGAGTTACGTGAGCATCATATCCCTTTGCCCGTAAAATTACTGCAGCAGAGATTGTGTCCTCATAACGACGAGCTGGACTTAGAGCTCCTAAGCTTAAAAGATTTATATTCTTCTGAGGAGCAATACCAGGTCTATTAGGAAAATAAAAATATTCTAGGTCTACTGGAAGCCGAACAACCTTTACTGGTGGGCCAACTTTTTTTGCAAGTTTTCTTGCATTTTCATCAAACACTAAAATCCAATCAATAAATCTTCCATAGAATTTAGCTGAAATTTTTTCAAATAACGACATCAAATAACTTAGACTGTTGGTAATAATATTTTTTTTGGGCGAATGAAAAAATGGGGGATTATGCATAATCCAAACTATTTTTGTTTTTTGATTAATCTTTTTGTAAAAAAAACCAAGTTTATAAGATTGATCATTTTCGCAGATGATGAAATCAAAATCTTTATCAATTTTTTTAAATACTCGTTTAATGAGGTTGTTATAAAAAAATACCTGCCTTATTCTGTTTGAAATTTTTTTAATCATTCCATTTGATCCACGCAATGAGGATAGTGGAGTTGATGGAGGAATGGCGCGTATATCAAGATCATTATTTAATCTAGGAAAACATTTCTTCGCATCAAATTCAGCGCAATAGACAACCACACTATGACCGATATTCTTTAGTCCACGAGCAACAGAGAGCATGTGCTTTGGATCACCGCTTTCGGTTGTAAGGTCAAAATGGATAAGGGCAATTTTCATTAAATTGTTCTAGAATTTACCAGATCTGCACGAGGGAAACTTTATGGACCAGAGATCTATTCTTGCGTCTCCAAAAATTTATCAACGCATTCACAAATGGAATGGTATATGATTTGATGCACCTCTTGAATTCTGGCTGTTTCTTTTGTTGGAACAGCTAGAACCACATCAGCAATATCGTTAAAATGCTGACTATCCTCACCCGTAAATACAATAATAGATAGATGCTGCTCTTTGGCTTGCTTAATCGCAGCTAGAATATTTTTAGATCTGCCACTCGTCGTAAAAGCCAATAGAACATCCCCCGGATTACCTAGTGCTCTAATTTTGCGTGCGAACACAAGATCAAAACTATAATCGTTACTAATAGCCGTAAGTGCTGAAGTGTCAGTAGTAAGCGCTATTGATTTGATCGGTCGACGATCATTTTTATAACGACAAAGAAATTCTCCAGATAGATGTTGGCTGTCTGCAGCAGAACCACCATTACCACAAGTAAATATGCAAGAATTTTCCTTGGCAGCGGCAAAAATAATTTTACTGGCCTTATCTACTTCAGGGATAATGACTCCTAGACTAAGCTCAACAATTTCTTGATGCCTCTTAAAAGCGTTAGTAATTATATCTGTCATGCGATGACTTGATAGACGTAAAACTATCTTTGTCGCCATAATACTACAATGAATATAGAAGTTCTTCAATGCTTTTCGCCATATGAATAAAAGAGGGTCGATGACTAATGTCATCGACCCTCTTTTGTGCTATGAAGCAGATCCGTGAACCTGGATGTACTTATTTAAAATCCCAATTCAATTCCTCCTTCTACCTTCAATCCGAGCCACAATCTCATGGATTAAGACCCGATGATGTGGCAAGAGATCTGACGGCAGATCATCCAAAGAAAAGAACACACCACTCCCGGTGTACGGACCGACGAGCCAACACGCATGGAGCAAGGAGATTTGATGGCGGGCAGGATCCTGACCAGGTCCACTCCCCTTCACGACCTCTATCCACCCCAGAGAGACCGGCTTCGTGACATAACCCCCATCCAATTCTTCTACACGCAATCGATTGATTGCGTCGGAGACGGTTTCATTCCCCCGAAGAACAGTGCCCGGCATATGGTTGCCTTCATACTCTTCGTCTCGCCGATAGAATAAGAGGATTTGATCGTTATCAAAAACTGCAAGTTCTATCGGGACCGAAACGGACATGCCGACCAAGGCCCGAAATACATTTGGCTCAAGTGGCCATCGTGCCCGGCTCAATAACGGAGCAAGCTGCTTGTTTTCTCCATCTGCTAAATCATCGGTCGGACTGTTGCTATCACTCAAATCTTCCTCCTTGGTTAGATTTATGGCCAGCTTGAAAGTTGATATTGAATTACTTTTTTAAAAATTAGGATGCGCCTAAAAACTACTTAATATAATACTGTACTAAATTGTTTTAGTCAATCTATTTGCTGTAAGGGGGGTCATTTAACGTTTTCGAAGATAGGCTTCGCGAGTCGCGTAGGGACTTAGAAATGAAGTGAGTGTTTTAAAAAGATGCTTAAACATCTCCTTAGTCATGCCGTGATGACAACCAATGAGAAATGAATTTTGCATGATGTGGTTTGTGACTGGGTATCCTTCGCGCCTTACTCGAACTGATTTTGTTTTTTTAAATCCTGGTTGAAGCAGGATGTTGCCGGAAAATATTGGACGGGTCTGAATATTATGTTCTTCAAGATATCTGGTAATCTCTATCCGTGTAAAGGGTGCCCCTGAGCGGATCGTGAGCGGAAATGCAAGCCATGCAGTCTGGGTTTCTGGTAGCTCTACCGGAAGAGAGAAAAACTCCTCATAAGCACTAAAAAATTTAAGAAGATGCCTAACATTATTACGTCGTTTAAGAATAAATCCAAAAAGACGCTTTGAATTCTCGAGCCCGAAAGCTGCCTGAAGCTCAGATGCCTGCAAGTTATACCCGATCTCGCTAAAAATGAACTTCGCATCATAGGCTACTTTACCAACTTTTCCAGCAAAACGTTTCTTAATATCTTCGGACTTACTGTAAGATCCGAAAAGTGTCGATTCACGCCCCCAATTCGAGAGAACCCGCGCGCGACGAGCAAATACATCATTATTTACTAAAAGCATCCCTCCTCCTCCGGCGGCAGTCAGAATATGCGAAGCATAGAAACTTGTAGTGGAAATATCAGAATAAACTCCCGTAGGCCTTCCAGCGTAAGTGGCACCCAATGTATCACATGAATCCTCGATAAAGAATAATTTACATTTGTCTGCGATTCTGCGAAGAGCCTTAAAATCTGGAAGATTGCCAATTAAAGATGGGATTATAAGTGCCTTTGTTTTTTTAGTGATCAACTGCTCGATCTGACGCACATCAATCTGATAGGTTTTTGGATCAACGTCAACAAATACTGGCACAAGTCCTTTCTGAATAATCGGTGCAACAGTAGTCGAAAACGTTAATATGGGTGTTATAACTTCTGATCCATGAGGAAGGCCAAGAAGCTCGAGCGCGATCAAGTTTGCCGAAGAACCGGAGTTCACCATAATACCGTGCTTCTTTCCGAAAATATTAGCTACGCGTTTTTCAAATGCACTTACAATATCTCCAGCAACAATCATCTTTGAGGGGCGCCGAAGAACAGCGAGCGCGGCGCGAATCTCGCGTTCATCGTAAGATGTGGTCGCGTAAGGAACTCGGATATTTTTGCCTTTTTGCATGTCTATTATAGTATCAGATATTTATCTGTCGCGTACACAAAACAGTTTTTCAAATTAGTCTTGTAGACATGACAATTCAAAGCATTATGTTATCAAATTTTTTATTTTCTTGTAAACACTCCAAATTCCCCAAGCAATAGGATGTAAATGATATTTTTTGGCAAAATAAATGTCCATGAATTTTCGATATTTTCTATTCTTCCAAGGAGTTTTGTTGATGTAATAAATATATTTTGACTGATAAGGGAGTGCTGAGAGAAAATACCACGGTTTTCCACCACCAACATAATGAACAATAAGTGGATCAGAGGCTGGGATTGAGTCAGTGGTGGCGGCTAATAGATTATATTTTGGTGGAAGTTCTTTGCAATCACCCAGAAGAACAAGATTTAGAGCATCCTGGTCGTGATATGAAAGCTTGCTCGCATGTTCACTAATTAAGTGAAGCAATTTTTCCTCCACATTGTTTTTTCTCCAAAGATCCATATCTACAAGCAAGATACCGGAATTAAAATAAACAGAATTAGCGGGCAATTCGAATTGCCCGACGCTTGCGCACAATTTCTTAAAATGTTCGGACTTTTCTTCTGGAGAACCGTCCATAACAGCCCCTATAGTCTTCCCCTCTAAATCGACTTGGAAAAATTCGGAGATGTCTCCCAATATGACTGTATCCGCATCTAAATTAATTATCCTATGGCAAGTGGATGGAAGAAATCGGCCAACGGAAAGACGGTGATAATTTTCCATTGGGAGAGGGTAATAACTGGCTAATTTCTCTAGAGGGATTTTATCGAAAAACTGCTTATCAGGAAAAATATACTGGATTTTAAACTTGTATTTTTGTTCTAAAACGTGGAGCCGATTTTTGTTTTCTTCTGATATACCAGAGTCGATAACATAGACGTCCACCGGGGAATCCCCCTTTTTGTTCTCAAAAAGCGAACACAATGAGGCTCCAAGCAACATTGCATAAGAATCATTAGAGTAAGAAACAATTGTTATATTTTGCATTATCTTTACTTAATATTTTTTACGACTTCTACGCTATAGTTAGTATTTAGTTATAGTGTTGTCATGTACCAATTAATAGTTTTTTCTAGCCCTTCTACTATGTCAATCTTAGCATGGAAATCAAATTCTTTTTGCGCACGAGAAACATCAAGAGAGCGCCTGGGTTGCCCACCCGGTTTTGACTCATCCCACCTTATATCACCTACAAAATTGGTGATTTTACAAATTAGTTCGGCTACTGCTTCTATAGAAACTTCCCTACCAGAACCAAGATTTACTGGCTCTTGCTTGTTATATTTTTCAAGCGCAAGAATAATTCCTTCGACTGCATCGTCTATGTATAAAAACTCGCGCGTAATTTTATTATTGCCCCAAATCTCAACAAAGGATTGTTTTTTTTGCTTAGCATCTACTATTTTTTTTATTAAAGCAGGTATAACATGTGAGTTTTTCGGATTGAAATTATCAAGCGGTCCATAAAGATTTGTTGGTAAAAGATGAATCGCATTAAATCCATACTCTTTTCTATATGCTTGTCCTTGGGCTAAAAGCATGCGCTTAGCCAGACCATAAGGTCCAGTTGCCTCATCTACTGGGCCATTCCAAATATCTTCCTCTTTAAATGGTATTGGTGTTATTTTAGGATATTCGCAGATCGTTCCTATCCCAAGAAACTTTTCTACACCTGCGATCCGCGAGGCCTCTGTAAGTTGTAATCCCATCATGGAATTTTCATAGAGAAATTTTCCAGGATGTTCCTGATTAGCACCAATTCCACCTACTAGCGCTGCTAGATGAATTACAATTTGCTGCTCTTTGACGACCTTGACACAATTTTCCCATTTTCTGAGATCATATTCTCTGGAGCTTGGCGAAAAAATATTTTCTGCTGGAACGCCTGTTTTTTTGAGGCCATCGATTAAATGGGAACCTAAAAAACCGCCTCCACCCGTCACAAGAATCTTCTTATCTTTTAGATTAATCATGCCTTTGATTTAAAAACTTCATTGGCTAACTTGTAGCGATCGGGTGTGCCAATATCAACAACCTGGTCGTCTACAGGAAAACCATAAAAATTTTTTCCGACTAACTGCGGTAAAAAATCTGATTCAAGAGAAAAATTACCCGAAGGCATAAGAGAAAAAACATTTTTCTTCATTATATAAACTCCAGCGTTGAGAAAATGTTTTTCGGTGTGCTCTTTTTTTTCGTTAAAACGACTAATCCGATTCGATCCATCTAGAAAAACTGCTCCGTAATCTTTTTCCTTTCTTGGATCAGCAAGTAGCATGGTGACTAAGGCCTCATTCTTTAAGTGAAAATCGTGTATAGAGGCGAAATCAACTCCATTTTTAAACCAAGAGTCTCCATTCATTACTACAAAATGATCCGACGAAACTAGATGTTCAGAATTTTTTACTCCCCCGCCAGTTCCGAGCGGAACAGCTTCTTCTGCAAAAAAAATGCCTTGATTAGAATAACGATCTTTGATTTGATTTTTCAAGTGACCTACGCTTAGAATAATTTTAGAAAACCCAAGAGAAGAGAGACTGCTGATTAAGATATCAAGAAAAGGCTTCCCATTAACTTCGGCAAGAACCTTGGGTCGATCAGAAACAATCGGCCTCAATCTAGTTCCTAATCCGCCAGCGAGGATAACGAGATCGAGATTCGAAAGATCATTTTTATTCTTGCTAAGCATAGCTTGTTTCATTGTTGACTTTGAAAATGACCTGACTCCCATCATTTTCAAAACGAAATGGCACATGAAGAAATTTACCGAGCTTTTCTCTGATTCTGGAATGATTCTCGGGTTTAGCAAAAAGCAACATAAAACCTCCTCCACCGGCACCAAGAATTTTGCCCCCAATCGCTCCGGCCTCTAGGCCGGAAGCGTACATAGAATCGATGTGAGAATTAGTAATTCTAGAAGAGAGCCCCCTTTTTATTTTCCACGACTCATTTAATAACTTCCCAAAATCATCAATCCTACTAGGATTACTGCTCAATATCGAAATGGCCTGAGGCACCATAGCTGCCATCGCATACAGCTCGCTTTCCTTGGTTTTTGTATTTTTAATTTGTTCGGCCGCAATCTCGGAGGCATTACGAGAAAAACCGGTAAAAAATAACATGAGATGACTTTGGAGAGCCTGCATCATATCTGCAGATATGTTAAGCGGACTAACTTTAAAATCTTTTGACTTGCTAAACTCTATTTGATTAAAACCTCCAAAAGCGGCGGCAACTTGATCCTGAGAGCCAACATTTTCTTTGAGTAATTTCTGCTCAACATGAATAGCATCTGAAGCAAGTTTTAGCTTAGAAATATTATTAGCGCCTTGAAGCTCGTAAAGAGAATTTAAAAAGCCCACGGTAAAAGCCGAACTTGATCCTAACCCTGACATAGCCGGAAGGTCGGAATTGTGTTGCATTTCAATACCACTCTTAACATTCACAAAAGCAAGACATTCCCGAACCGAAGGATGTTTAATATCTTTGATTTCCTTTACATACTCTTGTTCGGTGTACCTGATTTTGTAATTAAAATCAAAAAAAGGAGGTAAATACCGACAAGTAATGTAGCAATATTTATTAATGGTGGTTGAGAGTACTGATCCACCATGCTCTTCAAACCAAGCTGGGTAATCGGTGCCTCCACCAAAAAATGAGATCCTAAATGGCGTTTTTGTTATGACCATTCAAATAGTGGGACATGTAATGACAAGAAACAGTATAGCCCTGCATCTTGACCGATGTCAAAATAAGATTAAGAAAAATACCCGAGAGAATCGGGATGGGATTTGGATCAATTTAGAGCAACTTATTTATCCCCGACCCAGTTCTTCTATAATTTTTTCATAATCGATATCCAACCCATCTGGAATGGGATGAAGCCAGTCGTCTTCCAATTTTCTTTTTACAAAAATATCTTTTTTTAGAGATCCTGTGCCTCGCGCTTCAGCTAATAAAGAAAAACACGAAAGGTTTTCACTCTTACTGTCATCGAGTACCACAAGCTTCCCAGTCTTCCGAATACTAGTTAGGACCGGTTCCCAATTGATGGGAGTCATGTAGTTTATATTAAAGACAGCTGGTTTCTGACCAGATTTTTCAAGCTCTAATCCCAACTTCCAACCATATGGGAAAGAAAAATTAAAACAGACGATAGTGACGTCATCCCCATCTTTATACTGAACAAATTCTAGATCTTTGCCTTCGGTAATTGGCTCTCCTGGATCGACAACCTCCTCCTTGAAAAGTCTCTGACTAAATCCGATGATTCTAAATCCAGGCTTAGCAAAGTGGGTAGAGATAATTTTTTCGGCATCGTATTTATTGGTAATATTAAAACCAGAAATTCTGGCAATTGAGCAAAAGTCTGCAAAATTATTAGAACTGGACTGGGGGCCTTGATAGCCCATATCGACGATAATAGGGAGAATAGTAAAAGAACCAGAAGCGTGCTTACTGTTACGAATAATGTTGTAGGTATTCACAAGATGATCAATACCTAAGAGTAGAAAATCTAACTGCTTCATAAAAAAAGCGGCCCTGCCTCCACCCAACATAATTCCAAAACCAAAACCGACTAGAGAGTTTTCGGTATTAGTGGTGTTCACGATCTGACTAGTATTTTTGACTTTGAAGCCCTTAGTAAATCCACTAATGCGGGATCCTGCACTCACATTCTGACCAAAAACCGTTAGGTTATCGTGCAAACCCACTTCTTGCTTCAAAACTGAATTGATATGTTCTAAGTACTTCATTTAATTTTTAATTTAGGAAATTTCTTTTTGGAGCGTTGATAATTCTTCGCGAGCTATTTCCTTTAAGCTGGTTGGATCAAAATTTTTAGTTAAGACGAAAACCGGATCTTCGTCGCTCTCTTTTATAACTGGCCAGTCACCTAAAGAAACCTCTGGAGCTGGGCCAGCGTGATAATTAATAAATTCTCCATCTGGAAAATCTTGAGTTTTCATTTTCCAATCTCCAAGAGTAGAAACTCCAACCTCAACACAAACTGGCAAACTATTTGTTAATCCAAAATTACGGATATCTTTTAGGGCGTCTATATAATAGAGAGGATCATTACCAATTAAGTTAACGTAGCGAATATCTAAAGATTCCGAGAGAAGAGAAAGATCAATGGGCGAGCGACGTTGCTCGATATTAGTAGACATAGACCACTGGTTATTTTCAATAAGAAAGATTACTGGAAGATGCATACTTCGAGCCATTAACATACTTTCGTAAAAAGAACCTTCTTCCATAGAACCATCACCGCCTAAGACAATAACTGAATTATTTTTTTGAGATATCTTAAAAGCTTGAGCTAAACCAGTCGCTACTCCAAATTGATTGCCGAGAATACTAGATGCATATGGAATACCTCTTCTAGGATTTAAAAGATTCATAGAACCAGAATGCCCCTCATTCAAACCAGATAATTCTAAAAGATACTCGTCCAAGATAGGGCGCAATCTTCCTTCTCGAGCAAGATTGTAGGCAATATTACGGTGGGTTGGTAGTAACCCATCCCCCTCCTCCATTACTGAGCTCACTGCAACAGCAATCGCTTCGTGACCTAAAGCAAGATGAATAGGAATCTTGAATTTGCCTGTCTTGTACTCTTCGTTGATGAGCATCTGACTCAAACGCAAACGCAAAACTTCTTTAGCGATTTTATTTCGATCAAATTCCATTAAAGGTATGGCTCAATCATTTTAAGACCAGTCATTAGATCAATTTGAGGACTCCACCCAAGAAGTTCTTTGGCTTTTTTATTGGAAATATTTCTAACGATTGCCCCATCTGGGTTAGGCTCTACAATCTCTACTTTTTTCCCAAGTAAAGCTTCGGTCGCATGAATAACATCTTCAAGAGTTATTAATTGATCACCAGCTAAGTTGATAATTTGAAAATCGGTTCGCCCAAAAGAGCTTTTTATACCCCTGACGATATCAGCAACATGAATGTAGCGACGACCAGATTTTCTAGAACCAAACAAAGTGACTTGATCATTTTTTTTAGTATCACTCGCAACAGCTTCGAAAGCAGACCAATTAGCCGAACGAGGGCCATAGATAATAGCGAATCTGAAAATAGTAGTTGGCATGAATCCTCTTTTATACTGCTCTCGAAGATTAGCCTCACTTACAAGCTTAGAAAGGGCGTATTCCGAGGTGTGGCCGGCTATATCTATAAAAGCAGTTTCATCTTTTTCTTCCCCTTCAGCAAATTTTTCGTAAACCCACTCACTAGATGCAAAAATAAATTGCTTCACATTCTTAGCTTGAGCTGCCCGCATAAGATTTAAGGTCCCCATAACATTCGTCATGAAACACTCGTAGGGCTTACCAGCGCAATCTCGATCACGTGAAAGAGCGGCTAGATGGATAAGCGCATCGGCACCCTCCGGAAAAATCTCTCCGATAGCTGGATCGTTAATATCCCCTTTTTTAAACTCATACGGCAAATCGCTGGCCTTAGCAAAATCAAAACCAAAAACCTCGATCCCATCCTTAAGACATTGCGCAATTAATTCCTTAGCCACGAAACTCTCTGAACCGGTGACAATAATTTTCATATATTTTTGTAAGCTTGAATTGTTTTTTTAATACCCATTTCCATAGTTACTTCCGGAACCCAACCGATTGCTTTCTTAACCCGTTTAATGTCTGCGTACGGAGCTTGGAGGAGCTTACCCTTGGTAGTGGCTAGAAAATCTTTTAAATAGCCCTCACCAACTTTCATCTCCAGACAAATCATCCGAGCAATATCCCTAACTGGAGTTGGGTAGCCAGATCCGACATTGTATGTATGAATACCCAGACCATTTTCAATAGACTTTACAATTGCCATGGCCACGTCCGTAATATAAATAAAATCTCCTTGAGCCAGAGGATTTTTAAGCCTAAGCGGAGTTCCTTCGGAGATACAATATATGATATATGGTATAAGCGATCCTGATCTTTGTCCATTACCATAAGGATTAAATGGGCGAAGCCAAAGAAAATCTAATTTCTTATTCTTGGCTAGCTCTTCGCCCATAATATGAAGAGCATGTTTGGCGGCAGTAAAAGCGCTATATGGAGTAACTTGGATCTCATCCGGAATCTTACCTAATCTATCGCCGCACTCAAAACCAGTCCCTGCAACAACAATTTTTTTACATCCAGCCACAGCAAGAAAGGAAAAAAGAGCGAGACTGCCACTTAAATTTTTCAAACTATTCTCGTAGGAAAAATCTGGAATGCCTTCCCACGCCAAATGCACCGCTGCATCTGGTTTAAATTTTTTGAGCTGGGCGCTCCACCTTGGTAAATCCGAAAGATCTCCTTCGATGAATTTAATCCCTAATTCTTTGCGACCTACTCGCGAGAGGACTAATAATTTGTGTCCTCTTTTTTTAAGTTCCTTAATCGTGTGCCGACCAATAAATCCGGTGCCGCCAGTAATAAATATGTTCATACTAAATATTAGAGAAATTATTGCGCTTAATGACTTGGTACCCTTTTATTAATTCGGAGATTCCATCCGGCAAGGAAACCTGAGTTTTAAAACCGGTTTTCTCTATTTTTTCATTGGAAATAATGTAATTCCGCTTATCTGGATCTTCGCCGATTTTAGATTCTATAAAAACAAAGCGGGGTAATTGTTTTTTTATTTCTTCGCAAAGTTCTAATTTACTTAAATTAGCATCGCTCAAACCAACGTTGTAGGTTTGATTTTTCATGGTCTCAAAATTTTCCACCGCATGAATAAAGGCTCGCACAACGTCTCGCACGTGAATGTAATTACGTTTAAAGTGGGGTTCGAAAAGGACTACCGCTCCATCATTTAGGGCTCGATAGACAAAATCATTAACCAAGAGATCGAGGCGCATCCGAGGGCTAATACCAAAAACAGTAGCGAGCCGGAAGGTAATAGCATTTCCAGCTTCGAGCAATTCTTTTTCAGCTTGAACTTTTAATTGACCATAAAGTGAGACTGGATCAAGGGGGCTGGTTTCGTCGCAAAAAGCGACCCCTTCGGCCATACGGCCATAACCACTATTAGTGTTCGGAAAAATAATTTTCTGAGACTCGCTCCGAAGTTTTAGGATGAGCTGAATTGCTTCTAGATTGATTGTGCGAGCCGCAATTGGATCTCTATTGCAAGCCGGAGCACCAACGATGCAAGCTAAGGGAATAATAAAATCCTGACCTTCAAGATATTTTTTAATAAGCGCCTCATCTCGCACATCTCCTCGAACTAAATTCAGAGTTTTAAAATTACAAACATCGAGTAGTGATGATTGGTTGTAGAGGAAATTATCGATAGCGGTTACCTCGTGTCCAGACCTCAGAAGCTCTGGGACAAGCACCGAACCGATATATCCCGCGGCACCAGTGACTAGTATTTTCATTATTTTTTATTAATACTATTCTGGCTTGTTAATTTTCGCAACTCCAAATGAATTAAAAAAGTTGCACGTTAGAATTAAAATTTTCTACTCTTTTGGATTGACGGGGAAATAGAACTCAACCCCCTGATTAATTAGATTTTGATTGTTCTCTAAAATTTCTTTTTTAAAATTCCAGGCCAACACATAATAGATATCGGGCAAATCTTGGACTGCTTTTTCCATAACGACAGGCACGTGCATTCCCGGAGAATATAAGTTTTCCCTTAATTCATTTTTCTCAACTAAACAATCCAAATATTCTGTTCCGATTTCGAAATAATTTAAAAGAGTATTACCTTTGGCTGGAGCGCCAAATCCAAAAATTTTTTTACCAGATTTTTTAGCTTCGGACAAATAATGAAGATTATCCTTTTTCATGAATTCTATTCTTTGAGCAAATTCTAAATAAGTGGATAAATCATTACTTTTGTTTTTAATTTCTTCATCAATTAAGGCATTGAGCCGAGGAGATTTATCTTTTCTACCCTTGTGTGTAGCAAAGGCAATAATAGAACCGCCGTGGATTGGTGCTAAATGGGCGTCAAATAAAGAAAGATCGTGTCGATTTAAGAGGGTTTCAATATTTTTTAGATTGTAATAGAGAAGATGCTCATGATAAATTTGATCAAAAGCTAAATTCTCTACAATCCTTTTCATGTACAAAAATTGCACTACAAAAATACCGTCATCTGATAGGGCCTGTTTAATACCATCACACGCTGAATGCAATTCTTCTAAATGAAAAAATACTCCAGCCGCATTAATTACATTAAATTTTCTGTTTATTTTTTTAACGAAATCAAGATTAAAAAAGTCATGCATGGTTGGAATGCCTGATTCGTTAGCGATTTTAGCTGGAGTTTTAGCTGATTCAACACCGAGCACATCGTATCCAAGTTTCTTAAAGTGCTTCAGTTGAACTCCATCATTAGAGCCAATATCTAGAACGGATTTGCTATGTGAATTTTCCAAAAGGATTTTATCAACTTCCGTAGCCACCAATTCAAAATGATCCCCTAGAGTTTTGGTAATGCTCGACAAATAAGTATGCTCGCTAAACATAATTTCCTTAGGAACCGTATAGTCTAATTGAGGAGTACTGCAATCAGTACAAAAAACCACTCGAAGTGGGTAAAATTCCTCCTCACCCACATCATCTTTCTTTAAAAAATTATTACACCAAGGCTGAAATCCAAGATTTATAGCCGGCTCTAACTTTAAAGAATCACAAACCCGACATTTTTTTATAAGTCTATCTGGATCGCAGATTATTTTTTTTGAAAAACCTTTGTGATCGTTCATGTTGTCTTAAAAAAATTAAACAGAAGGAAAGAATGCGCACACTCAGCGGCTTAAGTAAATTTGGATGATAAATCTAACTAAGCATACCCCCCTTCTTCGTCGCGCCTCGAAACTAGCGGAGTTTTGATTGGCCACCAAATTTTAAATTTGGGATCATCGTAACGAATAGTGAATTGACCCTTGGGATTGTAATATTCTGATTGCTTATAGTGAAAAATTATTTTATCGGTAAGAGCTAGATGACCATTGGCAAAATTCGGTGGAACGAGAACTTGCCAATGATTAGCTTCAGAGAGAGTAAAAGATTCCCACTGACCATACTGTGCTGAACCTTCAATAACATTTAGAACAACAAAATAAAGCTTACCGTGCATGCAATCAATGAGTTTCCAGGTTTTATCATCTCCATGCAAACCGCGCAAAACATGCTTAGAAGAAACGGAGTAGTCATCTGCCACAAAATCCACCGAGATACCATTCTTCTTATAAAGCTCTTCATTGTAGGTTTCCGTATAATTCCCACGAAAATCCTCCGAGGTATCCGGCTTAATAAGCATTACTCCATCTAATTTGGTTTTAATAAATTCCATTTTGTAATAATTAAAAATAAGATTCAAAGAGTTTTATTACATCATCCACATACTTCTCTTGGCTTATGGCATAAGCGGACGGGGAAGCTATAAATAAATTGATGTTCTTAATATACTCGTTGTAAGTGTTTTCGTCCATATTACGAAGATATTGATTAAGCTTAGCAAAATTACAATCAAAATCCCTAAAATCAATAAAACAATTCTTGGGAAAAATTTCCGATACATCTGGGGCGCCCCAATAAATCGGAACCGAACCGGTATAGATAACATCTTTCATATATTGAACGTATCCACCTAGATAGGAGTTTTCTAAAACAAGAGAAAATTTATACTGTTTTAAGATTTCAAATTTGTCCTCGGGAGATCCTCGCCAAGATTTTTTAATAGCGGAATCATATTTATGCGTGTAGCGAACTGGTTTATCCCAGCCGATGCCATAAAGATCAAAATCATCGTACTCTGAAAAATACTTGATTGCCTCCAATCGATCAAGATAGCCTTCGCGGTTAATAAAATTCGGCATAGGTTTAAAAAAATTCATCACACGAACATATAACATTTTGAGCCAGTGTACTCTGGTATTTTTTTGGATAAGGTTGAGGAATTTAGTGGAATGAAAATTGGATTGAACTTCTTTGATGTGCGTGAAATAAGCGTGCGGGGTGTATTGGGGATGGAACTGGCTTTTGGGCGAAACCCAATCTTTCACGCCACGCATTACAACTGAGTGATCAAAATAACTAGTGAGGCGAGGTAAATTCCAATAGAAACGACAGGCGTAGAGTGGGTTTTCCGAACTCCTAATCAGAACTAATTTTACGCCCAGCTTTCGCAAAGCTAAAGAAACGCTCATATCGGCATCATCTCTCTCGCGTACACAGACGGCTTTCGGTTTTTGAGGAAGAGAAAAATAAATATCGGGAGTAATTAATTGAATACCTCGCTTTAAGCATTCCTCATAGAGATACACGGAGGAATAGTTATACCATTTTTCACTAGCTACAGATCGATCAAAACAAAGATTGTTCTTGGAATGAGGTCCAATAGTATCGTAGACAACAATTTTTTTACCCTCAAAAGAAATGTCCATAAACTTTAAAAACACCCGCTTATTCTAAAAACAAAATAAAGCTACGAATGGCTGATTGTGGAAAAATAATCCAAAGTTGTTTTAACTCCATCCTCAAGACTCATGGTATGTCTCCAGCCTAAATCATGCAGACGAGTAACATCTAAAAGCTTGCGCGGTGTTCCATCTGGCTTTGAAGAGTCCCACTCAATCCTTCCCTCAAAACCGGAGATGCGCTTAACCATTTCAGCAAAATCTTTAACAGAGATGTCTTCGCCGGTACCGATATTGATTAGATCTGGGGTTTTCTCTTGGTTCATAATGAATACACAAGCATCAGCTAAATCATCTACCCAAAGAAATTCTCGATAAGAGGCTCCGCTACCCCAGAGGACCACCTTGTCGCTGTTGGCAGTTTTAGCTTCGTAAAATTTTCTAATCAGCGCTGGAAAGAGATGGGCGCTTTCTAAATTAAAATTATCATTAGCCCCATAGGCGTTAGTGGGCATAACCGAAACAAAGTTGGTTCCGTATTGACGATTGTAGGCCTGACAAGTAATGATGCCGGCTATTTTTGCGACTGCATAAGGAAGATTGGTTGGCTCTAACTCGCTAGTTAAAAGATACTCTTCTTTGATTGGTTGAGGGCATTCTCGAGGATAAACGCAAGAACTGCCGAGAAATAAAAATTTTTCCACCTTGGATAAATAGGCTCCATGAATCAGATTGTCTTGAATGAGAATATTTTCGTGAATAAATTCAGCTGGGTGAGTACTGTTAGCAAGAATGCCACCAACTCGAGCCGCAGCATCAAAAATATATTCCGGCTTTTCCTTTAATAAAAAATTAATAACAGCATCCGCATTAAATAGATCTAATTCTTCTCTGGTTTTAAAAAGAAGATTAGAATACCCTTCTTTCTCCAATCTTCTCAAGATAGCAGACCCAACAAGACCTCGATGTCCTGCTATATAAATTTTAGAATTTTTATCCATCAACCTCCGATTAAAATAATATTTTTAAATTTAGCTTTGTTTTATTTTCGCTAGATCTGCATCCACCATAATCTTCACTAAATCCTTAAATTTGGTTTTAGCCTCCCAGCCAAGCTTCTCTTTGGCTTTTTTAGTATCGGCGATAAGATCCTCAACTTCGGTGGGACGATAATAACGGGGATCGATCTCTACATAATTTTTCCAATTACCTAGACCAGCATACTCAAAAGCTAATTCTACAAACTCTTCAACTGAATGAGATTCGCCGGTACCGATAACATAGTCGTCTGGCTTGTCTTGTTGGAGCATTAACCACATGGCTTCGACATATTCCGGAGCATAACCCCAATCACGCTTAGCGTCTAAATTTCCGAGATAAATTTTATTTTCTAATCCGGCTTTAATTTTAGCGATCCCCTTAGTAATTTTTCTAGTAACAAAAGTTTCACCTCTTCTTTCTGACTCATGATTAAAAAGAATCCCGTTGACCGCAAAAATATTATAGGCCTCACGATAGTTCTTGACGGTGTAGAAAGAAAAGGCTTTGGCTGAGCCATAGGGACTTCGCGGATAGAAGGGCG
>CAZLXS010000004.1:0-6692 GCA_964563735.1 uncultured Candidatus Saccharibacteria bacterium
TTCACGTAGACCTCCATGTCTATTTGTAAGTGAAAATTTTCCAAACTCTGTCGGTTCAATTTCTCGAACTAACAGAGCTATTTGATTCGTTTCTCTTCTAAATTCTGCGTATTTACGCAGAAACACACAGAAACATCCATCAACCATGCTCTGATTGATAAAACTGGTAGTTTTTTGCTCAAAATGTTTTCGAGCGAAAAGAAGACCGAAAAATTGACCAAAGCTCCATAGGTCGATGGATAGAGGGATTTCTTCCCCCTCTTTTGGTTTTCCTATGAAACGCGCGTCTATCATCAGCTTCAATGCTAACTGACACGCCCAAAAATCCAATTTGTTATTTAATTTTTCGTAGCCAGAAACCGCGTCCAATGTGATTTCTTTCTCCGGAAAGATGGACTGCACTTTAAGGATAAAGGCAGAATGCAGTCTTTCCATGAGTTTGCGCTCCTGGCTCAAGGATAACTCCTTTCGTTATGTCGTTATGGATTTGTAAAATAACTAGAATTAACTGTTCTTTATATTATATATCCTTACAGTAATAATGTCAATACAACGAGTTTCACTTAATTTCAGTACCAGAATCTACTTCTCCATCTGGAACAAGCAAAACTGGTCCATTCTCCCCGCTTGCAGCTAAAAGCATAGCTTGGCTTTCCAAACCCATCATCGTTCTTGGCTCCAGATTAGCTACAACCACAACAGACTTCCCAATTAGAGTCTCGGGATCGTAGAACTTACTAATACCAGAGACCACTTGCCTTTCCTCTCCACCTAGATCAATGGAGAGTTTTAATAATTTTTCAGATCCCTCAACTAGCTCGGCAGTTTTGATTTTGGCAATTCGAAGATCAACTTTTTTGAAATCTTCAAAGCTAATAACTTCGCTCATGGTTGCAAAATGTCTTCGGTTCTTCCATCTATAGAAATGATTACATCACTTACGGTATTGAATTGCCGAAGAGTAGATTTAATTTGAGAGCTAATCGAAGCCACCCGACAGGAACCGCCGACTTGATATTCCAACTTCGAATCGAAATCAACATAGGCAATCCCCTTCTCGATCTTTAGACTCTTTATAGCAACACCGTCGTTAATACTAGAGAAATATCCCTGACTTTGCTCTTCTTTAGGAGTTGGTCCGGCTAAAAGTTCTTCTAATGCAACTCGGGCGAGAGATTGAGTTTTCCAAATCTTTCTTTCAACTGGATAAACAAGGGTGCAATCATTGGCACTATTCCCTCCCATTTCCTCGCTTCGACCCCAAAAAACTTTTACGGTTTGTAGTTTTTCAGAATCAAAATAAAGTGGGATGATAACCTTATCAATTTCTGATCCATCTTTGGCTGAATAATCAAAAACCTCTAACCGGCCTCGATTAGACTTGGGGTTGCCGATAGAGATTTGCGCCTCGAAAGAGCCGAATTGACCAACGTCTGGACTCATAGCTTGAAGCATGCCTTCTTTTAAAATCGAACCACCATCTTCAAAAACTTTGTAATTGAGTTGATTTTCAAAAACCCGAGCCTCTCCCTTAAGAGTAAAAACCGAACCTACATCTTGATTAACCGACGGCTCAGAAACTCTAATATTGGCTTCAGTATTGATGATCTCAGTAAAAGATTGATCACCAGCTCGACACTGCCTTGGATAGGACTCCATAACTGGGTAACCAGCAGCGACACACTCCTCGAAACTACTAATGGTAGTACTGGGTTTAGTCGTAGGCGAACAAGAAAAACCAAAGCTACAGGCAAGAAGGGCTGCTAAAAGCAGGGCGGCACAAATTCCAACGGCAATTAGTAGATTTTTATTCATATAATTTATCCTAACATATCTCTACTTAATGAGCATACCATCGCCAAATGAGAAGAGGCGGAGCTTGTTTTTAATTGCATATTTATAAATTTTTAATAATTTTAAGCGCGGAATGAGGGCCGAGACCAACATCAATAGACTTGATTGTGGAACGTGAAAATTAGTGATTAAATTATCCACAAATTTAAAACTATAACTAGGCTGAATAAAGAGATTAGTTGAACCGTTTGATTTAATTAACTGTTTATTCGTAGCAGCGGACTCTAGGGCCCTTAAAACAGTAGTGCCCACTGCAACAATTGGCCTTTTCTCTTTTTTAAAACGATTGAGTTTTTTTATGGTGACTGAGTCAATCTCAAAAAATTCTTCATGTAGTACTTTATTCCTAAGATTACTCTCTTTGAGCGGAGCAAAGGTTCCTAATCCAACATGCAGGGTAATAAACTCAACCCCAAAGCCCTGTTTTTTAATTTTTGTTAAAAGCGATTTTGTAAAGTGCAAAGAAGCGGTTGGAGCAGCCACAGATCCTGCTTTCTCCGCAAAAATGGTTTGATATTCTTTTTTCAATCTATCACCTCGGAGTGGAGAGTTTTTTATGTAGGGCGGCAAAGGAGCTTCTCCGTACTTCTCTAGGAGTTTTAAAATATTTTGATGTTTGGATGCTAATTTTAAAAAATAATAATTTTCGAATTGCTTTTCAACTTTAAAACTTATCGTGGAGTTTAAAAATAATTCCGAACCAACTGTGATTTTTCGATCGGCTAAACACTTGATTAATCCGGCTTTAGATTCTAAATACAGGATCTTAACGCGACCACCAGTGGATTTATGCAAAACTAACCGAGCTGGAATAACTTTGGTTTTATTAAAAACCAATACGGAACGAGGCGCTAAATACTTAGTTAAATTTTTAAATGTGTCTAGAGAAATCCGCCCCTGCTTCCGATTATAGATTAAGAGTCTAGCTGAATCACGAGGAGTTACTGGTTTTTGAGCAATTAGTTCGACAGGGAAATCATAAGCATACCTAGAAAGCAAAGATTTAAACCGAGAGATCATTTAATGAGTTAAGAGATAGGAGGAAATGACGGCGGCGGTTTCGGCTCGAAAATTAAGTTGACCTAGGCTGACAATTTTAAAACCAGCACCTTTGGCTCTTTTAATCTCCTCCTCAGTCCAACCACCCTCTGGACCAATATAGAGATTTAAAGACTCAAACGAGTGCTTCTTAAAATTTTTTAAGAATTCTGAATCACCCGATTGATCAAATAAAAAATTAAACTCCTTTCCTGATGCTGGTTTATTAAAAAGATCTTTAAAATTTTGAATTGGATTAATGGTTGGAATAATTCCCCGCTCGGATTGTTCCGCTGCCTCGCGAACAATAGTTTCTAGACGAGCGAGCTTAATTCCCTGTTTAATAGTTCTTGTAGTCAAGAGTGGCGTGATAGCAGAGACTCCGATTTCGGTGGCTTTTTGAACCACCCACTCAAAATTCTCTTTTTTTAGAATAGAACAATAGAGGTGCGCAAAATGAATTGACTCATTCTTATTTTTTATTTTTTTATCCACCTTTAAAATAATTCTTGATTTTTGGATTTGAGCGATAGTGGCTAGAACTTCTTCTTTCTGACCATTACCCAAAGCAACCTTCTCACCCACCTTTAGCTTAAGGACGTTTTTAAATTGATTAAGAAGTTCTGCTTGATCAAGAACAATCGGGTCTTGATCTAGATTAAAATTCCCTAAAAAACGATGAATTTTCATAAGTGCATCTTAGACAAAGATACCCAAAAAATCAAAAACCCCACAAGTTAAACTTGAGGGGATTTTGATTTCTTCTAGAGAAAAAGAATTCAAATAGCTGTTCTACTCTTGAACCGGAACGGTGTCGGAGTCGTTAACCTCTCCATCATTTCCAGTTTCAGCTTGAGGAGTAACTTCTGGCTTGGTTACATCACCACAAGCAACGTAACCCTTCGAATCACTTAAATCAGCATCGGAAGAATGCAAGTTAATCGCTAACGGTAATTCCGAAAGAAGCTGATCAACTGAAACATCCAAAATTGTTTCCGACAGACCATTCTCTATCGAAGAGAGAGCGTATTTAGTTCCACCTAAACTTACACAAGATCCAGTATGAATATGACCGGGCAAAACTGCGCCAGTTGCCATACCGGAAACATTAACAGTAACCTTGGCCTTGCCCTCTTGATCTGCGATTGTGGCCGTCCCAGAAATCCCAGAATTGTTTTCCGCGGCTAAAGTTACGGTCACTGGACTCAAATTAACGACTTCTTCGGAGTTAGGAGTAGAAGTACCACCCTTGAACACCATAAAAAGAATTAAGACCAGAACAACAACACCAATTACTAAATAGACGTTCTTTGACATTTTTGTTTTAATTTTACGACCTTTTCTAGCCCATCCGAATAAAAAAACCCGTGGAAAGGCTTATGTCTACTAATTCTAAATCACCTGCAAAAAACGTCAAATGAGGGTGTCAATAAGCTACAGATGTTTAGCCACTAGGGTGCAGGGTATAGACACGAATGACTAATTAAGAATTACTAATTTCTAATCAAACTCTAATGATTAATTTTAAAAATGAAAAATTTAAGTTAGATGTTGGATATAAGATGCTAGATATTTTGGAGTTAGTTTGGCTTGATATGATCCATGGCGTAGTCAAGATCACCATTCACCTTCTTTCTGGGATTAAAGATGTTCTGGGGGTCAAAAATTTTCTTTACCTCTTTGAATAGTTTAAGTACACTCGGTTTATACATTTTACTTAAATAGGGTGTACGAATAAGGCCATCGTTGTGTTCGGCTGTGATCGAACCATTATACTTGGCCACGAGATCATAGACTTTTTCGGAAACTTCTTTAACGTCTCGATGAAAACGTGGATCCGAGAAATCAACTAGTGGAATAATATGAAAATTAGCATCCCCAGCATGACCAGCAATGGTGTAAACTAGTTCTTTGTAGCGACTCAAAATATCGTTGAGTTTAGGTAAAAATTCTTTAATTTCCTTGGGATGCACAATCACATCATCTATAAATGGAGCCGTATGCTTGCCCTTAACTCGCTTCCTTAATAAGCTAAAACTCTCTCTTCTGATAGTCCAGTACTTTTTTCCTGATTCCTCGTTTGGAGTAACTCGAACCCCAACATCGAGTGGTAATAATTCTTTATAAAGTGGCGTGATGTGCCTTACAATTTCGGCTTCGTCGTCACCAGTAAATTCGGCTAGTAAAACCAACTTTGGAAAACCTCGCGTAAGAATAATCCATGCATCCGGCAAAAATTGGAACATCATTTTGAGCATATTTTTTGCCTTCATCACTTGGAGCATCTGCGGAAAAAATTTAAAAGCTAGTTTTAGAGTTTTATCATCGTAAGATTCAAAACTTTCTGGCTTATATCTCAATATTTTTTCCTCAACCTCGGCAAGAGGATCTAAATTATTTAAAAAAACGATGACCATCCGAGAATGCTGTTTAACCCTCACTAAGCCCAACTTGGCTTCAGTGACGAGACCAAGGGTTCCCTGTGCCCCTACAATTAGCTTGGGGAGATCAAAAGTCCGACCATCCCAAACATTCCACAAATAATATCCGGCAGAATTTTTAGAAACATCTGGCTTTGCCGAGGTAATTAATTTTTGATTCTTTAGAATCAAGTTAAAGAGCTCTTTATAAATTCTACCCTCGAAGCTCTTCTTTTTTATTTTTTTATCTAGCTCTTTCTTCGAGAGGGGTTTAATAACGTACTCATTGCCATCAGAGAGAATCACTTTTAACTCCAGAACATATTTTTCGGTTTTACCGTAAACCAAATTTTTTTCTCCGCCGGAATTATTATTAATCATACCGCCCACCGAACAAAGATCTTTGGAAGCCGGATACGAAGGCAAGAGCAAACCTCTTTTTAAGGTCTTTTTTTCTAGATCGCGATAAAAAACTCCGGGTTGGGTGATAATATGACCGACTACACCAGTTCCCTCTCTTCTAGATTTCTTGGAGGTTTCTTTAATGTCTCCGATATGATTAAAGTGTTTCAAGAAATCAACCACAATCGAGTCTGAAAGCGGCCCTCCGGTCATATCGGTTCCGGCTGAACGAGCGGTAAGCGATAAATTTTTGCCTTTCTTTTTTTGTTTTAAAACATAAGCAACAAGATTTTTTATATCCGAAGAATTTTTGGGCTGGACCACAAGAGCGGGTTTAATTTTGAAGATACTCGCATCTTCACTAAATTTTTCAAGCGCATCAGCATCACTCACAATTTCGCCCTTGATGATTTTTTTAAGTTCATCCACCATAAGAAAATAATTATCTGATGTAATAATAACATTTTAGATTAATGAGAACCAAGCTTTGTGCTAGAATTATTTGGTGCGGATTAGTTTAAAAATCATTTTGGTCGTGATAGTAGTAGTGATCTTAGGTTTTTTTGCTCTAAATAAACCAGACGCTTTAATAAAAAACATGGACATACCAAACAAGGTTGAATTTTCCTTTAGAGATATTCGAATAGAAAAAGATGGCCCAGAGATGAAAGTCGTTTTAACCTCTCCTCTTTATGTGGATGCAAGAGGACTGGGCGAAAAAAGAGAGTCTTATGAATCAAAAATAAGCACAGAGGATTTTTCTGCTCTATGGAGCTTGATCTCTAAAATAGATTTTGAAGAATACAAAAATCCAAGCGCGGAGAATTTTATACCAGCGCCAAGCGACGTATCCACGCTAGAGAAAATTTACTTTAAAATTGATGGGCGGGAGATAATCAACAAATCTTACGAACAACAGTTATTTGGAAAGTTAGTGGAGCCATTAGAAGAGATTGTAAACCTTGCAAAAAAATAGAG
>CAZLXS010000004.1:6792-8765 GCA_964563735.1 uncultured Candidatus Saccharibacteria bacterium
AAAAATAGAGAAGGACTGCGGTTAGGCAGTCCTTGTGATTTAGTTTACTTATTAGGCTACGGCGACGAGCCAGTGGTTGGGATTATTTCTATCCTCTCCGAGTGGCAGACACTTTGTGAGTTTAGAAACTAATCTCTCCAACTTACTTGCATCAGCTCCTTTGCCCATCAAGAGCATCTGAACAAAAATCAATGGAATCACCTCTACGGAGGTGGTGAACCACTTGATTCTGTTTTCATTTCCAGAAAATGCTGGAGTGGAGCTCAGATATTCAACAACCTTGTCTCTGAATCCCCCAAACCTTCCACATTCTCTGAATTTTTCGATTAACTGGGGATCTATTTTCCCGGATCTTTCACCCCGAAGAAATTGTCGCTGAATACAAACACCGGCTGACCCTCTGAAGCTAACTCTTTTGATTTGCTCGGAATTTTTTGATTCTGCGATGGAAATCATTTCAACAGAAACTTCTTTCCCTAAAGCAGAAGAAAGGGTCATTCTAAGTTCAACTTCGCTGATTTGCCCAACCGAGCAAAAAGAGAAAGTTGAAGCAGTGGTACAGGAATAAACCCGACTTATCACAAGAAAAGCTCGCTCTCGATCCTTGCTATTAAAAATTCTTGGGTTTAGAAATTCCAGAAAATTATTTCTTCCTTCCGTAATAAACCTACTATCAGAACCCAGCACAGAAACCTCCGAATATCATCCTTGATTGTTTTTGTTAATTTACTCCGAAGAGTTATTCTAACAACAACTAGAGCTGGCAGTCAATTAGGGACGGAGAATCCTAAGCGAATCCCCTTCTAGTTTAAAAAGTTTAGATGCCCTACCTCTAGCTAGTCCACTGTCTATATAAAAATCTACTGCATTACCAAAATAGCTCTCCGCCTCCCTAATATTTTTGGCTGGCGGAAAACCCTCTATATTAGCACTCGGAGCTACAAGTGGGCCGGTGGATTTTAGAAGATTTCTTAATTTAATTAACTTGGGCAAGCGAAAAGCAATAGACTTCGTTCCTCGATGTAAATATTTAAATTTACTGGAGCCGCAAGGCAAAATAATACTAACTGGGCCAGGCCAAAATTTAGCAATCATGGCGGAGCTACTAGGGCTTAAAGAAATTCCAAATTTTTTTAAATCGGTCAGGGAGGAAATTAAAACAATGAGTGGTTTTTGGTAATTCCTTTTTTTAATTTTATAAACCCTCTGAACCGCTTTTTTATTTAAAGCGCTACCAACCAATCCATAAATAGTGTCAGTCTTTAATACCCCCACTCCTCCGGACCTTATAGATTGTTTTAAACTTAAAATATTTTTTTTAGATTTTATGACTTGGAGTTTTGGCATATTGAGATTTTCTGAATAGATATATAAGCAGGTAAACAAGAATAAGCGCGGAATAATTAATAAGCATGAAAACTGGGTGCCCCCAACTTACACCACTTACTTTAAAATCCGAGAGGGGAAATAGAAATGGCGTTGCATAAAAATCTTTAGTATGACTCCAGATATCAATAAAGATATGCAATCCCCAACCAGCTAAAGGCCAATAAGCTTTACGCCTAATCAACCAAACGAGACCGAAAATAAAAATAAAAATAACTATGCTATGCGTGAGACTATAGAGAACTGGAACATATTCGGGAATTATTGAGTGGTTTGGCGGGCCACCGCGGAGAAAACTTAAATCAGTCCCAAAGAAAAGCGCGCTTCCGAAAATTTGAACAAAGAGAATTCCGAAAGAGAATAAATCTGGAGCGATACCAAAAAAGATGGCGGAGATGGTTTCGCGCCAATTTCTTTTTCTTTTTTCTCTTCGGGCTTTTAATTCAAAAACAATATTAGTCCAAAGCCCATGAGCGAAGATATCCATTATTATTTAAAATCTAAATTCTAATATCTAAACTCTAAACAATATCCAAATTCTAAATTCAAAACCTCTAAATTTAAGAATTGATTGTTGTAATTTATTT
>CAZLXS010000004.1:8865-24391 GCA_964563735.1 uncultured Candidatus Saccharibacteria bacterium
CCAAATTCTAAATTCAAAACCTCTAAATTTAAGAATTGATTGTTGTAATTTATTTAGGATTTAGAACTTAGTGATTAGTTATTAACTAATTTTACTCCTTTCCCTTAGGGAATGGGGTGTATATATCTTTATCGATAGTTCTCTCAAAACATGTTTTGCCTTGCTCGTGAGTCCAATTATCACCGATCAAACCATATGGTTTTTCTGGATAGAAATTAGAATCTACCCTCCCGCTAAAACTAGGCAAGTTAAAATTGGCACAAAGATTAAAAGAAAGAGTGCTGACAATTTTATATTCGTAATTAATTGGGTTGGCACTAGTGGATTCTGGGTCCAAGGGAACTCTAAAACCACTAAGACTATCTTCTAGGTTGGTCAACTCATCTGGTAGTTTATTTTTTCGTTGCCAGTAAGAAATAATTTCGTTTTGAATCATCTGCAAATGACCAACTCGCTGCTCGTCAAATCGACGCAACCTCAATTCTTTGGGCGAACCAATAGTGAGGAACCCAGCGATGATTGAAGCTAAAACCACAGCCACCACAAAACTCACAAAAGCCTTGATCCACCAAGATTTATTTTTAGAATTTTCTTTGCCCTGTTTCAATTCCCAAAAATAATAACCAAAGATTGAGATGGCGACGAAGAAGATGGTCAATACTTTAACAATAAATCGTGGAGTGATCTCTCCATCAAGAAACCTATAAATTAAAGCTACCAAGTTGCTGATAATAGCTAGAGCAGCGACAAAAATAGTTAGATAGGTTAGCCATTTTTTAATTCGCAGATTCCGCTTCTCTGGTTCTTTAAGATAAAGCTTATTTAAGAACCAATTAGTAATTAAATAAACCGGAAAGACTATAACAAGGGTGGCGATTGCGAAGCGAATAGAGCCTAGGGCCCCGCCTAAATAGTAATATGCCCCATCCAGTTGGTCTGGGAAGTGCACATTAGCAGATTGGAAGATTAAAGTAATAAAACTAATCGCGCTCGCATAGAGCATAACGATAGCTAAAAGTTGCATAAAAACGTCTTTGGGCGAAACTTTGTGATTGTTTTCCATTGTTGCATTATAACACTCAGCTAATGGAGCTCCAAGACCGAAGGTCGTGGTATCCTTCATACCTTTCGGCGGAATCTTTGCCTACCGCCTGCCTGCCCTGCCTAACGGCAGGCAGGCATCGAAGCATCCTACTCCGCTCTAAGAGCTACGAAGGATCACCTCGCATTCATCTATGGGCTCACACCCATAGTATTTTGCGAAGGTGAAAAAAGCAGGTGAGCCATAACTCACCTGCTAAATAGACTAGACTAATCAAGTTAGTCTGATTGAGGAGGAATAAACCTCCTTGATACAACAACTTGCTGATCGGAAACTGGTTGATCTGTGCCTAGGTTAGCCTCGATGATTACCACCTCGGCTTCGCTTGGTTTCTGACCACTAAAACGATAAGAAACCTTTCCATCCTTATCAATGACGTAGAGGGTCAAAAAAACCTCCTTCAATTTATATATCTATCCTTTGATGTGCTTTCTGCATCGTACCATAATTAAATAGATATGTAAACTGGATACCATTGGAAGCTACGATTACTATCGCGAAGATCCTAGGATTGCGAACCACTTCTAATAAATTTGGCAGCTCGAACCTGTCGGTGGAACTTGATGGCGAAGCGATGTGCCTCGTCTCGAACCATAATCAAGGTTCTCGAATTAATTCCACGAGGTACTCGACCGATTAACTCATTCTTTTTTCTTTCCGGCCCCTTCGCTAAACCTACAACTGGAATAGCTAAATTTAAATTTTTTAAAATCATTCTAGCACCACTCACCTGACCCAATCCCCCATCGATTAAAATGAGTTGAGGTTTTGGCCATGCATTTCTAAAACGCCTAGTGAGAATTTCTTTGATCATGGCGACATCACTAACACCCTGAACAGTTTTGATTTTGAATTTTCGATATTCGGATTTATTTGGTTTACCGTTTTCAAACACGACCATGGATCCAACTGGACTGGTTCCAGAAATATTAGAGATGTCGTAACCTTCAATTCTGATTTTTTCTTCTTGAGTGTTAGTAGGAATGGCATTTTCGCTAATAAAAGCGGTGTCGTTGATGTGCTGCAAGCTAAAAATTTGGCGCCTAATTTTCTCGGCTAATTCAAATTCAAGGTTTTTACTAGACTTTTTCATCTCTAACCTTAAAGAAGAAATGATTCTTTTTTTCTTGCCTTCAAAAAATAGTTCAATGTTTTTTAGAGTTTTTTTATATTCTTCCTTTTCTAAAATTCCCAAACAAGTCCCCGGACAATTACCAATTTGATAATCAAAACAAGCCCTCTTTTTACTTTGCGCTAGATAATTTTCGTCATGGCTATTCCATGGAAAAATATGGCGAATAATCTTTAGGGCTTCTCGAAGACTTCTAGCTGATACAAAGGGTCCGTATGATTTTTTGTAATTTTTTTTCTCGGCCTGAAGATCCTTCCCTCTCAAAGCTAGAAGTCGGGGAAATTTTTCTTTGGTAATAACCACGTAAAGAAAACTTTTATCGTCTTTTTCTAAAACGTTATATTTTGGTTGATGTTTTTTGATTAGCTCTGATTCTAAGATTAAAGCCTCGAGCGCAGAGTCGGTTTTTTGATGACTAATTTTTTTGATGTCCCCAACTAATTTTTCAGTTTTATAATCCCCTGCTTTTTGAAAATAACTAGAAACACGTCGTTTTAGATTAACGGCCTTACCTACGTAAATAATCTTCCCAGAACTATCAAGCATTAAATAGACACCGGGAGTTTCTGGAAGGTTTTTGTATAAAGTTTCTTTGTTCATTAATATGGCTCTATTTTAAAACAAAGCCCGATCTTTTACGACCGGGCTTTTAAATGAATAGCTATTAGATAGACAACCTTCTCGCGATGCTGGAATTGCTGAATTCTCTGTCGTTCGTCACATCCCGCACTACTTTGATGTGAGGGGGCAATTTTGGACTACTCTGGGATTTGGTCAACTCAATTTCGAGGAGAACCAAGGAGACCGGATGAGAGATGAAGTCCATTTGGAAATATTGATGTTCCCAAATAAAGAAATATCTGGTCTTAATAATATCCTCCCGGTTCTGATCTCGATCAAGAAGACGAGCATCATATTCACGTTTAGGTATTAATCGTTCTAGCTCAATCCTTTCCTTGGGACCGGTAATATTGTTGTCCTTGCTTACTGGAATCTTTTCAGCGTAGGTAAAGATCGGGAAATCTTCACCCAACTGATTTCTCCTTCTGACCCGACGCTCAATCAAGGGATTGGATGAGTTGAGATAAGTTTGAACAATCTCAAATCCAATCGAACCTTTAGGTGGTTTCTGAGAGGCCTCGAGAAGATATTTGTTTTCTCTTTCGATCGGCTGTGGAATGCCTAAAATTTCAAAAACTGCTCCAACCAAGTGATGCATTTTGGTCTCAAAATCGATTAGTGCTCCGATGACACCGTTATCAATAACCATAAGATGCTCGTGACCAACCCAAGCCTCCATAGTTTTCCGATCGAGCACCCTAGCTTTAACAATATCTTCAGAGCGAGCTGGGTTATCGAGATTGTAAAAACTTTCTGCTCCATTAGCAGCAGTAACAAGATGAATCACTGCATCATAACGGCTATCTCTGGCTTGGGAAATTGTATTTCCAGTTCGCTTAAGAATGGAAATAAATCGAGCTTTTTCCAAATAAGCCATGGCATCCATAATACCTCTATCGTAGATGATAACGATCTCGCCTTTATGGATCTTAGCTAATTTAAGGAAACGTTTTTCGATATCGAACTGCGATCTCAAGATAGTCTCTTGAAACACCTCCCAAGCTTTTGGATCTTGTTGGAGCTCATTAATGATCACCCCCCCACTAATCAACGTAGTAGCAACCTCGGGAACAATGAAAACTCGATAACCAACTTCTCTGAGTTTTTGAGACAAAATAGCAAGAGCAGTCGTTTTTCCACTACAAGGCCCACCAGTCAGAACAATTCTGTGAATTTTTCTCTTTTGAGAATTCTTTTTCAAAACAATACCTCCTTATTAATAATTAAAATAACCGAGATAGATTATACACCGAGCTTAGCTCGGCTAGTCAAATAACAAAACCGCCGAGCTTAGCTCGGCAGGATAGATCGAATAATTACCAAAGCCGAGCTCGGCTTGGTTCAATAGATTAGATCAATAACCACCAAGCTTAGCTTGGTGGTTATATATAAGACGTTTTCTTTTCTTGCCTTCTTAATTCCCGGTTTTAGGCAACTGATTCTGAAGCGCTTGAACCTGTGCCATGAGGGTATTGATGAGGTTTTGGAGCGCCGTGGCGTCGGTTGGTAAGCTAGGAATTAGTGCCGGAACAGAACCAGAACTTGTTTCATTGTACTTAGCTAGATAGGCATCGTTTAGAGCCTTTCTAGTTTTAGGCCCAACTAGGCCTCCTTCTGGAGAGGTAGCTGAAGCAATAATGCCGTTCTTTAACTGAAACTGTTTGATGGCTTCTTTAGTGAGATTACCATAGAAGGTGGTTTCGTTACCCGGAGAACCCGGACCAGTCTTAGAAAGAGAGCTGCCCAAGAAGTTTAGCATTTGTTGCATGACCTTAACCTGGGGATGATTGATGCCTGGGTAGAGAGGAGCGGTTAGTGGAGCTAGTTTAGGTAAGTTAGTTGTGGGCCCAGTTGTCGTGTTTTCTATAATACTTGATTGATAGACAGATAGGTTGGTTGTGTTTTGAGTACTCACTGGAGTGTTTGGATTTGAAGTTGGAATTGGTGTAGCAGTACTACCAGAAGGTCCACCGGTACTTCCGCCACCACCTCCACCTCCGCCACCACCGTTGTTAGATGGTGGATTAGTAGGAACTATTATTGGTCTTACTGTGACAGTAGTTCGAGCTTCCACAACCGGAGCGGTATCTCTTGAAGTGATAACTTTAGGTGTGAAGGTGCCGACAGAGGTGTAAGAACAGAGATTATTTGCAATATAGATAGAACTGGTGGTGACAACTTGAAGATCGTATCCAGTAGTAATGTTAGTGTTTGCTCCCTGACGATCACAGTAGAAGGTGTGGGTAATAGGTCCGGTTGCGGTCCCACCAACTGATGCAATAAGAGCAACTCCACCAACAGATCCATCTCCTCCGTTTGGAGTAGCGTCTAGAGTAATAGTTAGGGTTGGAGTTGGAGTTGGAGTTGTAGAATTGGAAACTGTTACAGTTCTTTGGGGGGAGGTTCCGATATTTCCGGCAGCATCACGAGCTACTGCTGTGATATTGTGAGTGTTGTTTGTAGCAGTAGTGGAGTCCCAAACAGTTGAGTATGGAGTGGTAGTGTCTTCTGTACCGACATTTACACCATCTACTCTGAATTGAACACCAACAACAGCGATGTTGTCGGAAGCATTAGCACTTAAGGCGACACTGGCACCGGAAACGGTAGATCCTGAAGTTGGAGTAGTGATGGAAACTGTGGGGTTAGTGTTATCCGGAACAATATTATTTACAGTAATACTAATATTGGCGCTCGTAGCTGTATTTCCACTTGCATCACGAGCGGTAGCAGAGAGAAGGTAAATTCCATTCTGGATAGCGGTAGAATCCCAAATAATGGAGTATGGGAAAACAGTATCTTCTGGTCCAAGATTTGATCCATTAAGTTTAAATTGAACGCCGGATACTCCGATATTGTCGGTAGCGTTGGCGGAGATAGATAAATTAGCCCCAGAAACAATAGCATTATTTAATGGATTGGTAATAGAAACAATTGGATTAGTAGTATCAGGGGTTGGAATAGCCACATTATTCACCGTCACTGAAACATTACTCGTAGTGGCAGAATTTCCCGCAGCATCTCTCGCAGAAGCCGTAATCTGGTGAATACCGTTTGCTACTCCAGTGGAATCCCAGGTAATGGAGTATGGAGCGATAGTATCCTCTACTCCGACATTAATACCATCAATTCTGAATTGGACGCCAACTACCCCGACATTATCGGAAGCATTGGCAGAGAGAGCGACACTAGAACCAGAAACAACAGTATTGTTCACTGGAATAGTTACAGAAACAATTGGATTAGCCACATCTGGGGTTGGAATAGTTCCGTTACTTACAGTGACAACAACACCGGTCGCAGTGGCAGAGTTGCCGGTGGCATCCCTCGCAACTGCTGTAATGGTATGTGTGCCGTTTATTACTCCGGTGGAATCCCAAGTGGTTGAATATGGAGCAATGGCGTCTTCAGTTCCAATATTTATTCCATCAATTCTGAATTGAACTCCGGCAACAGCGATATTGTCGGAAGCATTGGCCGAGAGAGCGACACTAGAACCAGAAACAATGGAGCCAGAAGTTGGATTACTAATAGAAACTGTTGGGTTCTGGGTGTCGCCAGGAGTAGTTGTTGGAGCGCTTGTTAAATACAGATCAGCAGACCAACCATCTGGAGCCGAATCGTAATTAATCTGATACCAAGTAAAGCCGGCAACAGATTGGGGACCTCCAGTTATTGTTCCTTGAGCTCCAATTTGTTGTTGACCCAAAACAGTGCCATTAGCAGTGGCCCGAACATTCAAAGTGGCTGTAACTTGAACACGATCACCAATTTGGAATTGACCAGAGACAACGTTATTCACCGTAACCGATACCCCAGCAGTAGTTCCGGTATTTCCGGCAGTATCACGAACGACGGCAGTGATAGTATGGGGGCCGTTTGATGTGGTGGTTGAATCCCAAGTAGTGGAATATGGAAGAGTGGTATCTTCCGATCCAATATTTACTCCGTCTACTCTGAATTGAACTCCAGCTACGCCAACATTATCTGTAGCAGTAGCAGAGAGTGTGACATTTGATCCAGAAATAGTACTCCCTGAAATTGGAGCGGAGATGGAGCCGGTGGGATTAGTGGTATCTCCTGGGATGGGTGTTGAAGAAGTAAGAGTGACCTCATCAAATCTAGAACCTGGATCGTTGGGCCCACCAATAAGATTTAAATAAACCGTGCTATTAGTGGATGGAGTATAGGTACAGAAAATTCTTGTCCAAGTGGTAGCAGTAGTGGCATTCGTGCAATAAGTTGTGCCTCCTCCGGGCTGGGAAGAGATAAGTAGGGTGGAAGGATTAGAAGCGGCTACATTCATGGCGTAGGCGCTGAAAGTATAAGTGGTGCCGGCTGTAAGGGTGATGGGTTGATAAAGATATGAATTACCAACAACATAAGTCCTCCAAGTTCCGCTGTAGGGCGGAGCAACTAAAGTAGAATTAGTGCAAGCGCCTCCCCCACTACTTACAGCTGCAACTCCCCAGCCAGTTGGAAGGGTATCGTTAGCAGTACAAGACTCAAAACCTCCATTCTGAATTGTAGAGTTAGCTGGTGGAGGATTTGAAGAAACCATAAAAGTATTGTCCGGAGATTGAGCCAGATTACCAGCAGAATCACTGGATAAAACTCTGAAGTGGTAAACCAGTCCCGGAGTCAGTCCAGTTAGGGTTTGAAGGTGGGCAGTAGTTGGAGTGGTATTTAAAGTAGTTTGCGACCCATAGCTAGTGGTTAAACCATATTGGATTTGAGTATCAGAATTTTCGTTGGTAGCCCAAGCAATAATGGCGCTATTGGTAGTAATGGAATTCACACCAATATTGGAAATAACTGGAGCAGTAGTGTCTGGTGGAGTGGTTGTGTTTGAATTGATAGAAATATTTGTTGTGGGGCTATTAATAGAAGCCACGCTAGAATTGTTAGACGCAAAAGAAACAAAAAAGTTGTAAGGAGCTGAAGCCCCATTCGCCACAACATTCCAAGTTAGATTACAAGCACTGCCACTAACCATATTGGAGCAAGTTTGAGGATTTTGAGATGTGGTATAGAAGGGAGAGCCAGAATTCATCGGAACAGTTCCTTTTGGGGTTGCAGTAGATCCTCCGGTTGCAGTGTAGGTTGCATAAACACTAAAATTTCTTGCTACGTTTCCGCTAGATGGGAGCGTAGATGGCAATGTTGGGAAAGTTGTACCACTGGAAATATAAGTTCCTTGCCCAGAAGATCCGGTACTGAAAGCTCCATACATAGCTCCACTCTGTTGGAACCAACCAAGCCAATAAGTCTGGCCAGCGGTGACTTGAAGGCTAATTGGCTGAGTTTTCCACCCTACTCCCGATGGAGTAAAAGAAGCGCTCTGCGCAAGAAGTTGGTTAGAGTTTGAATAGATAACATATTTTAATTGACCCGTTGAAGCACCAGTGTAGGCAGTCATAGAGGTGATAGTTCCACTCTCTGGAGCAACATACTTACTAAGTAATAAATTATTAGCACTAGCATTGTCCCATCCAGAACCCTGATTGATATTACCGAAGGTTGGGTCTAGAGTAGCCGTGACATTTCCACAACTTCCCCCACTACAATTTAAAGTAACGCTGTACGAGAAAGAATTTCCATTAGCGATTTGAAAATTATTAGCTGGAGCGTTGTGAGTTGCCGATAAAGTTCCATTGGTGGGCGTAGTTCCGTTACTAACGGTGACAACAATTCCAATTGATGGAGTTTGGTTGCCGGCCGCATCTCTAGCGGTAGCAGTGATGGTGTGAGCACCATTCGACACTCCAGTTGAATTCCAAGTGGCGGAGTATGGAGCTGAAGTATCTTCTGAACCAATATTCACGCCATCCACTTTAAATTGAACTCCAATAACGGCGATGTTGTCCGATGCATTAGCAGAAATTCCCACACTACCGGAAACAGTAGAATTATTAGAAGGTCCGGTAATAGAAACAGATGGCGGATTGGTATCACCAGTCGGGCCACTGGCGGTTGATTCAAACGCACCTAAGTCTGGGGCCGTACCAAACCATTGGCGACACCCAGCAGGAGAAGTTCCACCACTAGATGTACAGTGGAAACCCGGAATAATAGTGCCCTTGTCTATGGCTGGACTGCCCGATTGAAGTGCGAAGTTAGCCGAAGCTGGATTAACAAATAGCGGGTTAACCACAAGACTGTTTTCATCATTCATAGTTCCTAAGCGCCACTCTAAAATATTCGGATAGAGGATGCTTGATATAAAGGATCCATACGTTCCACCAACCCAAGTCCCACCAAAATAAGCGGCTTGATTGATAGTAGAATTAAAAATATTGTAGTCAGAGTCACTGGTTAATATAGAATTCCAGCGGAAGATATAATAACGAAGATCACTCATTTCATATCGAGCCCAGAGTTCGGAAAAAATATTATTTTTTAGATCAATGCGAACATTATCTTTTCTATAAGAGCTATCAGAATTATTATCGGTACCGATTCTAATTCCATTCATATTATAGAAGCTGTTGTTGTAGACATTAACCCAAGTATTACCACCCGTAGTATAAAATCCAGCTTGATGACCAGCTCCTTGAATGTTGTAAATTAAATTTCCAACTATGGTTGCTGTAGTGGTGGTGTTGGTAGTTCCGTCTAAATTAGGCGAACCAATCCAGATACCCTCTCCGGAATCGTGAATAATATTGCCTCGAATCGTGATATTGGAATTTCCTCTTTTGATACCAATTGGTCCAAAAGTATTATAGATTTCGTTCCCCTCAATCAATGCTTCTTTAACGGTATAAAATTCTATACCTGCTCCAGCATGAACGTTGCCGATACTAGGATCACTAGTACCTCCCCGATCGCTACCAATATCGTGAATCTTGTTGTTTAAAATTTTTATATTAGGGATGTCAGGACTGTAGTTGTTGCTATTTCCGTGATAGATCGCAGCTGGATTACCAGCACAATATCCATCCCCAGTGGTAAATGCGAATTCATTGTTCTGAATAGTAATATTTCCCGGACGACCAGAGTTGGGAGTAACTCTGAATCCCCCATTAGATTGCATTATTGTTAAATTCTGAAGAGTAAAATTGTGTATTTCCGGAGTGGAAGTATACTGGCCAGCTTTTATTCCATCTCTAACTGAACATTCAATTTGATGATTGGCCGGACTGTCACTTTGGGGCATCCAAACATATAGCTGACTAGTATTCTGATCATAAAAAAACTCACCCGGAGCATTAAGATCGGAAAGTGAATCACCAGCACTGTTTTGGGCGCCACGATTTAACCAAACACTTCGATCAATCCAACAGTTAGTATTTCGAACTGTAATTGTGCCTCCAGAATAGCGACACTGATTACCAGCATTAAAAGAAGCTCTAAAAATATTTCCTGAATAGGGTTGCCAGTTGGTGACCAGCTCGCTCCCCAAAATTTTCGTAGCAGTTCGATCACTACTATAACCACTATAGACAGTTCTCTGAGTATTGCTTAAACCTGCTTTTGGAACCATCTGCTCGCGATATTCACCTGGCAAAATATAAACGGTGTCTCCGGCGGAATGAGCTGAGTTAGCTCTACCAATAGTACACCATGGACTAGAGAGAGAATTTTGCGCTGTCGTAAAACTATCGCTACAGCCAGTATTATTTTTGTCTACGTAGTAGGTAGCTGCAGAGACACTCTGGATCCCAACAGCAAGAAAACCAACAACCACTCCGAAGAAGATTGCAAATTTTATAATCCGCGAATGGCTTTTCAGGGCTTGCATATAATTTATTTTTATTGGATTGTTTATAAAAAACCTTAATCTAAATTCTAGCACATTCTTTCCGAAAACGTGTTGATAATCACCTCTTTGAATCAATTCGACTACGGGTATATAATTTGTTTATGAAAAATAACAAAGGATTCACTCTAATAGAACTTTTGATGACGATCGGGATTATTGCGGTTTTGGTGACGGTAGTAATTTTAGTGATCAACCCAGCAGAGTTAATGAAGCAATCTCGCGATGCGATTAGGATTGAGGATTTAAATAATTTAAATAAGGCGATTAATTTTTATATTACGAATGCAGAGACACCGTACTTAGGCATAGCTACCTATTGGATTAATCCAGCAACCGGAAATCCTGGTACTGGATGGTGCTATACGTCTATTCCAACTAGTTCTGGAAATTATTATTTTCCAGATAGCATGACTGGAGACGATTCGTGTTTAAGAAGATTTGCAAGAATATCAGATGGAGGTCCTCATCCGAAGGTTGGGATTGCGAATTCTAGAGCTATCGACGGGACCGGATGGATTCCCATAAATTTTAATGAGTTGGGCTCGTCTAACTTACCCATATCAATTCTTCCAGTTGATCCAGTAAAACCAAATTCGAAAGGCTTAGTAAGTTTGTTTGTAAAAAGCGCTCTAGCTGATCTTGATCCCTTAGCTGTGAATGATGACCACTATTACGCATACGGAACGGACGGAGTTGAGGGATTCGAAATTAACGCGAAATTAGAAAGTACAAAATACGCAACAAAAGCTAGTAATGATGGAGGAGATAACGACTTACTTTACGAAGTTGGAAATATTCCAGGGTTGAATCTCTAAGAATTTAATTTAAAACTTTACGAAGATATTCTCCGGTGGCACTTCCGGCTTTTTTGGAGACTTCCTCGGGCGTACCTTGGGCAATAATGTGTCCCCCATTTACTCCACCCTCTGGACCTAGATCGATGACCCAATCGGCAGTTTTGATCACGTCTAAGTTGTGTTCAATTAAAACGACGGAATTGCCCCGATCAACCAAACGATTTAAAACTTCTAATAATTTTTGAATGTCCCCGAAGTGAAGACCAGTGGTTGGTTCGTCTAGTAGATAGAGAGTGCGATGCGTATCGCGCTTACCTAATTCGGCTGATAGTTTAACTCTCTGCGCTTCTCCACCAGAGAGCGTGGTGGCCGATTGACCTAATTGCAGATAACCTAAGCCCACTTCTTCGAGCATATTAAGTCGCTCATGAAGCCATGGGATCTCGCGGAAAAACTTCACCGCCTCTTCTACTGTCATTTTTAAAATCTCGTGAATATTTTTGCCGTTATATTCCACCTCTAAGGTTTCGCGATCGAATCGTTTACCCTTACAGATATCGCACTCCACATAAACGGTGGGCAAGAAATGCATTTCAATCGCGATCGTGCCGTGGCCTTCGCAGTTTTCACAGCGTCCCCCTGGAACATTAAAACTAAAACGCCCCGGTTTATATCCACGTACCCGAGCATCGGGCGTGGAAGCAAAAAGATCGCGAATATGCGTCCACGCTCCAACATAGGTGGCTGGATTAGAGCGCGGAGTGCGCCCAATGGCGGACTGATCAATATTGATCACTCGATTAAAATATTCTGTTCCTAAAATAGTTTTACAACCTTCGGGTTTACTCTTAGCGCGCATAAACCCATCGGATAAAGATTGGCTAATCACATCGTATAGCAAAGAACTTTTGCCGGACCCAGAAACACCAGTGATTGCGGTGAAACGCCGAAGTGGAATATCTACATCTAGATTTTTTAAATTATTAGCATAAGCGCCTCTGATTCTTAAAAAATCTTGACCCTCCCCCGCTTTTTTAACTTTACGTCTTTGACTTGGGGTGGCGATTGATTTTTTACCACGTAAATAATCAAGGGTCAAAGAATTTTGTTTAGAATCTTTCCAAATTTCCGGAATAGATCCTTGTGCAACAATTTGCCCACCATGCACGCCGGCCGCTGGACCAAAATCAACTAAATAGTCGGAGGCTCGAATCGTATCTTCATCGTGCTCTACCACTATAATGGTATTTCCAATATCTCGAAGATCCTGCAGAGTTTTGATAAGTTTGGCGTTATCCCTTTGATGCAAACCAATAGTGGGTTCGTCTAGAATATAGAGTGTGCCGACGAGACGCGAACCGATTTGCGAAGCTAGACGAATGCGCTGGGCCTCTCCACCCGAGAGGGTGCCGGCTTTGCGATCCAGAGTTAAATAATCAAGACCAACGTCAAGCATAAACTTAAGTCGGTTTTTAATTTCTCGAAGCGGGAGTTCCGCCACGGTCATAAATTTATCGGTGGAACTTTTCTCTAATTTAGTAAAAAGATCGTAGGTATCATTAATAGAGAGCGCGGTGATCGAAACAATATTTTTATTATTGATCAAAACATTTAGAGCTTCTTCTTTTAAACGCTTACCGCCACAGAGCTGGCAGATTTTAGTAGACCAAACATCTTCTACTCCTAAACCGTGACATTCTGGGCAAGCCCCATAAGGACTATTAAAAGAAAATAAACGAGGTTCGATTTCTGGAAAAGAAAAATTATCTTCGGGACAAGAAAATTTAGACGAGAGCGAGAGCTCTTCTCCACCAACCAAAGCTGTGACGACATCGTGACCGTACTTTAAAGCAGACTCAATAGCTTCGGCCAAGCGCAGACGATTGTCCTTCCAGCTTCCATCTTTTAATGCTGGTCCTCCTTCGGAGGAGAAATTCATATCGCCGGGAATTCGATCAACAACCAACTCAATAGTGTGTTGTTTGTGTTTGCTTAATTCAATGCGCTGGCGGAGTGATTTAAATTCGCCATCTAAACGCACTTCAGGGAAACCGGCGTTTAAAAGATCGTAGAGCATCTGGTAGTACTCCCCTTTTCGACCGCGAACGACTGGAGCCATAATCACGATTTCTCGCGAAACTTTATTGTCTCTTAAGATGGCTTTAGATTTTAAAATACCGCCCTTCGAGAGCTCAATTTTATTTTTTGCTTTACCTAGCTCTGGCTGAGAAGCAATTCTCTCTTTAGAAAATTCAATAATCGCATCTACAATTTCCTCCATGGTCATTCGGCGAATTTCTTTGCCACATTTTGGACAATGCGGTTTTCCTACGCGCGCAAAAAGCACGCGGAGATAATCATAAATTTCGGTGATAGTCGCGACGGTGGAACGCGGATTAGCCGAGTGACTTTTTTGATCAATCGAGATAGATGGCGAGAGACCTTCGATCTCGTCTACATCGGGCTTATCTAGCTTGCCTAAAAACTGCCGAGCATAGGCAGAGAGAGATTCAATATAACGACGCTGACCTTCGGCGAAAATTGTATCAAAAGCCAAAGATGACTTACCCGAACCAGAGAGTCCGGTAAAAACAATCATCTTGTCTCGCGGAATTTCGAGATTAATATTTTTTAGATTGTGCTCGCGAGCACCCTTGATGATAATTTTGTCTTTCATACTCTTTGCGAATATAGATTCAAGATTTATGAATTAAGAATAATAAAACTTGCCCCGGTTTTGGCTTGTAGGGGGCACGTCAAGAGAACTTTACTACCTATCTCGAAAAAGATCAAAGCGCTAAGCTTTGCTTACTCAATCTAGTACGAAATTTATGGAAAAGCTTAATGGCTAAGATAGAAACACCAGCTAAGGCAATTGCACCAACGAAATAAATATTACTTACTGCCGAACCGCCCGTTGAATCAACCACCGATCCGACCATTGGAGTAGGACCACTTATAACTGTTTTTGTGGAAGTAGCAGAATCTATATAATCTAAGTAATAAATAAGCACTACGTCTTTCTTTCCACCGGTTCCCGAAAGATACCTAACCGAACCAGTATGGCACCTGAAATAGGTCGGGGCGTGCCAGTCTCTACTAACTTCAATAACTGTTTCCCAAGTCCCCTCGCCGTATTGATCGCATTGCACCCGAGCGGGTGTCAACTGATTGTGCTCAATTTCGATTCCTAAAATCGTATGATCTCCAGTTGGAATTAAACTGCCAATTTGCCCCGGATTAACTCCTTCGAGATTATAATCAACATCGTTTGGATAATAAGCGTGAATCATCCTAATAAGATACTATTATTTTCTAAAAAAATCTACCTGCTCCACCATTTTTAATCCTCTATTCCTTAGCAAGTTTAGTTTTGAGGATTTTAATTTCATCTCGCAAAATAGCGGCTAGTTCGAAGCTGAGGTTCTTGGCGGCTTCGCGCATTTCGCGTTCTTTATCTTTAATTAAAATCTCCATGGCTTTCTTGGATTTTTGAATTGGTTTTAATTCTAATTTTAATGTATCCCCTGCATTTGGAAGGATATCGTGGATTGCCTTAATGATAGTCTTCGGGGTGATGCCGTGTTTTTTGTTGTAGGCCAACTGCTTGGTGCGGCGACGTTCGGTTTCATCAATAGCCCGTTTAATGGAACCAGTAATATTGTCAGCATACATTAAAACTTCGCCCTCGGAATTTCTAGCGGCTCGACCAATGGTTTGAATGAGCGAAGTCTCGCTTCTTAAGAATCCTTCCTTATCAGCATCTAGAATGGCCACCAAAGAAACTTCTGGAAGATCAAGACCTTCACGGAGTAAATTGACCCCCACAAGAACATCAAATTCCCCTTTACGAAGACTGGTTAAAATTCTAATACGATCAAGAGTTTTAACATCGCTGTGGAGGTAGGCAACCTTGAGCTTGGTTGTAGTTGTTCTAATTGTTTTAGATGTTCTAGATGATTGATTTTCTAGATTCTGTAGGTAATCGGAAAGATCTTCGGCCATTTTTTTGGTGAGCGTCGTAACAAGCACTCTTTCTTTTTTAGCGACACGATCGTAAATCCGAGGGATTAAATCCATAATCTGACCGCGAACTGGCTGGATGGTGA
>CAZLXS010000004.1:24491-26512 GCA_964563735.1 uncultured Candidatus Saccharibacteria bacterium
TCGTAAATCCGAGGGATTAAATCCATAATCTGACCGCGAACTGGCTGGATGGTGATTTTGGGATCCACCAAACCAGTTGGTCGGATAATCTGCTCGACAATCTGCTTGCTGTTTTCTTTTTCGTAATCAGAGGGAGTGGCAGAGGTAAAAATAATCTGACCAACTCTTTTTTCGAATTCATCGAATCGAAGTGGACGATTGTCGGCGGCGGAAGGCAGACGAAAACCGTATTCGATCAGGGTTTGTTTCCTTGATGCGTCGCCTCGATACATTCCTCGCACTTGCGGAACGGTGACGTGCGACTCATCAATGATGGTTAAAAAATCTGGCTTACCATTAGCATCTTTAGGAAAGTAATTAAGCAAAGTGTCTGGCGAGTCGCCGGCACTCCGACCAGAGAGATGCCGAGAGTAATTTTCGATGCCGTGGCAATAACCCACTTCTTTCATCATCGCTAAATCAAATTTAGTCCGACGTTCCAATCTTTCGGCTTCCAACAACTTGCCGTTTTTTTCAAAAAATTTTAATTGTTCTTTTAGCTCTTCTTTAATTAATTTAATGGCTCGCTCGCGATCTTCTGGTGGAGTGATGAAGTGTTTAGCCGGCGATATAATGACCTGCTCTAGATTGGGCGTAAAACCCGGCTCAAAACCCTTAACCGGATCAATCTCGTAGATATCTTTAATAACTCCATCTTTAACTTCAAAGTTATAAATTAATTCTCTGTCTGGGGGCATGATCTCCCAATTCTCGCCACGCAATCTGAAAGTGCCGCGCTTTAAATCTGAATTAGTGCGAGTGTACTGAAGTTCAATAAGGCGCCGAGAAAATTCTTGACGATTGATTGAACCGCCTTTTTTGAGCTTAAAAATATTTTTAGCGTAAACTTCTGGAGCCCCCAAACCGTAGATACACGAAACCGAAGCGACGACAATTACATCGCGTCTAGTTAAAAGCGCCGTAGTGGCGGCATGGCGAAGCTTATCAATCTCTTCATTAATAAGGGCTTCTTTGTCTATATAAGTATCCGAGCTCGGCATATACGCCTCTGGTTGGTAATAGTCGTAATAAGAAACAAAATAATTAACCGAGTTTTCGGGGAAGATTTCTCGAAACTCATTACAGAGTTGAGCGGCCAGAGTTTTGTTGTGAGCAATGATGAGCGCTGGTTTGCCCATCTCTGCAATAACATTAGCCACGGTAAAAGTTTTACCGCTACCCGTGACGCCTAGTAGAGTTTGGCGATCATAGTTTTTATTCAGACCATTAACCAAGCTCTTAATAGCTTGGGGTTGATCACCAGCGGGTTTAAATTTTGATTGGATTTTGAACACTTGACTTTTTTTGTAGTTTTAGTATAATACAAGACAGTAAATAATACAAATAATTATTGGGTTGGGAAACTGTATTCAGGAGGAATGCTATCTATGTACGAGACGCCAGCTGATGTAAGTGGTAGAGCTCTTTCTACAAATGAAATTGATGTAGAAGCATACATTTTCTTTGGAAGAGGAACCTCTACTACAACACGTGCTTTCAACCTAGCCGCTTATACGAAAGTCCGGCTAACTGGGAATGTCAGGTTTTGCACCAAGGGGAAGAACGTAGAGGTTTTGGTTGGAGTAAAAATTACTCCGCAGAATAACACGGAATACTTCGTTAGTCCTTTAGCGTTAAGCGAGCGATGACTTCAAGGCGTGGTAGATAACTCAAACGGCGAACAGAAATGTTCGCCGTTTTTTTATACTTTGAATTCTAAATCTATAGATTCAAAATTACAGAATCAGTAGAGGTGTTAGCTTTGATAGAAACAATCTCGATAGTGAATTTGAGTGTGGCTCCACCTGGAATAGTGCCTTGACCCTGATCACCATAACCTAATACTGGTGGGATTGTTAATTCTCTTTTTCCACCGGCCTTAGCCCCAAGCAAACCGATCTCCCAGCCAGCAATCACCTTTCCTTCACCCAGTGTTAAATCAAATGGCGCTCCCCGTTTGTACGAGTTGTCGAATTCAGTTC
>CAZLXS010000005.1:0-2855 GCA_964563735.1 uncultured Candidatus Saccharibacteria bacterium
ATACAATAAGCCGCCAAGTTCATCTTGGCGGTCTTTTTTTATTTTATCTCGCCGAAGTTTTAACGAAGGCGGACCTTGCCACGCTGTAGCACCTGTGCGAAGGAGGGTCTCGCCTCGCCGTAGCATTTATGAAGTATTTGTTAAATTTAGGCATTATTTAGAAATTAGTAATTCTTAATTAGCCATTCGTCCCCACACCCTTCCGCTTCATGCGGATCCTCCTCCGGAGGAATACCCTAGTGGCTATTGGTTAATAAAGGTATAATCAAGCTATGCTAAAACATTACAAATGTAGCGGAACCTGTCAGGGTTCATCCGAGAAACCAGGGGTTTGTGAGGCGCAGGATTGTGACAAATTTGGTGAGGCGTTAGAAGAATGCAATTGCCAAGATGGCACCCACGATAATAGTAAAGAAGATAAAGAAAATTCATGATCCAAAAAGTAGAGATCCACGGCTTCACCGTGGCCTATGAAGAAAACAGTCGCGAAGGAGTTGCTTATCTTCGAGACGATCTAGACGCTAACGAAGCTAGAGTTTTTTTCGATCAGGCTAAAATGAAGGGTTCAGCCGAGTTTGAGGATGACGACGACAGACAATTCACTCTCTCGTACCACGAAAACGAGTACACCCTGATTAAGCGATAAGGCGTGATATGTGAGGTATTATAAGTGTTCGATCGCTTCACTTGTTATAGATGTTCTAGGTGTCAGACGCTAGAGGTTGGATGTTTAATGATCTATTTTTTAACTTTTCTTTATAGCTTCTCACTTGGATATTATTTAGAAATTAGATATTAGGAATTAGAAATTTTTCGCTATACCCTATACCCTAATGGCTAATAACTACATTATTGGTGCTCACGTCTCTACCGCTGGTGGTCTCTACACCGCTGTAGACAATGCAAAAAAAATTGGAGCTCAAGCCTTGCAAATTTTTGGCGCATCGCCTCGGCAGTGGAGCGCGAAAATTCCTGAGAAAGCTACGATTCAAAAATATCAATCAGAACTAGAAAAAAATAAACTAGGCCCTGTTTTTCTTCACGCCGCCTACTTGGTTAATTTAGCTAGTCCAGACGAGATGACTCGAGCTAAATCTATTGCTAACTTAACTACCCATCTTCAAATTGCCGAGGCTATTGGCGCCGAGGGTTTAATCTTCCATATCGGATCAGGCAAAGAAGCCCCTAAAGATGTGGCTATGGGTCATGTTGCAAGCGGTGTAAAACAAGTTTTAAAGAATGCCAAAGGTAAGGCCAAAATTATTTTAGAAAACTCCGCCGGTGGGGGACAGAAGCTTGGCTCGATTGCGAAAGAAGTTGGAGCTATTTTAAATCTTATTGATTCTGATCGGGCCAAGGTTTGTTTTGATACAGCTCATGCCTTCGAGGCGGGGATTATTGAATCGTATACCAAAGAAAATATTAAGAAACTTTTTGATGAATGGGACAAAGAAGTGGGCTTAGAAAATTTTTCTGCTCTCCATGTGAATGATTCAAAAACTGTTTTTAACTCTCATCGTGATCGCCATGAAAATATTGGAGAGGGCTATATTGGATTAGATGGATTTAAAAACCTAGCTAAAGAGAAAAAAATCAATCAAATTCCATGGCTTCTAGAGGTTCCCGGCTTTGATGGAACCGGCCCCGACAAGAAAAACGTCGACCGCTTAAAGAGTTGTTTTCTGTTATAATCTAAACAGATAAATGCCATCGTTAATCGCCCCTATTATTTTTATAATACTTAGTTCGGTAATTGTGTATCGTGTCAGTCGTTCTGTTTTTGGATTTGAAAGTTCTTCGAAGGCAATCTTCTTTTCTTCGTTGATAATGATCAGTGTTATTTTTCCATTTATTTTTTTCTTCTATGAAGAATCCACTAATTTATTCGGCGATGAATTTATTCTACAAAATACCGAAATAGTGTTTCTTATGCTGGTTCTATTTTTTTGGATTACTACTTATCTCATAGCTAGCAAGGGTTTCAAATTAGTTGATAAAAAGAGGGTATTACGGGGTGCAATATTAATTTCATTAATACTACCGGCCTTAATTTTTATATCTTTTCCGGTGTGTATAATATTGGCTATGGTTATTAGTGGTGGCATATAGTAAAATCCCTCTTACGTATATTTAATCACTTTTTCTTCCGTTATAATAATTTTTTGTATATTCGTAAAACATTTGCCTGCCCGTTCGTAGTCCTATTATGAATGACGAAGGCGGGTATTCTGTAGCTAACAAAAACATGAAACACATCCTTCCAAATCTACCTTACGCCTATAGCGATCTTGAACCCTACATTGACGCTCAAACCATGGAGATTCACCACTCCAAGCACCATCAGGCCTACGTTAATAATTTGAATCTTGCCCTCGAAAAACATCCAGAGCTCTCGGATAAACCACTAGAAGATTTAATTAAAAATTTATCAGTCGTTCCAGACGATATTCGGGATGCCATAAGAAATCATGGTGGGGGACACTTAAACCATAGTTTTTTCTGGCAAATTATGTCTCCCTCTAGTAATCAAAAAGAGCCGGAAGGAAATTTAGCTAATTTAATTAATCAATCTTTTCAAAGTTTTGCTAATTTCAAAGAGTTATTTGCTAAATCAGCCACCGGTCGTTTTGGGAGTGGTTGGGCTTGGCTTTCAATGGATTCAAGTGGGGGATTAAAAATTCATTCCACTACTAATCAGGATAGTCCGTTGAGCGACGGTCTTAAACCTCTTCTCTGTATTGATGTCTGGGAGCATGCTTATTATCTTAAATACCAAAACCGCCGGCCCGAATATATTGACGCTTGGTGGAATGTGGTTAACTGGTCAAAGGTCGCAGAGAATATGAAATAAAAAA
>CAZLXS010000005.1:2955-14291 GCA_964563735.1 uncultured Candidatus Saccharibacteria bacterium
AAAGGTCGCAGAGAATATGAAATAAAAAAATGACTTTAGATTTTTTGAATCTCGCTCATTATTTTAATGGTTCTTGGATGGGTTATGCTTGGTTTGGCGGGGGAGTCTTGGTAATCTGGAGTTTGGTTTGGAAGGGTCTCGCTCTTTGGCGAGCCGCGGAAAGAAAAGAAAAGTGGTGGTTTATTGCTCTCTTAGTGATTAATACTTTAGGCATTCTCGAGATTCTCTATCTTTACGTTTTTAGTAAAAAAGAATCTTCTTCTTAATTCTTAAGGGGTTAAGAAGTAAAATGGCCTCGCACGAAAACGTGCGAGGCCATTTGCCATCTCATTGAGATTCGATCTCCTTCTCCTGTTGCCACTTCAAATAGCTCTTAAGCTCTTGAAGCGCGTTAATCCCTAAGACCAAAGTCAGAGGTCCAAAGGCAAGGTGAGCGATGCTCAAGATGAAAGAGCTAGGGATTTTCTCTTTCGGAAGAATGTTTTCACCCAGTGGGAAAATCCCAAAGGTTTCCGCAAGAATGATAAATATAAATCCCAGAAATCCAGATAGAAGCCAGATGACTAGATACACGAAATGTGGCACTTTCGTCCTCCTTGGGCTCTAAACCCGATTTAATGAATAACTAGAAAGATATTATTTGAAGCAATCTAGCCAGTCAAGTTGTCATTAGCTTGGCTGGGAGTGTAGGTATTTTTTATATTCTTTATTTCATTAAAAACCACATCTTCTGCCAAGTCTCCAACTTCTATATCTCTCTTGATTTCATCAATTGAATTAAAGATAGTAATCAAACGCTCTAAGCTAGAAAGGTCAATTTGCCCAGAACCTTGTTCGGAAACAAGTTCTCTGTAGAAAACAAGTTGAGCCTTAATCTCTTCGATAAATATTTTTTGAGCTGGATGTTTCGCTAGATTTCTTTTTCTTTCTTCCAATATGTTATTCTGCGTTTCGTTCCTATCTTTTTGATTTTCTAGTTTTATGATTTGAGCCATTAAATCGAAAAGTTCATTGCAATTCTTTCCTTCGAGTCCAATCACTACCGGTATGACCGCCTCCAGTGGTCCTTTATGATTGTTAATTCTGGATTTAAAATATTTTACTCTTGTTGGTTTGCGATCATTCCTACCTATAACACTTTCTATATTTCTCCTCATTTTTGTGCTCGCCAAAAAATAGTCGGAACGCATTGAAGCGTCTATCGCTAAAGCAAGTATTTCTGGTTTTTCTTCTTTTCCTAAATCAAATTCAAGCACCGCATCAAGATGGTTAATTATGTCGTCGTACTCGCTAGTTCTTTCTATCCGAGCCTTTTTACTAAACCACCGCTCTTCGGTAATTCCTTTAGTTATTACAACTTCGAGCGCCTCGCCACGTCGTTTGCCTTTTCGTAAGCTCTCTTGGGTTTCTAAGGAAAGGTGGCTTAGATCATCTTCAAATTGTCTTTTTACCACCTCAAGGAATTTCCCGTCTTTTTCTACCTCTTCGATATCGTATATATCTTCAAAATCTTTTGGGTTGGGTCGAGATTCTTTTTCTCGAGCCAAAATTAAATCCACATTTCTTTCTGTGGTATCTACTTGTTCAAATCTTGGTTCTCGCATCTCTGAATTTTAACACACCAAAAACAAAAAACCGCCGAATTAATACTTTGGCGGTTTTTTGTTTTGACTAATTGAGTACTACAACTTTTGCGTAATTAATTCCAAAGTGCAGTGCATTCTCACGAGAAGGCATCCACACATCCAGATACCCAACCTTTCGGCTGTGCATTCTGTCTTCAACAACGAAGATCTTATCTCCAAAGTGATCAGGAATTTTGACCTTTGTTCCAAAGGGAAGCATGTTCGTAGCCACGATTCCATCCCGCACGGTTTTACCCGAGGCGGTGGTGAAAGGCGTATCATCAGTTTGATCTGGAGTGCTTGAATAAGCAGTCACCCAGAATTCTCGAACTTCTTTCGTCGAAACACCCGACTCGGTTGTTTCTCTAGAAGGTTCTGCTTCTGTGTACTTCGATTTTGTTGATTCACCATTCTTGGTTAAATCGGTCTTGATCGAAGAAAGATCAATCTTAAAATCCTTAAAACTCTCCGGTGTCTCAGCTACGATCTCTGTTTTGGTCGAGAGGTCATGAGGAGTGGTGCTTTGCACCGCTACCCCACTTGTAGTCTGCATTGTAGTAATACTCAAAGCCAGTAGTAGAAGTTTTGACATTGTAAAGAAACTCCCTCGTCAGTCCCTAAATTAGCTGATATCTTCCCGAAGGATGAAGTGCTAAAACCTGATTTTGGGTAATAAAAATGCCCGCGACCTGGGGCATACTTTATCTGTGTAGAAGTATAGCATGCTGGTTTGAAAAGTCAATAGTAGACCCAAAATGAGCGATTAGGGGCCAATTTTAAAGGGTTTTCTCACCCCTCATTGCTTTCGGTTAGCCAGTAGCCACTAGGGTGTAGGGTATAGCTAGAATTTCTAATTCCTAATTTCTAATCAAACCCAAAACGCAAAGTTTTTAAATTTGAGAATTTAAAAATTGTAATTTATCTAGGATTTGGTGCTTAGAACTTAGAGCTTTAATAGACATTTATACTTGATGTGGGTGGTGCTATAATATAAAAAACCTCTCCCATGAATACAAAAATTATTATCGGAGGAATTATTTTGGTCTTTATCCTTCTGGCCGTCTGGTCTTGGTCTATTAATCGAATCCCTGGTCCAAAAGTTGATTTAGATGGTTTTGCCTCCTGTCTTTCGGCTAAGAATATCACTATGTATGGAGCGGCTTGGTGTCCGCATTGCCAAAACGAGAAGAAAAATTTCGGCAAATCTTTTAAGCTAGTTAAATACGTGGAGTGTCCAGAAAATCAAAATCTTTGTCTTTTAGCTGGGGTAAATAGTTATCCCACTTGGATTTTAGGTGATGGAAGAAAATTTGTTGGCGAACAAGGCCTCTCAAAATTGTCTGAGTTAAGTTCTTGTCCGCTTCCAGAGGGAGCTCTCTAGATTTATTTAGAATGATTATTAAAAATTTCGAACAACTAGCCACAACCGAAGGTCGTAAAATTGCACTCCAAATTCTAGAGGCTGGCCTAGAGGCGATTAATACAAAAAAAGCCATAGAGAACGCCGTTCATATTAAAGATCAGAAAATTTTCATCAATAACAAAGAGATTGCCGATCTTCCTAGTGGAAAAGTTGTTTTGGTTGGAATCGGCAAATGCGCTATCGATGGAATCTCGGCTCTCAATAATCTTTTAGGAGAAAAAGTTTCTTCGGGAATTGTAGTCGATATTCGAAGCGCTACAATTAGTGAGAAGATTAAAGTTTTTCAAGGTACTCACCCCATGCCATCGGAAGACAACCTACTTGCTTCCAAGAACATCGTTAACGAATTAACTGGATTAACCGAAAACGATCTAGTCATCTTTCTTGTTTCGGGTGGGGGATCCACTCTACTCTGTTTGCCAGAGGATCGGGGTTGTAAGGAAGAAAATGATATTTTAGAAAACTTATTTAAATCTGGAGCTGATATTATAAAAGTTAACACCGTGCGTAAGCACCTTTCTTTGGCTCGGGGTGGTTTTTTAGCCAAGTATGCTTACCCAGCTAATGTTGTTTCTCTAATTTTTTCTGACGTTTCAACTAACGAACTCAGTTTTATCGCTTCCGGTCCAACCGTTAAAGACGAAACCACCATCGAAGATGCCGCTAAAGTTTTAGCTGATTACGATATTCTAAAAAAATGTGGGATAGAAAATTGTGGCCTAATTGAAACACCCAAGGAAGAACACTATTTTAAAAAAGTGCAAAACATTCTTTTAGTTTCAAATGAGTTAGCCTTGGAAAAAATGAACGCAAAAGCACTAGAGTTGGGTTATGAAAGTGAAATCTGCTCTAGTTGTTTGGTTGGAGAGGCGAGGGAGGTGGGAAAAAATATTACTGCGGTTCTCCATCAAACTGCTCCAGGAAAAATTTTAATTTATGGAGGAGAAACCACTGTCACGGCAGTGGGTGGTGGAACTGGAGGGCGTAATCAAGAATTGGTTCTAGGTGCGCTATCTGAAATCCAATCAGACGAGATTGTTCTAGCCTCTTCGTCTGATGGACGAGACAATACTGATCATGCTGGAGCGCTTTGTGATATAATAACTAAAGATAAGACAGAATCATTTGGAGTAGATCCGGTCGAGTACCTCCAAAAAAACGATTCTTATAATTTTTTTAAAAAAATCGGAGACTATATTTTAACCGGAGACACCGGTTCAAATATTTCCGATCTGGTCGTAGCTATTAAATTGCATATTTCCGCCTGAGGCGCCTGCCTGTCGGCAGGCAGACCTGCCTACCGGCAGACAGGGATCCTCCTTCGAAGGAGAAAGTCGAAAATTGTACCTTAAAATGATCAAAAATTTTTTACAGAGAAAAAAAGTTTCAGAAAAAAACCTTCTCGTTGTACCTATGGATAGTTTAGGGATTAAGGATGTCGCCATCGCCGGAGGCAAAAATGCCTCACTCGGTGAAATGCTCAGCAACTTAAAACCTAAGGGCGTTAACATTCCATCGGGTTTTGTTATCACCGCAGACGCTTATCGGTATTTTCTAAAAGAAACTGGGGTAGATATTTTTATTAAAGAAAAACTAAAAGGTTTAAATACAAAAAATCTTTCCGATCTTGCAAGACGGGGCAAGGAGATCAGGGAAAAAATTAAGAAGAGTCAATTTCCAGCCGATTTAAAAAAATCTATTGTGGCTGGTTATGCCGAGATGGAGAAAAAATACGGCAAAGGAATTGACGTAGCGGTCCGCTCTAGTGCTACTGCCGAAGACTTGCCCGGTGCCAGTTTTGCGGGCGAACATGAAACTTATTTAGGTATTCGTGGCATTACTCAAGTTCTAGACGCCTCTCGTTCCGCGATGGCTTCGCTTTTCACTAATCGCGCCATCTCCTACAGAGTGGACAAGGGCTTTGATCATCTCAAAGTGGCTCTTTCTGTGGGCGTACAAAGAATGGTTCGCTCGGATCTCGGCGCCTCTGGAGTAATGTTTACGCTCGACACCGAATCTGGTTTTCCCAATATTATTCTCATTAATGCTTCTTGGGGTTTAGGCGAGATGATCGTTCAGGGCGAAGTGACCCCAGACGAATTTTTTGTTTTTAAAAACACCCTCAATCTACCGGATCAGAAATATAAACCAATCATCAGTAAACGTCTTGGTTTTAAGAATAAAAAAATGATTTATTCTTCTGGTGGTCAGGGGATTAAGCAAACCAAGATTATTAATACATCTGAAAAGGAACAAAACTCTTTTGTTTTAAACGACGAAGAAATTCTTAAGCTGGCTACTTGGGGCAAGATGATTGAAGAGCATTACTCCAAAAAAAATCACAAGTGGATGCCGATGGATATTGAGTGGGCGAAGGATGGTAAAACTGGAGAGCTCTATATTGTGCAAGCTCGGCCAGAAACCATTCACGCTGGTCGCGACTTCACTAAAATTAAAGAATACGTTCGCGAAGAGAACGGTCCCGTTATCACCAAGGGTGCTTCGGTTGGAAGTCGCATCTCGACTGGTCCAGCTCGAGTTATCCTAGACGTAAAGAACGTTAACAGTTTCAAGAAAGGCGAAGTGCTCGTCACCGATATGACCGATCCAGATTGGGAACCGATCATGAAAATGGCTTCGGCTATTGTCACTGATAAGGGTGGGCGTACCTCGCATGCCGCTATTGTCTCTCGAGAATTGGGTATTCCTTGTGTGGTTGGCACTGAAAACGCTACTAAAAAAATTAAGACTGGCGACAAGCTCACGGTGGATACCACGGGAAGCGAGGGGTTGATTCTGAAAGGAATTTTGAAATACAAAATCGTAGAGCACGATGTAAAAACTCTACCGAAGACTCACACCAAATTAATGGTTAATATCGCTACTCCGGAAACTGCTTTCGAGAAGTCTTTTCTTCCAAATGATGGAGTTGGTTTAGCCAGAGAAGAATTTATTATCGCTTCGGCAATCGGAGTCCATCCTCTGGCTATTTTAAATTACGACAAGATGTCTGGAGCAATCAAAAAAGAAATCGATAAGAAAACTATCGGTTGGAAAGATCGAGAGCAGTTCTATGTTGATAATTTAGCTTATGGGATTGCTAAAATCGGGGCCGCTTTTTACCCCAAGCCAGTACTAGTTCGTTTCTCTGATTTCAAAACCAACGAGTACCGGACACTCTTGGGTGGAGAAGAGTTTGAGCCGATCGAAGAAAATCCGATGATTGGTTGGCGCGGAGCTTCTCGATACTATGATGAAAAATTTAGCGCCGCTTTCAAATTAGAATGCTTAGCTCAGAAGAAAGTACGAGATGAAATGGGCATCACCAATATTATTCCGATGGTTCCGTTTTGTCGCACCAAAGAAGAGGGGATCAAGACGTTAGAGATTTTAGCTAAAGTTGGCTTAGTTTCTCGTTACATCGCCGAAACCAAAAAAATTCGGGCTAAAAATCTTACTCCAGTTTACGTAATGTGTGAGATCCCATCAAACGTGCTTTTGGCGGATGATTTTTTGGAAATTTTTGACGGCATGTCGATTGGTTCGAACGATCTTACTCAACTCACTCTTGGATTGGATCGTGATGCTGGGCTCTTGAGTCATATCGGCAATGAGAAAGATCCAGCCGTGAAGAAGCTTATAGAGATTGTGATCAAAAAATGTAACGAACACTTTCGTTATATTGGTATCTGTGGCCAAGCTCCATCAGATTACCCAGATTTTGCCGAATTTTTAGTCGAAAAAGGAATTCATAGTATCTCGGTCAATCCAGATGTGGTTGTTTCAACTCTTATCACTATCGCTAAGAAAGAAGGGAAGTCGATGTAATTGTTGAATTTTAAGATATTTAAAACCTATCGAGCTCGGCTCGGTGGGTTTTTAAATTACCCTTTTTGATTTATAATAAATTCTATGAAAATTGCATTTTTTGCGGCCAAACCATGGGAGAAGGAGTATTTAGCAAACAAAGTTAAAATAGAGATTCCAGACTCTGAAGTTCACTTTTTTGATGAAATCTTGGACCAGAATCATCTACCGGATGTAAAAGATTTTGAAGCCATCTCTATTTTTGTTGATTCAAATGCTAATGCTCAAGTTATTGAAAATTTTCCTAATTTAAAACTTATTACTGCGCGTTCAACTGGGTACGATAACGTTGACTTAGAAACGTGCAAGGCCAAGGGCATTGTTGTTGCGACCGTTCCGGCTTATGGAGAAAATACTGTTGCTGAATACGCTTTTGCGCTTATCCTCGCGCTTTCTAGAAAGATCTATGAAGCCTGTGACCGAGTCCGCGAAACCGGAAGTTTTAATGTTGAAGGTTTAACCGGTTTTGATCTTCAGGGAAAAACTCTGGGGGTTCTAGGCACTGGCAAGATTGGTCGGAACGTTATTCGCATTGCCAAAGGTTTCGAGATGAAAATTTTGGCTTTTGATACTTTTCCGAATGAAGAATTTGCTAAGACGATGGGTTACCCCTATGTACCCATGGAAGAACTTTTAAAACAAAGCGATATTGTTACTGTCCACGTTCCGTATCTTAAAGAAACCCACCACCTTATAAACGAAGCTACACTTCGATTAATGAAGAAGAACGCTTACTTGATCAATACTAGTCGGGGCGCAGTAGTAGAAACCGAAGCATTAGTAAAAGCACTCAAAGAAAAATGGATTACCGGAGCCGGTCTTGATGTTCTAGAAGAGGAGGGGGTTATGAAAGATGAGGCAGATTTTGTCGAAGGGAAGCAAGGTGGAGAAGTTAATTCACGCACCGTTATTGCCAACCATGTTTTGATCGATCTGCCCAACGTCATCATTACTCCACACAACGCCTTCAATACCGGAGAAGCTTTGGAGCGAATTTTAGATACTACAGTTCAAAATATTAAATCTTTTATTTCTGGTTCTCCGACCAACATCGTTAAATAATTTCATCTCAAATGATTGAAGATATTAAGGCTCGTTCAATTTTAGATTCTAGAGGAGATTGGACTCTTGAAGTCCAAGTTGCCTTAGAAAATGGCTTAAATGCCAAAGCCAGTGTTCCGATGGGGAAGAGTCGTGGTTCGCACGAAGTTTTTAGTGTTAGTCCAGAAATAGCCATTAAAAATATTAAAAAAATCATTCTCCCAAAATTAAAAGGGCTCGATCCAGTTAACTTAACTAAAATCGATGAAATTCTTTTAGCTCTCGACGGGACTAAAACTAAATCAAATTTAGGAGGCAATACGCTTTTAGCCGTCTCGATCGGCTGTCTCAAGGCGGGCGCAAAAATTAAAAAAACTCTACTCTGGAAACATCTCCGCGAAGTTTATGCTTTAAAAGTGGGAGTCAAAGAAAAACCACGACTTTTCGCCAACCTAATTAATGGCGGCCTTCATGCTGGCAACAACTTGCATTTTCAAGAGTATTTAATCATTCCTCGCGCCAAGTCCTTTTTAGAGGCAATAACACTAATTCAAAAAATTTATCAGGCCACGGCCAGCTATTTAAAAGACAATATTAGTAAAGAATCCACGAATGTTGGAGATGAAGGGGGATTTGCTCCTAATTTAGAGAGCGATTTAGAACCCTTTGAGATCCTAACCAAAGTTATAAAAAAAATTAGATTAAATGAAGAGGTTGATTTTGGACTAGACGCGGCCGCCTCTAATCTAGCTCTAAAGAATCAGGATTTGTCAGCGTTCTATCGGAAGATCAAAGAAAAGTTCCCTCTAATCTATCTTGAGGATCCTTTCGGCGAAGAAAATTTCTCCGACTTCTCTCTGCTTATGAAATCGATTGGTAAAAATACTTGGATTGCCGGAGATGATCTAACTACTACAAACATCGAGCGGATCAAAGAAGCAGTTCTTAATAAATCAATAAATGCTATCATTATAAAGCCCAATCAGATCGGCACTATTTCCGAAACCATCGAAGCCATCAAGTTGGCCCGTGAAGAGAAGTGGAAAGTTATTGTGTCGCATCGAAGCGGAGAAACAGTTGATGATTTTATTGCCGACTTAGCTTTTGGAGTGGGGGCTGATGGGATCAAGTTGGGTGCTCCAGCGAGGGGTGAGCGAGTAGCCAAATATAACCGTCTCCTTCAAATTGAATTAGAAAAATAAAGTCTTAAAATTTATGATTCAAGATCAAAAAAATAAGTGGTTGTTAATGCTGATTTTAGTTTTTGTGGGGATTGGTTTGGCCGATACCATCTACTTAAGTTATGTAACGATGACCGATATTAGTGTGGCCTGCACCCCAGGAGGAGCCTGTAATCAAGTTTTAACCAGCGTTTACTCTAAAATTGGTCCAGTGCCCCTAGCCCTTCTTGGGGCCATCTACTACGTCGGGCTTCTCTTTCTAGCCTGCCTACTTTTTCGCAATCAATCCAAAAAAAATCTCTCGGCCCTTCTTTACGCGAGTGGTTTTGGTTTTGTGGTCTCTCTTTTTTTAACTTATCTTCAAATCTTTACTATTAAACAACTCTGTTTCTATTGCCTTACTTCGGCTGTTTCAACCACAATTGTTTTTATAGGTAGTTTGTTTTTGCATGTTGAAAACAAAAAGGTCGTCTCTCGGGATCAGGTTAATTCTTAATAATTTAGAATGAGTTGGATGTATATGGGCGGTGGTTTTGGTTGGTTTAGTTTTTTCACTAAATTTTTATTTTGGGTTTTATTTATCTTATTAATTATCTGGTTGTTTAAAAGAATTTTTAAAGGATCTAATCAAAAATCTGAAGCCAATTTAAACTCGAGTGTTAAATCAATTGAATCAGTTCTAGATCCAATAGAAATTTTGCGCGAACGTTTTGCAAGAGGGGAGATCACTAAACGCGAATTTGAAGAAAAAAGAAAACTCTTGGAGAGATAAAAAATTCCCCTCAAGATTTTCATCTCAAGGGGAATCGGCGCAAGTGTACCCGCTAATGGGCACAGGTGGTGTGCGAACTCGCTGAGTTAAGCGAGCGGTGGGATTTACTCTTCTAATTTTATTAAAATTCTGATAAAAGATCAAGATGAGTTCTGTTGGTAAAGTCTTCGAAATCTTAAATCAAGACGGGCATGCTCGTCTTGGTCGTTTAAATACTCCACACGGCGTGATTGAAACCCCCAGTTATGTGGTAGTTGGAACTGATGGCCATGTTCGATGCTTAGAGGCAGATGATCTAAAAATTTCTGGCATTCAAGTAATTATTTCCAACACTTTTCATCTTTGGCGAAATCTAGGCGATGAAGGTCTTAGTGATTTTCCGGGGCTCCATGATTTTATGGAGTGGACTGGTCCAATCATGACCGACAGTGGTGGTTTTCAAGTTTTCAGTTTAGGCTCAGCCAGAGAACACAGCACTGGCAAAGTTAAAAAAGGCGAAATTATGTTGAGCGAAGATGTGGGTCTCGTTCGAGTCACCGATGCTGGTGTTTATTTTAAAAATGAAGAGGGAGAGGAAGTCTATTTAGATGCCGAGCTCTCGATGCGTATTCAAGAACAACTCGGCGCCGACATAATTTTTGCTTTTGACGAGCCGAGTTCACCGCACCACGACTATGCGTATACAAAAATTGCAATGGAGCGCACCCATGCTTGGGCCGAGCGTTCTCTCGAAGCCAAAGTTTCTAAGCAATTACTTTATGGCATAGTTCAGGGCGGAGTTTTTGAAGATCTGCGCAAAGAGAGCGCCAAATATATTAATTCATTATCATTTGACGGATTTGGTATTGGGGGAGCTTTTAGTGATTCTTTTGGAAGCAAACGCGCTGATACTTTTAAGGAGCTGGATTGGGTTCTTCCGCTTTTAGATTCTCACAAACCACGACATCTTTTGGGGATTGGTCGGATCGAGGATATCTTTGATGCCGTAGAGCGTGGTGTTGATACAATGGATTGCGTCATTCCAACCAGAGAAGCTCGTCATGGCAGTATCTGGACCAAAGGTGGTCGCTTTGATGTAAAAAGGGGAGCGAATGCGATTGATGATAGTCCGCTCGTGGCTGGTTGTGAATGCTTTACTTGTGGCGAAAACAATATTACCAAAGCCAAACTCTACGAACTTTTTAAAGCGCATAGTCCAGAAGCTCCACGTTACGCCACCATCCACAACGTTTATTTTTTCAATGATCTTTTAGCTCAGATCAGGAGTGCGATTAAGGAGAATCGTTTCGCGGAGTTCAAAAAGTGGTTTCTCTCTTAGGCCTGTGGATAACTATTGACAAAACCCCTTAGTCTGGTATAATGATCAACGATACAACACCGTCATGTATGTGACGGTTTTTTGAACCTTTAACAATTTTTTGGAGGGA
>CAZLXS010000005.1:14391-18866 GCA_964563735.1 uncultured Candidatus Saccharibacteria bacterium
GAGTTAGATGAGGCGACTCAAGAGTCGCTCACTCGCTGGATTAAACGTGAATCTAAATCCGAAGCCGAGTATCAACTAGCCCTAGAAGATCTAAAGAACGGTTTAGGTTTTTCTCCGCTCACTGGTCGCATTGTGGCGATTGGAATTTTAGATAGTGATAAAGATCAGGGCGTAGTCTATTACGATCCGGGCAAAGGAAAAGCTGAAGAACTTTCCGAAAAGAACTGCAAATTAAAACCGATGAGCGAAAAAGAAATGTTGCAGAATTTTTGGCAAGGCGCCAAGAGCTACAATGAATTCGTTAGTTTTAATGGCCGCTCTTTTGATGTTCCATTTTTAATGGTGCGTTCGGCAGTTTATTCTATTCGGCCCAGTAAAAATTTAATGGAGGGCCGTTATCTATACCAACAGCGCTCCTGCAAACACATTGATCTTCTAGATCAACTTTCTTTCTATGGAGCCCTCCAAAGAAAAGGCAGTTTGCATTTGTGGACTAGAATTTTTGGAATTGAGAGTCCAAAAGTCGGAGAGGTTTCGGGTGAAGACGTAGGTCGGCTCTATAACGAAGGGAAAACCATAGAGGTAGCTCGTTATAATGTGGGCGATCTCATTGCAACTAAAGAACTATACGATCGTTGGCAGAAGTACCTAAGTTATGAGTGAAGCTAAAGATGTATAATATGGCGGATGACCGACCCTCTTAAATTTCAAGATCTTCTCGAAAAACTGAATCCCAAGCAACGTGAGGCAGTGGACACGATTGAGGGGCCCGTTATGGTGATTGCTGGGCCGGGGACTGGAAAAACCCAGATCCTTACACTCCGTATTGCTAATATTTTAAAAAAAACCGACGCCTCGGCTGATTCTATTTTGGCGCTCACCTTTACCGAATCAGCTGCCGCCAATATGCGTCGGCGACTAGTTTCGATTATCGGGAGCAAGGGCTACTATGTCACAATTGGCACCTTCCATGGTTTTGCTAATAGTTTAATTCAGGATTATCCAGAATATTTCCCAGCCATTATCTCTTCAAAGAGCGCCACCGATTTAGAGAAGATTGCTCTGATCAGAAATTTAATCGAAAATCTAGATCTTAAAGTATTAAAACCGTTTGGCGAAAAATTCTTTTATGCCTTAGATATTTTAAGCGCTATAAAAAACCTAAAAAGCGAAGGCATCTCTCCAGATAAATTCATAGAGCTCATTAAAGAAAGCCAAAAATCTTTTCATCAAATTCCGGATCTTTATCACGAGAAAGGAGCGCACCGAGGCAAAATGAAGGGGGAGTATCAGAAAGAATTAAAACAGATTGAGAAAAATTTAGAACTCTCGCAGATTTATTTATCCTACGAAGCAGAACTCCGTAGATTAAAACGTTACGATTTCGAAGATATGTTGCTTCAAACCATCAAGGCCTTTGAAGATTATCCAGATTTTCTTCTAGAAGTTCAGGAAAAATATCAATACATTCTGGTGGATGAACATCAAGATTCGAATGGCGCTCAAAATAAATTATTAGAACAAGTCGCTAGTTTTTACGAAGCTCCCAATCTATTTGTCGTGGGAGACGAAAAGCAGGCCATCTTTCGATTTCAAGGTGCTAGTTTAGAAAATTTTCTCTACTTTAAGAATCGCTACCCAACGGTTAAATTAATCAATCTCGAGTCAAACTATCGTTCGACGCAAAGTATTCTAGATTCAGCAGGAAGTTTGATCGAAAAAAATAAAACCACCATTCTCGCCCCGCTTAAATCAGAGGTTGGTCCGGCTGGTCAAAAAATTAAAATCGCTTCGTTTGATCTGCCAGAAGCAGAATTATTTTTCGTGGCAAGAAAAATTAAAGAATTCTTAGATTTAAATATTCCAGCTTCTGAAATCGCTATTCTCTATCGAGAGAATCGAGATGCTCAAAAAATTTCGGCAGTCTTGAATCAACTAGCCGTGCCCTATGTAGTCGAATCCGAAGACAATATCTTAAACGATCCAGAGATCAAAAAGATCAATCTGCTCCTCGAGGCCGTTGATCATTTAGGGAGCGGAGAAAAACTGGCTCAAATTTTCCATTTAGATTTTTTAAACCTCCATCCTTTAGATACATACAAACTAATCGAAGCTAGTCGAGAATCAAGAATCGGCTTGGCTTCACTCATTAGGAATCAAGACAAGATCAGCGCGCTTGATCTAGAAAATCCAAGCGCATTCACTTCTCTTTTAGAGAGGATGGCTCTTTGGCATAGGCAAAGTAAAAACAAAAATTTTGTTGAATTTTTTGAAATACTAATTACCGAGTCAGGATTTTTGAATCACCTACTCGCTCTTCCAAATTATCCGGAAAAAATTAATCATCTCTCGGCGATCTTTAAAGAGATCAAAAAAATGGTAGAGAATAAACGAGATTTCGGAATTGGTGATTATATAGAATATTTAAAAATTTTAAGTGAACACGGCATTCTAATCAAAAACAAACTACCATCCGTTTTAGGAAGAGTTAGGTTGATGACTGCTCATCGAGCCAAGGGTTTAGAATTTAAAATTGTTTTTGTTTTGGGAGCAGTTAATGGTCACTGGGGCAATCGGCGTGAATTTAGTGGTTTTAAATTACCCATCAAGACTAGTATTGATATTAGTTCTATCGAAAAAAACGAAGATGAACGGCGACTTTTTTATATGGCCATCACGAGAGCTAAGGATGAAGTTTTCATCTCGTGGGCCAGTCATAACGAGGAGGGCCGAGAACAAGTGCCCAGCCAGTTTATTGAAGAGATAGATTCAAAGCTTCGCGAAGATTTATTGGGAAACGCTCTCGATCAAGAGATTACTAATCATCGGGAAATTCTTTTTAATCAAAAAAACAATCAAGCGCCAACCTTAAAAGAAGGGGAGTTGATTAAAGATCTTTTTGAGCGCCGAGGTTTTTCAGTTACTGCTCTGAATAATTACTTAAAGTGTCCGTGGCGCTATTTTTATCTGAACCTTATTCGAATTCCTAAAACCAAAAATAATTATCAAATCTTTGGTACAGCCGTTCACTTTGCCTTAAAGAATTTTTTTGAAAGCAGAAAGAGTGGTAAAGATTTTGATTCAACTTATTTAATTGATCAATTTAAATACAAGATCGAACAAGAGCCGATCAGCGAGGAAGCCCTGAAGATTTTAGAGAAAAAAGGGGAGTCTATCCTAAAACCATACTATGAAAATTATAACAAGGAGTGGAATTACAATACCGTCGGCGAGTTTCGAATTAACGGGGTGATTTTAGGAGAGAATATTAAGTTAAATGGCATTTTAGATAAAATAGAAATCCAACCCAATCCATCCAAAGTCATCGTGGTGGATTATAAAACTAAAAAACCAGAGAGTCGTAATTCAATTGAGGGGAAAACTAAAAGTGGATCAGGAGGAGATTACAAGCGTCAGTTAGTTTTTTATAAATTACTCTTAGATTTAAAACCGGAAAAAACTTGGGAAATGCAATCGGGCGTCATTGATTTTGTTGAAGCCAATGAGCGGGGAATTTTTAAAAAAGAAGAGTTTGAAATTTCTAACGAAGAAACCGAAGAGTTGTCAGATATAATCAAAAAATCCGCTTCTGAAATTCTCAATTTTTCGTTTTGGGAAAAAACTTGCGGGGATAAGACTTGCGAATATTGTACTCTCCGCCAGTTCTTGGGATAGTGGTATAATTAGACTAATGAAAAAGCTTGATACAAGAGCAATGTATCTTAGGAACTTCGTTTTCGGAGTGGAGGATAGTATCGTTTCCACTGTGGGCTTGCTCTCTGGTGTAGCCGCCGCCGATGTTCCAGGTTCTACTGTTTTTCTGACTGGATTGGTTTTGATTTCCGTAGAGGCCTTCTCGATGGGTGCGGGGAGCTTTTTAGCAGAATCAGAAGCCGAAGATATTATGGAACAGAAAGAAGTTTCTTCTAGGAAACCATTCTTTGGAAGTCTTATTATGTTTATCTCTTATTTTGTCTCGGGTTTAATTCCATTGCTTCCGTATCAATTCCTTGAAGGTGGCCGAGCTTTTAGAACTTCGATTATAGTTTCTATTTTAGCTTTGGTTTGTTTAGGTTTTATTGGTGCTAAGGTAGCCAAGATCAAGACTGGGAAGAATATTGTGAGAATGGTTATAATTGGGGGATTAGCTATTGTTATAGGTATCCTAGTTGGTTCTATTACTAATTAGGGTTCTGGATTAGATTTGACACATTTTGTATAATGAAAAAACGGTAATAGTCGGTCGAGGTTATCTAAATTTTTAAAATAAAAATGGCAAAAATTATTATTTACAGCACCCCTACCTGTGTTTATTGCAAGATGGCAAAAGCTCTTTTTGAGGAAAAGAAAATCCCTTATGAAGAAAAAGATGTGGCGATGGACCAAGCCGCTCGACATGAAATGGTGGAAAAATCTGGTCAGTTGGGTGTTCCGGTTATAGACATTGATGGGAAAATTATCGTTGGTTTTGATCG
>CAZLXS010000005.1:18966-21017 GCA_964563735.1 uncultured Candidatus Saccharibacteria bacterium
AAATTGAGTTAAAATATAAAGAATTATGGAAAAAGCCATTATTAATTTCCCAAAGCAGTTTAGTTTTTCTCCTCGAGTAGAAAACTCCGCTAAGCTTAAAAAATATAAAAAATTTGTTGTAGTTGGTATGGGTGGGTCGGCATTAGCCGCTAGCACCATAGAGAGCGCTAAACCAGATCTCGATCTTAAAATTCATCGAAATTATGATCTGCCATTTATTAAAAAAGAAGATGAGAAAGAGACTCTAATCATCGCTAGTTCATATTCTGGTAATACCGAAGAAACCCTAAGTGGTTATGTGGCGGCCAAAAAAAGAAAAATCGATGTAGCAGTACTCTCTGTTGGTGGAAAATTAATTGAATTAGCAAAGAAAGATAAAAACCCTTTCGTACTAATACCTAATACCGGCATTCAACCAAGAATGGCTTTTGGTTTCAACCTCTTGGGTCTTCTTAAGCTAACTGGTAATAACCAAGATCTCAAAACCCTCGTTACGCTAGAAAAAAAATTAAAGGTTAGTTTGGCCGAAAAGCAGGGGAAACAATTCGCCGAAGTCCTTTGGGACAAAATTCCAGTAGTTTATAGTTCCGAAAAAAATCTACCTATTGCCTACAACTGGAAAATAAAATTTAACGAAACCGCCAAAATCCCAGCTTTTTACAATGTTCTTCCAGAGCTAAATCATAACGAAATGACTGGTTTTGATCCCATCAGAACCACTAAGGATTTAAGCAGTAAATTTCACTTTGTTTTTCTGAATGATTCTTCAGATCATCCCAAGATAAAAAGTCGTTTCAAAATTCTTCAAAAACTACTCCAAGCCAGATCTCTGGGGGTTTCGATAGTGAATCTAGGAGAAAAAAATATTTGGGAAAAAATCTGTTCCAATCTTTTAGTCGCCGATTGGACAGCATTTTATCTAGCAAGGTATTATGGAGCAGAAGCCGAACAGGTTCCAATGGTAGAAGAATTTAAAAAATTAATTAAATAAAAATTTATGTATCTATTGTTTGATGTTGGTGGAACGAAAATGCGGTTTGCAGTTTCCAAAGATGGCAAGACTGTGGGCGATCCCAAAATCATTCCCACTCCTCGTGATTTCAACGAGGGAGTCATGGCTTTTAAAAGAATGGCCGAAGAATTGGTTGATGGAATGAAACTAGATGCGGTGGCTGGTGGTTTTCCTGGTCCTTTTGATTCCGGCAAAACCATGATTATGAACGCCCCCAATCTTCCAGAATGGAACGGTAAACCCCTTAAAGAAGAATTAGAAAAGACTTTAGGTGCGCCAGTTTTTTTTGAAAACGACGCCGCTTTGGCGGGGCTGGGCGAAGCGATCTATGGATCTGGTCGTGGAAAGCACATCGTGGTTTATCTGACGATTAGCACTGGAGTTGGTGGGGTTCGAATCATCAACGGCAAGGTTGATGAGAATGTTTTGGGTTTTGAACCGGGTAGCCAATTTATCGATTATAAAGAAAACCTCACTCTAGAAGATATGGTCTCTGGGGCCGCGATCGAAAAGAAGTATATGAAAAAACCCTACGAGATGACCGATCCAAATTTTTGGGATGAGATGGCAAAGCTTTTGGCCTATGGTATTAACAATACCATCGTGCATTGGTCGCCACACGTGGTTGTTTTGGGTGGATCAATGATGAAAGAAGTAGGTATCTCGGTTGATCGAGTTAAATTTCACCTCAAAGAAATTCCTTGCATCTTTAAACAACTACCCATCATCGAGAAAGCTCTCTTCGGTGATTCCTCGGCTCATTACGGAGCCCTCTCTCTAATTAAAAATCGTCCAGTCTCTGCGTAAGGGTAATTCAAAAAATGCAAAAAATCTCCAGATCAAAAATTGAGTTGTTTTTGGAGTGCCAGCTTTGTTTTTGGTTAGATGTGGTGCGGGGGATCAAGCGTCCACCACCAGCTCCCTATACCATCAACAACGCTATCGATTATTTATTAAAACAAGAATTTGACGAGCATCGCGAAAAAGGGACCAAGCACGCCGTGATGATCGCCAACGGTATAGATGCGATTCCATTTAA
>CAZLXS010000005.1:21117-23197 GCA_964563735.1 uncultured Candidatus Saccharibacteria bacterium
AAGACTAATAAGTCTAGTGGTTTTGGTTTCGGCAAGGCCAATCTAGCTTTTGATTTGATTGTGGAACCCTACACGGGCAACAATAACTGGGTGGATAAAACTATTTTGAATATTAAAAAACTTTTAGAATCAGAAAAGCGACCAGAGATGGCGGAGGATTGTATTTACTGCACTTATCGCAAAAGCGCCGCCAAAATTTAAGTTTGACTTTTAAGTATTTTTTGTTATAATAAGGAAAGCAAGTTAAATCACTTTTAAGATAGAAAGGAAGGAAAAAATTGGCCAGATTATTCTATGGCGACTCGTTGGCTTTTTTTGCTCCACCAGGGAGACCGCCACTAGCTGATCCAGGCATCAGGTTGGATCTAGCGCACGTAACCTGCGCTCCTCCGTGGGTTGATAACATGAAAGAATTGAGAATTGCGATTGAGCGATTCATTGACTCTATTAAGTCTCAAGAAAAATTGAGGATCGTTTACTCCGGATCAGACGTCAAAAGAGTTTCGAAAGAGATTCAAGTTGTCTTGGGACTCCAGAACACGGTTCGAGATATCGATCTTCATCAACTTTATGATCTCGGAGTGAGAGTTATTGGAATTGCTTATCAGGAATCCAATGGATTCGGTGGAGGATTCGCTAATCAAGAGTTCTCACTAACTAAAAGGGGAAGGCGTCTTATTGAGGAATGTGCCAAAGTTGGGATGATCCTCGATCTTTCTCATTCTAACTGGTCAACCGCCATCGATGCCTTGGATTTTATAAAAGAAGAGGCTATTCAGATGGGAATAATGGCTTCTCATGGTGGTTGTTGGGAAGTCTATAATCACAAGAGGAATTTCTCTACCAGGATTTTACAATCAATTGCGGAGATGAACGGATACATTGGCGTAGCCAGTCTTACTTTCATTTTGAGCGCTGCTTCCGATTCGCCCAGTGTCTTCGTTAGGCATTTGAATCATGTAATCCGCAACTGCGGATCAAATTCTGTTGGTGTTGGGGGAGATGGAGCTTTCACCTTCCAGAGCCCAATTAGTTGGCAACAAGAGTTTGAGCGATTGAAGAGCAAACTCGACGAAACTAACTCTTTTGGAGCACGCTGGCCCGATCAACCACTAAAATTCAACACTCCGAAGAGAATGGATGTGATTAGGAGATTGATTAGAAAATCAAATCTTCTGATTGAGGAGCAGAATGGCGTCCTCGGAGAAAACTTTATGAGGTTCCTCCAAAACAATCTTCGTTGATAAATCAACGAATCAAATATATCCTCGGCGAGTAATCGTCGGGGATTTTTTATATAATTAAACTATCCATGCCCATTCTCTCTGGACCCAAAAAACTCGTCTGGACGGCCCATAGTCGCTCTAAAATGCGTCATTATAAGCTTTCAGAGCAAAGAGCTAGGCGAGTAATCAATCTACCCAAAAGAGTCGAGGACGGGATCGCTCCTAAAACTGTCGCCATGATGCAACAGTCAGGTAGTAAAAAACATCCCTACGAAATCTGGGTGATGTTTCAAGATAGTAAGTTGGAAAGAAAAATTATCTCGGTTTGGCGTTACCCGGGCATCACTAAAGCTGGGGATTCTTTGCCTCCAGAAATTTTAGACGAACTAAGAAAAATAACTTAAAATTCTATCCTATGCTTTTAACTAGTCAGTCTTTTCCGCCCGAAGGAGAAATTCCAAAAAAATTTACCTGCGATGGGGGAGACATTAACCCACAACTAGAAATTCACAACGTTCCATCAAACGCGAAAAGTTTGGTTTTGATCGTAGAAGATCCAGACGCAACAAGGGGAGTCACTTTCACTCACTGGTTAGTTTGGAATATTGATCCAAAAACCACCGTTATTAAACAAGAGAGTAAACCACCTAAAAGTGTGCAGGGGTTAAGTGATTTTAATAAACCAGATTACGGTGGCCCGTGTCCGCCAGCTGGGAAAAAGCATCGTTATTTTTTCCGCCTCTATGCCCTAGACACGATGCTTAGTCTTAGAACTGGCGAAACCAGAATCAATCTAGAATCGGCAATGCAGAATCACATTATCGAAGAAACCGAACTAATGGGATTTTATGAGA
>CAZLXS010000006.1:0-13310 GCA_964563735.1 uncultured Candidatus Saccharibacteria bacterium
GATTTTAAATAAAAAATATTATGGGATTTGAAAGTTTTCCGGTAAATAATACAGAGGGAGAAGAGGGAGAGAATGGAGATAATCTTTCGCAAAATTTAGACGTTAATTCTAAGAAAGACTTCCTCGGTGTTCTTGAGGAGAAGTTGAATCTTGATAATAAGAGTTTTACTGATGGAGAATTGGTTGGTTTAGTGGAAGAGGTTGGAGTGGAAACTGAGCTTGGAGGCAAAATTTTTGAGGGAGATAAAGATCGACCGAAAATTTTTTATAGGTGCTTTAGAAATAATGAGGTTGTGCAAAAACTTATTTCTGGAGATGAAAATATTATAAGGCCATTTAGTTTTTCTATGCCTGGAAGTAAGGGCGAAATTTCTCTTTCTTATGGGGGTGATAATCCAGTGGTGACTAGGATCATTGATACAACTGGAGAGTGGGAAGATAGTGGAAAATTTTCAGGGCAGGCGAAGGGGCAATGGAATGAAGCTATAAATTTAAATCCAGTAGCTCTAAGAAAAGTTGGCGAGAAGAAAATCAGAGTCTCTGAAATTTATAGTCAGGTTGGAAGAGAGGTTTCTGGAGACGAAGAAGTGCTAGAGATTACTTATGTGGTTGATAAAAATAAGACTAAAGAGCTTCGAGAATCAGGTGATTTGGATGTTTTTAGAGATGACGCTGGTTTTTGGAAAGAAATTGGTAGAAGGGCGCGATACCTAGAGCGTTTGAGTGGTAATGAAAATATGAGAAAATTGGAATTAAAATACTTAGATTATTTTAAAGCGATGTTTGAAGTTGATGGAGATTTGATAGAAGATGAAACGGCTAAAAAAGAGTTTGAAACATCAAAAAGTGAAATTGAAAATTTTTTGGAGAGAGTTAAGGCTGTAAAAGAAGGAGATCGGAATTGGAGTCTTGAGGATAAGCAGATGGTTTTGGAAAAATTATCTTCAGTGAGTTCATAGGTGTTAAGGAATGTGTTAAAATAAATAGGGACGATAAATGATCTTAGGTTTATTCTTATAAATGAACCTAAGTGATTTAGCTCTTGATTTATAAAAATATATTATTGAAACCTAAATCTATGGATAATGTAGCCCTTCGACAAACTCAGGACAACTTTCGCTCTGCGAAAGTTGCAATCAATGGTTTTGGAAGAATTGGTAGATTATTTTTTCGCCAAGCATTTGGTCGGTCGGAATTTGAGATCGTGGCGATTAATGATTTGGGTGATTTAGAAAATCTGGCTTATTTATTACGAAGAGATACGGTGTACGGAGCTTACGAAAAACAGGTGAGTTGTGACACAGCTAAAGGAGTTTTAATTGTGGACGGCAAAGAGATCAAGGTTCTACAAGTTAAAGATCCGACGCAGTTGCCGTGGATGGGAGTTGATGTGGTAATTGAATCAACCGGAGTATTTGAATCATACGAAAAGGCGAAGGTGCATATTGATGCTGGGGCAAAGCGAGTAGTAATTTCGGCGCCATCTAAAGATGCGGATGGTGCGATGGGGAAGACGATTTTAATGGGAATTAATAATGGGGATCTTCGGGCTACTCAAATTTCTTCCAATGGTTCTTGTACTACAAACGCGGCCTCGCCAGTGATAGCAGTGTTAGCGAAGAATCCTGGGATTGAGAAAGCGATTTTAAATACCGTGCATGCTTATACAGCGACGCAATCGATTGTGGATGGGCCAGTGAAGGGAAAAGATTTTTTGCGAGGACGGGCGGCGGCGCAAAATATTGTGCCCTCAACAACAGGGGCGGCAATTGCGGTGACGCGAGCCATCCCTGATTTAGCTGGAAAATTTGATGGAACAGCAATGCGCGTGCCGGTACCGGCTGGATCGGTGGCTGATATTGTTTTTTTGTCGCGGAGAAATGTGACGGCAGAAGAAATTAACAAGATTTTGATGGACGCCTCTAAGTCGCCAGAGTGGCAAGGCATTTTAGGGGTAAGTGAGGAGCCCTTGGTTTCGTCGGATATTATTGGACAGCCATACGGAGCGATGGTGGACCTTAGTTTTACAAAGGTGGTAGATGGAAATTTGGTAAAGGTGCTCTCTTGGTACGACAACGAGTATGGGTATGTTTCTACTTTAGTGCGCCACGTAGTCGAGATTGCAAAGTTGGTTTAGGTTTTTTTAAATTATGTATAACTGGGATATTGATGAGGAGAAGCTAAGACAAAAGAAGGAGTCTTATGAAATCTGGAAGATGGAGCAGATTTTAAATTATGGGGCCGGTGGAGAGAAGATCAATGAGAAAGAACTTCGGGAGCGATGGTTAGATTTAGAGATTGATCCGATGCGAAGGTCGTTTTTGAGTTTAGCTTTGAATGGAAGTTAGAATTTTGAGTTCGAAACAGGATAAATTTCTCGAGAAATTTCGAGAGAAGGGTTTTTTGGTAGATAATTTTTATTTGACTGGGGGGGCGGCACTTTCGGAATTTTATTTACAACACCGCAACACAGACTCACTAGATTTTTTTGCGGAGAAAGATTTTTCGCTTTTGGATATTGATGTTTTTTTGGAGGAGATTAGAGTTTCTTTAGAACTCACTAAAATTGACTCTGGCCAGTCCTTTGCCCAAAATTTCTTTTTTTTGCAATTTAAGGATGAAGTTTTAAAGCTCGGGTTTACTTATTTTCCATTTAAAAGAATCGAGAGGCCAGAGAAACAAATGGGGGTGGAGGTTGATAGCTTGGTTGATCTAGTGGTTAACAAGCTTTTTGCTATTTATCAGCGTTCGAATCCAGTTGATTATATTGATTTTTACTTAGGCTTACGGAAATTGGGATTTTCTCTTGGTGAGGTTATGAATAAAGCGAAAGAAAAATTTTCGATTTGGAATTTTGATTTAGTACAGTTGGGTGCTCAATTTATGAGAGCTAGAGAGTTGAGTGTTTACCCAAAAATGTTGAAAGATCTACCAGAAAAAGAGTGGCGGGATTTTTTTACGAAAGAAGCGGAGGGTTTTGGTAAAAGTATCTTTTCTTAATTTTAGAACTGGGGAGTATTGGGGATTTTATTTTTAGAGTTAGTGTTATAATTTAGATATTGTATAGATAGACCAAAATTCGCTTGGCGCGGTTTGGTTAAAAGTCGATTTAAATCTAATTTAAAAAAATAATAAATAAAAAACATGATTAAGAAATTTTTAGTCAACGCTTTGATGGTGGGGATGATTTTTTCTGGGTTCGTAGGTTCAGCTCGAGCAGAAGCGCCAACACCATCCTGTGACTCTTTTGTGATTGGAAGCAGGGTGGAGGTTTACAAGAGTTTGAGTATAAATGTTCGTTCGGCGGCTGGGACGGCTAGTGCTGTTTTAGGGTCGCAGGCGACTGGGGCTTTGGGAAAGATCGTCGCTGGTCCGGTTAATGCGAGTGGTTTTTGCTGGTTGAATGTGAATTTTGATAGTGGAGTTGATGGTTGGGTGGCCGGGAGTAACTTAAGGGTTAGTACAGCTTCTAATGTTGTTCCTAATACCAATACACCTACAACTATTACTTGTAAGAATTTTTCAATTGGAGACAGGATTTTCGCGAAGCGAGATTTAAATGTTAGGAGAGCTCCTTCTATATTTGGCACAGTAGTTTTTGATTTAATGACTGGAGGTGCCGGTAAGATTGTTGCTGGTCCAGAAAAGAAAGAGGGCTACTGCTGGTGGAGTGTTGATTTCGATAATACTCCTGATGGTTGGGTGGCAGACGCCAATATGGACTTATTGCCTAATAATACTAATCAAGCCACCAATGTAGTGGATCAATCCACATTTACCAATATTAATCAGTGCACGAAGTTTGCGACTGGAGATCCATTTAGAACTTTGGATGCAGTGAGATTTAGGATGACTCCGAGTGTCCCGCTTAATCCTTTTACGAGTAATAATATTGTTCAGACCGTGCCAAAAGGAACAAGGGGTTGGGTAGAAGGTGGGCCATCTTTTGGTCAGAGTTATTGTTGGTGGAAATTTAAAACGGTTCTTGGACTGACTGGTTGGGCCGTGGGAAATTATTTTGAAAAAGTATCCGAACCAACAGTTATTCAGGATGGACCAAGAGGAACAGTGACAGTTCTAACTCCATCGACTGGAGAAGAGTGGAGTGTGGCTAAATCAAGAGCGGTCAATTGGTCTGATCCAATATTGCCCGCTGGTTTTGTGTTAGACGAGATCATTTTGTCGATTATGAGTGGCGATACCGAGATCAAAAAAGCGGTAATTTCTCCGCAACTTAATAGTTATGTTTGGAGTGATTATTCTGGGCTTACAGCGGGAAGTTATAGGATGCGGGTGACCTATCACCAGAGAGCGAGTTATGATTTAGGAGAAGGGAATAGGTTGTCTGGGCTTTCGGTGTGGGGTGAGAGTGGAGTTTTTAAATTTGTAGAATCCACAACGATTAATCCTCCGGTAGATGGAGTAGCTTGTGGTGATGTGAATAAGAGTGGGAAAGTTGACCTAACTGATGCTGGAGCAATTATTAATTATATTTTTCAGGGAACAGCGATGCCGGCTGGAGTTAAAAAAGCTGATGTGGATGGAAGTGGTGGTGTGACAATAGCGGATGCGAGTTATATTTCTAACTTTTTGGCTGGAACTGGACCCAAGCCATGGTGTGGAGAAGGAGAGAGGCCGGTACTGCCCCCAGTGATTACACCAACTAATTTGCCTCCGACCTTGGAATTGGTTTTAGGTGGAAGTGAGAATCTTAATACTAATGCTCCTTCGGTTTCGATTGTGGTTGGATCTTATGGATACTATCGATTTAGAGCTCAGGATCCAGAAGGTAAGCCAATTGCTTGCGCAGTCAATTGGGGCGATGGAAATATAGAGAGTTGTACGACTTACGATATGAATTATGGAGGTGGAGTAGCTTCTGGTCTTCATACTTATAAGTCAGCTGGAACTTACGCTTTTTCGGTGACAGTGACGGATGATCGAGGAGCTAAAGCTACACGATCGACAGAGGTTTCAGTGAGACAACAGGACACCAATCCTCCGACTAATACAACCGGTACTCCGCCGGTGATTCCACCAGTTCAAAATGGAACTTTTAAAGTGGAGGCGGTAGTGAATCCAGAATTTACGGTGAATGTTAATCTGGGGACTTCTGGGTCGGAGGTTGCAATTCCTTATACAAACAGAATTGGTTTTAGATATAACGTTATAAGCGGGACTTTTCCGGTTCAGTATAGTTATGATTGGGGTGATGGATCGGTTAAGACAGGATCAATTTTAGCGAGCTATCCTTCGATCGGTGATTTCCATTCTTATGCCAAGTCAGGGGTGTTTAATGTTTCGATTAAATTTACTGATGCGACTGGCGCGACCTTTTCGAAAAACGTGAGGATAGCCGTGACTGGAGATTGGGCAAGTTCAGCGCCATGTGGTGATATTAATGGAGACTTGGTGATAAACGAGGCGGATGCGAGTTTGATTAATAACTATGTTACTGGAGCATACGTGCCACCGCAGTCGGTTTGGAAATTAGACACAGATGGAAATGGAATAGTGACTCTCTCGGATAGTGTGTATTTAATTAATTACTTTAAATTGGGTGGCCCAGCGCCGAAGTGTTTGCGGCCAGCTAATTTGATTGCGGATGTGAGTTTGAATTCTCCTACTAAAGTAGTTGTGGGTAAATCAAACACTTGGAACTTGGCGCATATGGCGAGTGCAGTGAAGCCGGTGACATTTACGATTAATTGGGGCGATGGAACAGCGAATAGTTCGGTGGTTTCTACAGACGGAACTGCGAGATTCTTGGCGCACACATTTACTAGCGCTGGCAAGTTTACTTTAACTTTGACTGCTGTTGATTCGGTTGGTGTTGGAGCGACGAAGACCTTAGTGGTAGAGGTGGTGGCTGATAGTTCTGCGCTTGTGCCGGTTAGACCATCCGCGATAGGTAATAGAGTGAGAGTGAATACGGCTCCGTATGGCTACTCCTTAGCAGTTTTCGGTACGAAATTTGGTTCTGAATACATTACTAGTAAATCTGTAGGTATTTTAGGAAGTGTTACTGATGGACCATATTTTAGTAGTGCTACTAAACTTACGACATGGAAGGTGAAATGGGATGATGGATCGGAAGGTTGGTCTTATGAGGGTGGATTGGAGAAGATACAATAATTGGGAATTTCTAATATCTTCCTCCTCTGGAGGAAAACAATTTCAAATACTTAAATAGGTTAGTATTTTGAGTGTTTAATTAAAAATTCACAAATTGTGTGGCATATTGGAAGTTGAGTTGTTATAGGTGTTCTAAATGTTCTTTGGGGTGTTTTGTTTGGTTGACAAAATATTTTATTGGGTGTATAATGATGGGAATAAATTGGGTACCAAAGGTCGTGTTTTGGGAGAAAATATTGAATAGAACAAATTTGAGAATTAAATTAAATCTGAAAATTATGAAAAAAATATTTAAAATTGCTTTTGTGGTAATGGTGATGGTTTTTGTTTTTGCTCCGTTTATTGGACAAGCTCAAACTGTTTCTTATAAAAATACCATGACCGAGAGTAGGCGTTTAGCGATTGCTTCGGCGATTGATTCACTTCGATTGCAATTAGCATCACTTATGGCGCAGTTTCAGAGTCTTTATGGGAAAAGCTTGCGTTAATCTAATTTAACCGGTTTTTAAAACAAGTCGAGCTTAGCTCGACTTGTTTTTTTGTGCACAGGTTATTTTTTGATTAAGTTAGGCGTGGTATAATTCAAGAAGAGTCCATCTGGATAAATTTGGTCTATTATAAATTAATTAGAAACCAGTCGAATTTATTTTTTAAAAAAATGAAAAAATTTTTGAGCGGGGTGGTGTTTTTGGGATTAGTTGGATTTTCTTTTTTCCCAGGAATAGTGGGAGCAGAAGTTTCTGATCCCACAATGATTAGAGCGCTTCAGGAGCAAGTTGCTTCTTTGATGCAGAGAGTGAGTGAATTGCAAACTCAGTTGCAGGGAATTAATAATTCGGCTGTGCCAACGATTTATCAGTCGGCTCCGAGTGATTATACGCCACCAGAGGTAATAGGATCTGGTTTTTTGTATTGTGGCGACACCAATATGGACGGTAAAATTGCCATTGATGACGCAACAGCCATTACGAACTATATTTTCAGTGGTGGAAGCTTGCCGGCTGGAGTGGCGATGAGTGATGTAGACAACAATGGACGGGTAGATATATCTGATTCTGTTTATATTATCAATTACATAAACAATAATGGCCCAGCGCCGAAGTGTATGCCAGGAGTGGCGGTACCGGCTCAACCAACAATTCCGGTTGGTGGATCTCAGTCAAATGTGGTACCTCTGAATCAGTTCCAGGCGTCACCAGATGTAACGCCAGTAGATAATGGAGGGGTGGGTCCTAAGTTTAGTGTGGGACAAGTAGTGCGGACTACGGATTATTTAAATGTTCGAGATCAAGCTAATGGGCGTTCAATTATAGTAAAGGGTAGAGGTACAACGGCTACGATTTTATCGGGTCCAGTTTTGGCCAGCGGTTATTATTGGTGGCAATTGGAGTTTAATGATGCACCGATTGGATTTACCGGAACAAAGGGTTGGTCAGTTCAAAATTGGTTAGAAAAAACTGACAACTGGGTTAATGCTTCTCAAGTTTTAACTATCCCTCCAGCTTTTACTGATGATTCTTTTGTTAGTCCAATTAGTGTTGGTGCTAATAGATCAAATTGGTGGCTGCTTAAAGCTCTCGATAAAGATAGTAGTAAATTATTTTATAAAGTTTTTTGGGGAGATGGTGCGGTTAGTAGTTATGAGGGTTTAAGTGGTCAAGGAATAAAAGCTGATCATACTTATGCTTCACCGGGTAATTACGTTTTAAAAGCAGAAGTGGCTGATGATGCTGGAAATGTTTTTTCTAGACAATTATCGGTGGAAGTTTTAAACCCGACTAATTTAACGCCGAGTACAAAATTTAGTATTGGCGACAATGTTAAGACTTCGGATGCGGTGAATGTTCGAACACATGCAAGTGGTGTGGTGGTTAAAACTATGCCGATGGATAGCGATGGAAGAGTTGTGGGTGGTCCAGTTTGGGGTATTGCTGGAGATTGGTGGTGGAATATTCAGTATAAAGATGGGACAGAGGGTTGGTCGGCCGAGACGTGGCTCAAAAAATTTACAGCTTCGGAGCAAAAACCGTATTTTGTTTGCGCAGATGTAAATAATGACGGAGTAGTAAATACGAACGATGCTAATAAAATCCAAGAGTATATTTTCAGTGGCGGAAGTTTGCCAGCTGGACGGGGAGACGTGGATGGAAATGGGATGATTAATATTTCTGATTCGGTTTACCTGATTAATTATGTAAGCGCTGGGGGGGCGAATCCAAAGTGTGGCGTGCCTCCGATCAATGAGGCGATTCCAGAACAACCGGTGCAGAAAGTTAATCCGCAACCAACCATGCCAGCAAATCCAACGCCAGAACCAAAGCCATTGGCTTGTGGGGATTTGAATTTGGACGGCAAGATTACAAATGAAGACGCGAATGTAATTACGAAATATATCTTTAATGGTGGAAGTTTGCCTGCGGAATCTAAAGCTGACGTGGATGGAAATGGAACAATTAATATTAGCGATGCAACAGCGATTGTGAATTATATAAATGTGGGTACAGCTTTGAGGTGTTCTACTTCACCGCAGACCCAGTTTTCCTGTGGCGATACCAATATGGATGGCAAGATTAACAACGATGACGCCACGGTAATCACTAACTATATTTTTAGCGGAGGAACCTTACCGGCTGGAGCGACGATGAGTGATGCGGATGGAAATGGTAGGGTAGATATATCTGATGCGGTCTATGTGGTTAATTATGTGAATAGCAATGGCCCAGCGCCGAGGTGCCAAGCAGCTCAGGCTGGGTCGGCTGCGGCTTCGGTCCTTAATACTACAGGAGGTCAGCTCGATTCGATTCTTTCTAAATTTCAGAACCTAATTAAGAGTCTTCGATAAATTTGAGAGGAGAATCTTGTAAAAGCCCATCGATTTAAACTCGATGGGCTTTTTCGATTATTTGAATTAGAATAAATATTAATAGATTTCTATGAAATACGGATTTTATCTAGGAGTAATTTTGGTTGGCGGACTTTTGATATGGGGAGCTTTGGGAATGAGGATCTCTTTGGAGAGCTCGATGGCGCAGATAGTAAGTTCTATAATTCCCAGAACGAAAAATATAAAAATAGAAGAGAAGGAAAAGATTTCTAAACTACTGCTTGTGGGAGATATTATGCTCGCACGGGGAGTTCAAAACCAAATTAAGATTAATAATAACGATCCCTTATATCCTTTTCTTTTAGTGGAGTCGAAATTAAAAGAGGCGGATCTACTTTTTGGAAACTTAGAAGGAGTGGTGTCTGATAAGGGGATTAATCAGGGGAGCGTGAATTCTTTTCGAGCTATCCCCGCTTCGATAGAGGGGCTGGCGTTTGCTGGATTTGATGTGCTTTCTTTAGCCAATAATCATTCGCTCGATTGGGGGCGAGAGGCCTTGGTTCAGACCATTGATTTGCTTAATACTAAAGGAATTGTGGCAGTGGGGGCGGGGAGAGATAAATTAACGGCTAACGAGGTCAAGATTAAAGAGGTGAATGGAGTAAAAATTGCTTTTCTAGCTTATACCGACCTAATGCCAACAGGATTCAAGGCGACAGAAAAAAATGCAGGGATTAGTGACTTTGATTTGCAAAAAATTAAAGAGAAGATCGGCGAGGCCAAACTTATGGCCGACTTAGTTTTCGTTTCGATGCATTGGGGAGAGGAATATCAAACCAGATCTAATCAGAAGCAACAAAGATTGGCTTATGAGTTAATCAATGCTGGAGCAGATGTGGTGGTGGGGCATCATCCTCATGTACCCGAAGAGATCGAGCGTTATGGGAATGGGTGGGTGATTTATAGTTTGGGTAATTTTGTTTTTGATCAAAATTTTTCTAAAGAAACGATGGGGGGTTTGGCCGTAGAGATAGTTTTAACTGGAAAAACAATTTCAGAGGTCGTGCCAATTCATTTAAAAATCAACCCAACTTTTCAGCCCTATTTTGAGGAATGATGGTGTGGATATGTTAAGATATGGTTATATTGTGCTTAGGTTTACCCAAATAAACCTAAGTGATTTAATTCTTTATTTATAAAAAATACATTATTGAAAATTAAATCAGATGAAAAAGATCTTAACTATTGGAACAGCGACGAGGGATGTTTTTTTGAGTAGCCCACTTTTTAGGGTGGTGCACGATCCAGCGCATTTAGAAAAACTTGGATTTCCTACCGGCGAGGCGCAGTGTTTTGCCTTAGGTGGAAAACTGGAAGTGGAAAAACCAATTTTAACGACTGGTGGCGGGGCAGCGAATGCATCGATTACCTTCTCGAGGCAAGGTTACACGACCGAATTGATCGCGAAGATTGGAGATGATGATAATGGTTTATCAATTTTAAATGATTTAAAAAAGGATCGAGTTTCTTATCGGCCGATTAAAGATAAAAAACAGGGAACGGCTTATTCGGTGATTTTGATTTCACCCGGAGGCGAGCGGACAATTCTACACTTCAGAGGTGCCTCAGAAGATCTAAGAGTTAGCGATTTAAATTCTAATTCTTTAAGGGCTGATGTAGCTTACGTGGTGCCAGGAAGGATTGCTTTTTCGGTGATGACCGCGATTTTGAAAACTTTGAAAAAAAATGGAGTGTTTGTGGCAATGAACCCATCGAAGCATTATCTTGATTTTGGAGCGAAGAAATTGAAGCCGATTTTGGATAGTCTTGATGTGATTATTCTAAATCGGGAAGAAGGGGCAGAGTTAACAGGTGAAAAGTATGAAGATGAAGTTGGGATTTTTAAAAAATTTGATAAGTTGGTTCAAGGGATTGCAGTAATGACCGATGGCCCCAAAGGAGTGACGGTGTCTGATGGAGAAAATTTGTATAAGGCGGGAATTTTTAAAGAGCAAAAAATAGTAGATCGAACTGGGGCGGGAGATGCGTTTGGTTCTGGGTTTGTGGGGGGGTTGATTAAAAAATCAAAAATCAAAAATCAAAAATTCTCCTCCGGCGGAAAAATTATCGGATTTTCGAGAAGCGAGATTGAATATGCGATTAGGCTGGGGTCAGCGAATGCGACTTCGGTTGTGGAAGCGATGGGAGCGGAGCCAGGAATTTTAACCAAAAAACAATTTGAAACAAATAAAAGGTGGAAAAATCTAGTCGTTCAAACTAAAAAAATTTAAGTTATGAATTCAATCGAGAAAATAGCAAAGATTCTACGGACAGATAAGGATTATATTGCAAATGTAGAAAAAAGATTTTCTGGTATAACTGGAAAAAGCGGAGTTTTAGATCAGATCCTAAGTCAGAATGAAGCCCTGATTCAATCGAGGATGCAAGATTTGGGGGTGCAAAAGAACTCAGAAGCAAAAGAGATTTACGATGCTTTGATTTCGAAAATTGAATCAGATGATCGGCGGATTTTTGAGGCCTTGGGGAATCCGAACTGTCGAGTCGTGGCGGATTGTCAGAAGATTGCCGAGGTGGCAAAAAAAGTAGTGGATCCAGAGAAAGGATTTTTCTTGAAGTTGGAAAAGGCGAGAGAGCTTTTGATCAAGGAACCCCCTAAGCAGGTGATGAATTTTTTGGGCTATACTTCGGCCGAAGAGATGCTTCAGAAAGAAGATTTATTGGAGATTTTTAGCGCTTTAAGAATTATCGAGGGAAGCGAGTGGCTAAATGGAATATTTTTTAAGCAGTACGAGAGTTTAACGCCGGATGATTTTGAAGAGAGAGAGGTGCAGGTGAGAGCTTTGAGTGAAAAGTGGGGCAAAGAATCGGAAAAATTTGTTTTAAAAAAGAGACATAATATTAGTCACCTCAAGGAACTAGGCGTGGTTTTTATAGTTCCGGCGATGTTGGGAATTTCGGGGGAAATTTTAAGGATGTTTATTTTGATTATGCACTACCTTTATGAAGTTCCATTTTATTCCAAGATTTTTAAAGATATCGCGAAAAATAGAGTGACTTTTACGAGCAATTTTACTTCGCTTTTGCGAGGTGATGTGATTGATCGACACTTTCCAGACAGCGATCGATCTTTGTGGCTTGTGGTGCAGAGATACTTGGCTAAAGATGACGAGAATGATTGGAGATTGTTTTTCCCACACGTGAATCCAGAGGCTCTGCACTGGCTTAAAGCGGAAGAGAGCTTGGCAAAAGTCGGGTCTGTTTTAGATGGTTTTTCTGCAGAGCTTTTGTTTTGGAAAGATTTGAGTTGGGTAGGAGACTTTTTTAAGAATGAAACAGGTCACGATATTTTGGTGAGTTTTAATGTAATCGATACGGTAATGTCTTTAGTAAAGCAGAAAGAGATGATTAAGTATCTTTATCATCATGAAGAGGCATTTTGGAATCAGATGTATGTGGCTTATTTTGGAAGAGAAGATTTAGAAAATAAATCGAGGGAGTATTTGTTGCAGGGATATTTTGAGATCTAGATTCCATATGTTCTATTTGAGGCGAGTGTTCGATCGCTTCGCTTGTTCTAAATAATGCGGGGGTTTGCTTTTGGGGGCTTATTTTGTTATAGTGGGCTCCAATGGAATTAAAGGTTCAAATTCGAGCAGAAAAGCAATCCCCGACCACTCTTAGAGAGCAGGGCTTGATTCCTTGTGAGCTTTACGGGCGCGGTTTTTCGAACCAGAGCCTTTCTGTAGTTAGTAAAGAGTTTATTAAAGTTTTTAAAGAAGCTGGAGAGAATACAATTATTAATTTAAAGGATGACAAGGAAAACTGGCCAGTTTTGGTCTACGATGTTCAAAAAGATCCTTTAACTGGGGTGATTATGCATGTTGATTTTTATAGAGTAACGATGACCGAAAAAATCAAAAGCATGGTGCCATTAGAATTTACTGGAGAATCGCCAGTGGTGAAAGAAAAACGAGGAGTTTTGAATAGGGCTATGAGTGAGATCGAGGTAGAGGCTTTGCCGGCTGATTTACCACACAGGATTGAAGTCAACACCGACCTACTCCTAGAAATTGATCAGAGTATTTATGTCCGAGATTTGGTGATTCCGGCTAAAGTTAAGGTTTTAGTAGATCAAGATACGGTGGTGGCTAGCGCTGTTCCGCTTCAAGCCGAAGAGATAGTGGTAAAACCAATTGATGTTTCAGAGGTAAAAGTTGAGACTGACGAAAAGAAGGCAGAGAGAGAAAAATCTAACGAAGGTGAATCAGAAAAACAGTCGAGCTAAGCTCGACTGTTTTTGTTTTTGTTGGTCGAGCTAAGCTCGGTTGGT
>CAZLXS010000006.1:13410-18766 GCA_964563735.1 uncultured Candidatus Saccharibacteria bacterium
GTCGAGCTAAGCTCGACTGTTTTTGTTTTTGTTGGTCGAGCTAAGCTCGGTTGGTTGTTTTTAGTAATTTTCATTATTACTTGTTTTTTTATATAATGGATGGGTGAAGAAACTTCGACCAAAAACTCTATCAGATATATCTTTTGACTCCAAAAATGGAAGAATGGATAGTTTTAGCTCGCTTCAAAAAAGAGTCAATTTCTCGTACAAGCCCAGTTTATATTCTAGAATCCCATTTAAATCAATTATCCAAGGTTTTTTCTTGGTGGGCGCGATTGTTTTTCTAATCTTTGGTTCGGTGACCGCTCCGACTACGTCTACGTTAGCGGCTAATGAGAGCGCTAGTGCTCAAGAAGAGAGAGCGGCACTAGAAGCTCAGCTTAAAGAATTAGAAGACCAAATTGACCAATACGAGGGTCAGATTCAGAGTTATCAGAAACAGGGGAAATCCTTGAAGGGTGAGATTACAAATTTAAATAACAAGATTGATAAATTGAGATTACAGGTGCGGGCGATTAATCTAACTCTTTCTCAGCTGGATCGAAAGATTGATGAGACAAATTATCAAATTACTACAACTATTAAAGACATCGACAGCAACAAAGAATCTTTGGGAGAGTTAATGCGGAGCTTGTATCATAGTGGTCAACTTTCAACCATGGAGATCCTTTTAAAGAACCCAAAGATATCAGATTTTTTTGATGATCTAAACAGTATTACTTTATTGCAAAATAGTATTCAGGAGACAATTGGAAAGGTTCAGAATTTGCAGAGCCAATTAGTGGATCAGAAAGAGCAACTTTCTTTGGCTAGGGCTGATGCGGCAACGATGAAACAGTTTCAGGAGGCCCAGAGAATAGAGAGCGAGAGAATTAAAACAGAAAAAGATCAGTTGATTAAAGTGACGAAGGCTCAAGAGGATAAGTACCAGGTATTACTCAAGGAAACAAAGAAAACAGCGGCAGAGATTAGGAGTAGAATCTTCCAACTCTTAGGTGGTGGAGAACTAACTTTCGAAAAAGCGTATGAACTTGCTAAGATGGCGAGCGATACAACGGGAGTGGATGCGGCTTTTATCTTGGCGGTTTTGGATCGTGAATCGGCTTTGGGAAAAAACGTTGGAAGGTGCACTTACCAGCAGGCGATGCATCCGACGAGGGATATTCCAGTATTTTTGGAGATTACAAAAGAGTTGGGACTTAATCCGGAATCGATGTCGGTCTCTTGCGCGAATAGTGACGGGGCTTATGGTGGAGCGATGGGACCAGCTCAGTTTATTCCTTCGACTTGGGAGCAGTATAAAGAAAGGATTGCTAAGGCCACTGGAAAAAACCCTCCATCACCATGGGGCAATGTGGAGGCCTTTACGGCGACCGGACTTTATTTGAGTGATGCAATGTCGGGATGTACTAGCCTTTATACTAATCAGGCTAGTCGGGAAAGATGTGCTGCGGCCAAGTATTACGCCGGAGGAAGATGGAAGAACTTTTTATGGACTTATGGTGAAGCTACAGTGACGAGAGCTAATAAATTTAGAGATGACATCGCGACAATTACTGGAAATTAAAATTTATAAATCAAGAAATTATGTTTAAAAAAATTACTTTGCCGAACGGACTTCGAGTTATTTTAGCGCCTCAACCAGATAGTTTAGCGGCGACAGTTTTGATTTTAGTTGAGGCCGGATCGGAATACGAGACCAAGAATATAAATGGGCTGTCTCATTTTCTGGAGCATATGATGTTTAAGGGGACGGTCAATCGACCTGATGCAGGAATCATTTCTTCGGAACTTGATGGGATTGGGGCCGAGTATAACGCTTTTACTGGTCCAGAGTATACCGGTTATTGGGCAAAGGTGCAGAAGAAGCAGATTGATAAAGCGATCGGAATTGTTTCGGATTTGTATTTAAATCCAATTTTTAATCCAAACGAAATAGAAAAAGAAAGAGGAGTTATTATAGAAGAGATCAATATGTACGAGGATACGCCGATGCGAAGAGTGCATGAACTTTTTTCTAATCTTTTGTATGGAGATCAACCGGCTGGCTGGGACATTGCTGGAACCAAAGAGGTGATCAGAAAATTAGGCCGAGAAGATTTTGTGGAATACCGAGCAAAGCACTACGTTGCTTCAAAAACTGTGGTAGTGATTGGAGGAAGTTTTGGGGTAAAAGATGTAGAGAAAAAAATTAGGAATATTTTTTCTGAATTACCGAAAAAAGGAAAAGCGAAGAAAATTAAAACGATTGAATCCCAGAAGACTCCGGCAGTGGCGGTGAAGTTTAAAGATTCAGATCAGAGCCATTTAGTTTTGGGTGTGCGGGCGTTTGATGTTTTTGATAAGCGGAGATATGCGATTAAGGTTTTAGGGAATGTTTTGGGTGGTGGAATGAGTTCTAGACTTTTTAGGAAGGTAAGGGATGAATTGGGGGCGGCTTATTATGTGCGAGCAGAAGCTGATTTGCTGCTAGACCATGGATTTTTTACGGTTTCGTCCGGAGTCGATCATAAGAAGATCGAGGTTGTGATTGAAGCAGTTTTAGGCGAGATGCGTCGATTGAAAAAGGATTTGGTTTCGCCAGTCGAACTGGCTAAATCAAAGGAACACATGATTGGAAATTTTGTTTTAGGACTAGAGACATCCGATGAGCTTGCGAGTTTTTATGGTGGACAGGAAATTATAACTGGGAAAATAGTTCCCCCAGATCAGATTATCAAGAAGATAAAAGCAGTGACAGCGAAAGAAGTTCAAGCGGTGGCGAAATCTATTTTTGAGAATTCTAAACTTAACTTGGCAGTGATTGGGCCCTATAAGGAAGAGGAGAGATTTAAAAAGATTTTGAAGTTGTAGTTGATTTGAAGTTTATGTAAAAAACCGCGGTTCAATTTACTCCAGCGGTAAATTGCCCGCTGCCTCTCAGGTCAAAAATCCTGTAATTATAGGAACCAATCTTTTTGACCTTCCGAGAACTCTTTTAAATAAACTTCAAATCAAAAATCTTCTTGAACTTGGGCGGTGGGGAGTGTAGAGTAGTATAGATATGGAGAAGAAGTATTACATTACAACGGCCATCGATTATGCGAATGGTGAGCCACATATTGGACATGCCTTAGAGAAAATTCAGGCCGATGTTTTAGCACGCTACCATCGCTTACTGGGCGAAGAGGTGTTTTTTTTGACTGGTACGGATGAGCATGGAGTCAAGGTGTTGCGGGCGGCAGAATCGGCCGGCCAGAGCCCGCAGGCTTTTGTTGATCAGAAAGCACAGAGTTTTCGGGATTTAAGGGAAAAACTTGATTTGTCTTTTGATTATTTTATTAGGACAACTGATAGGGAAAAGCATTGGCCAGCAGCAAAATTAGTTTGGGAGAAATTAGTTAAGGCAGGTGATATCTATAAAAAAAATTATCAGGGACTTTATTGCGTTGGACACGAAGCTTTTGTGACGGAGAAAGATTTGAAAGATGGTAAGTGTGTTGACCACCAGAGAGAACCAGAATTGATTGAGGAGGAAAATTATTTTTTTAGGCTATCTGAATATTCGAAGGAGATTGAATCGAAAATTAAGAGCGATGAATTAAAAATTTTACCAGAGAGCAGAAAGAACGAGGTTTTGGCTTTGCTTGAGCGAGGACTTGAGGATGTTAGTTTCTCGAGGCCGTACAAAGATTTGCCATGGGGAGTTCCGGTGCCGGGAGATTCGGAACACACGATGTATGTTTGGTGCGATGCGCTGACTAATTATATTTCGGCGATAGGATATGGAAGATCGGATAGTGAGAGCGGAGAGTCCAATTTCAAGAGGTGGTGGCCGGCTGACGCGCATTTAATCGGAAAGGATATTTTGCGATTTCATGCGGCAATTTGGCCAGGTATTTTGCTCTCGATAGGATTACCACTTCCCAAAAAAATCTTAGTGCATGGACACGTTAATATTAACGGTCAAAAGATGTCAAAAACGATTGGGAATGTTTTGAATCCAGTAGATCTGGTGGAGAAATTTGGAATTGATCCAGTGCGGTATTATTTAATCAAAGAGATTCCATCTGGCGAAGATGGTGATTTTAGCGAAGAAAAATTTAAAACTGTTTATAATGGCGAGCTAGCTAATGGCTTGGGCAATTTTTCGGCGAGAGTCTTGGGGGTGGCGAGTAAAATTGGAGAATTTAGCGGAGGATTTGATGTGGTGGACAAATTGATTGAAGAAAAAATTGGGTTAACCAAAAAAACAGTGCACGAGAAATTAGGAATTTTTAAACTCCACGAAGCTTTGATAGCGATAAATGAGCTTGTTTCTTTTGGTGACAAATATGTAAACGACAATGAGATTTGGAAAGATCCAGAATCAAAGAAGGATATTTTGCTTGGACTAGTGGTGATTCTTGATAATGTTTCGGCACTTTTAAGTCCTTTCTTACCCAAGACAGCCGAGACGATTCAAAAAAGTATCATTTGGACAGATCAGAAAACATTAAGAGTGGAGAAGAGTGAGGCTTTATTTCCTAGACTAAATTAATATGAAATTCATTGATGCCCATACGCACGCTCATTTTGCGGCGTTTAAGGATGATTCACGAGAAGTTATTGAAAGAGCCATTAATGCTAATGTGGTGGTGGTTAATGTGGGCACTCAAAAAGATACTTCAAAAAAAGCGGTAGAGGTGGCGAATAGTTTTGCAGGAGATGTTTATGCGGTGGTGGGATTGCATCCGATCCACACGGGTAAGTCTTTTCACGACGAAGAAGAGTTGGGTGGGGGTGAGAACGCTAAGACGTTTACTAGTCGAGGGGAGGATTTTGATTTTGAATATTATAAAAACCTAGCACTTGATCCAAAAGTCTTGGCGATTGGGGAGTGCGGATTGGACTACTTTAGAATCGAGAATGAAGAATTAGGAATTAAGAGCATCGAAGAAATAAAAGAAAGACAAACGAGGGCTTTTTTGGAACAGATTAAATTAGCGTATGAAGTTAAAAAACCGTTAATGATTCACTGTAGAGAGGCTTATGCAGATACGATAAAAATTTTAAAAGAAAATTCTTCGATTTTAAATTCGCCGGCAGGGATTTTCCATTTTTATAGTGGAAGTATGGATGATACAAAAGAGATTACCCAAATGGGTTTTTATTTTACTTTTGGTGGTGTGATCACTTTCTCTAGGGATTATGATGAGAGGATTAAATTAATTCCAATGGATAAAATTTTAAGTGAAACTGATGCTCCGTATGTGGCACCGGTGCCCTATAGAGGAAAAAGGAATGAGCCCGTTTATGTGGTAGAGGTGGTGAAGAAACTAGCTGAAATAAGGGGAGTCTCGTTTGAAGAAATGGCGGATCAGATTTGGAAGAATGC
>CAZLXS010000007.1:0-11471 GCA_964563735.1 uncultured Candidatus Saccharibacteria bacterium
CGAACTCCCGGCTCGTGCTTGGCAAGCACGTGTATTACCACTATACGACGCCCGCTAATCTGATTGCACTATCTTACAAATTTCTGCTTAACAAATCAATCCAAGTCAACATCCTTATTTTCAGAGGATTTCCTCCGTTTGCTATAACCATGCAAATTCCATTAGCCAATCTCTTCGTTGGGTGGTTTCCATTTATGTATTGAGTTTTTATAAAGTTATCTATTGGCAATTCGGAAGCCTTCGCCCAAAATTCTTGGCACACTCTGTTATTCAAATCTGGATAAAGTATAAGGCCTAAACGTATTTTGCTGGCTTCTACGCCCATTATCTCTTTTAAAAAACGAACATAGATTTTTATCATTCTCGGATCAGTATTTGAAATTCGTAGGGGATTATTGGGTTTGCTATCTCCTTCTCCCCAGTAAATAGAAATTCCTGCTATAAATAGGGAATTTCTAGATAATTTTTTAAAATCATTTTTTGCTTTTGCGGCTGCATTTATTTTATTCTCCGCCCATCTTTTTCTATTTTGATTAATTAGTTTTTTTATCCGCTCTCTACTAGCAATGTTATTTTTATTTATTAATTTATTTTTCACCTTTTGGGATGTTTCGTTATCTGCTAAGTAGTAAGAAATCGTCCCCTTGGAAGTATTCAAAGTTCTTGAAATTTGATTATAACTCTTGCCCATCTTTCTAAGTTCCATTATTTTCCTTCCCAAATTAGAACCACTAACCATAATATAAATATAACAGTATAAGTAGTTCAATAAAAGTGTACAAAAAAGGGCGCAGATTTTCATCTGCGCCCTCAGGAGGAAGAAATTAATTATTAGTAATTCGCCTACCTAGTACGCCGGTGGCGGAGCCGATGGGCCATTTACGTGCGGTGGGGAAGTGGGCCCCTTAAATCCTCCGGGCGCAAAACTGTTTGGATTATTCGTCGGAGTCAGTGCTGGTTCTTCGGTCTCATTCGGCTTGCTCTGATTTATTGGGGTGGTGCTTGTTGTATTGGGCGAGTCTTTCCCGAGGAAAGATTTAAAAAACGGAGCCTCGTCAATTGATCTAGAAATCAATCCAGAAAAAGTCACAAGTCCCAAAATTATAACCGCCACAACAAAGATTAAAGCTTTCATCTCTACCTAATCATACCTGATGGATTATTTTTTTCTATGTGCTTAGACATTAGAAATTCGGTATTTTTTAGAAATTAGTAATTAGGTAATTAGAAATTTAGAGGTTTCAATAACGTCTTCCCCGCCTACGGCGGGGCACCTGCCTTCGCTAAAGCTCCGGCGAGGCAAGTAAAAAATCCAAACCTCGTGAACTCGCTAAGCGAGTTCTAATGTGCCCTCGGAGGGAATCGAACCCCCATTACAAGATCCGCAATCTCGCGTTCTATCCATTGAACTACGAGGGCTTTTAAAATCCTAAAATCCTCTGAATTGCCTCGATCAAAGACCGCTCAAAATGTACTTCTTGAATCACTGGTCGCAGAATCTCACGAAATCGTGGAGCTAGTTCATCGGGGATCGTGATCGCCAATGTTGATCGCATCTTTTTTCTAAACTCTATCGTAACCGATCGCCACGGTCCCTCCATCTCATCATCAATCGAAAAGGATTGGATTTCCGCGTAAGGATAGAACTTTGCTCCATCTACTGTCAAACCTTTCGGCTTAATCGAAAAATCGATCATCCTTGGTTGTTTGTTCGCCCACACTAGTATTAAAATTTCCGCCGCGATCACAAAAAAACCAAACAAGAAGTTTTTCATCCAAAAAGCCGCGCCCAAAAGCAAGAGAGAGAATATAATACTCATCCAATACCACCCCACCGTTTTTTCGTGGTGCTCAAACTCTGGCGCGCTCCAAGCTAAAATGACCTCTTTCATTCCTATAATTATACCACCTATGCTCTCGCCGCAACCATCGCTAGAATCTTTCTAGCTCCCGCCAACTTTAATACTCTAGTCGCTTCGTTCATGGTTGCGCCAGATGTGATTACATCGTCTATCAAAACAAAGTTTTTCTGCTCTGTTTTCTCTGGGTGGGGAATCGAAAAACATCTCGCTACATTTTCGAATCTAATCTCGCGATTTTTTGCTTGGCTCTGCGGATGGGTGGATTTAATCCTAAAAATTATAGAATCATCCATCGGCAGATCCATACGCCTAGAAAACTCCAAGGCGATTAATTTAGATTGATTGAATCCTCGTTCGCGCTCTCTTTTTCTGTGGAGCGGGATCGGCAAAATGGTGAATTGAGATAAATCAAAATTGGTAGCCCTAGCATAATCCGCTAAAATCCTCCCCAGATCCACGGCCGCTCTTTCGGCAAAATTAAATTTAAGTCCAGTAATGAGGGCCTGCACTGATTTGTTATCGTACTCTGAAGCCGCGCCCAATAAATATGGAAAATTTAAATGACAGATTTTCCTATTCTCTGGAACTCTGGCTCGGCACTCTCCGCAAAAGAAAGTTTTGTTGATCTCGATCTCGCCAGCGCATTCACTGCAAAGTGCTTTCTGGCTTGGAATATTTCTCTCACATCGAAGACAGCTTGGTGGGATCAAGGTATCTAAAATCCACTCGGTCACTTTGTTTTTTAGCATGTCACAGAAAAGCGCTTAAGGTGATATAATTTACTTGTAATAATGTTCAATCCTTTCCAATTTGTAAAACAGAAAATCTCACCCTCTTATTTGGGCATCGACATCGGCACTACCTCCATCAAAATTGCCGAAGTAGGGAGTGGCAAGCAACTTCCCTTAATAAAAAATTACTCCCTCTTGAATTCGAGTGGATATCTTTTGCGCTCGAATGACGTACTCCAGACGAGTAGTTTAAAACTTTTCGAAACTGGGGTGATTGATCTTCTAAAAATCATGCTTAAAAAAATGAAGCCGGGTGCAACGGATGTTATCGCTTCCATTCCCACCTTCGCCGTTTTTATGACCGTTTTTGATTTCCCAGAAATGTCGACGAGTGACTTAGAAAAAAGTTTAACTTACCAAGCCAGCCAGTATGTTCCATTACCCATTTCCGAAGTAGCTTTAGATTGGACGAAAGTAGGGGAGCGCGAAGATGATAAGGGCTACAAATACGAGCAGGTTCTTCTGATCTCCGTCCCTCAAGAATTAATTAGAAAGTATCAGCTCATTATGAAGTCTGTAGGCTTAAATCTACGAGCTCTCGAAATCGAAAGCTTGAGTCTAGCAAGGGCGCTGGTGGGTAACGACCCAACCTCCACCATTATTATCGATATCGGCAGTCTTTCTACTAACATTACTTTTGTTGATCGAGGCCAAGTTAAGTTTAATACTCAAACCGATTATGCCGGCGCTTCGCTTACGCAATCATTAGCCACCAGTTTAAATATCAACCCAGTGCGCGCCGAAGAATTAAAAAAAGAACATGGCATTATCTCATTGGGTGCTAACTACGAATTATCCACAATAATGCTTCCATTTATAGATGTTATAATTAGTGAGGTAAAAAAGGCGGAATATAATTACCAAAGTCAGTTTCCCGGCTCGCCCAAGGCAGAGCGGGTTATTCTATCTGGCGGTGGCGCCAATCTAGCTGGCATCGAAAAGTATTTTGAAAAAGATTTTGGTTGCCCAGTCGTTAAAGCCGCTCCTTTTCTAAAATTTGAATATCCTTCCGAACTAGAACTCCTTGTTCGCGATCTCAACCCAACTCTAAGTATCGCTCTTGGGTTAGGTCTCAAGGAATTTATTTAAAACTTATCGCTTTCTTCTTCGCCTTCCCATTTAATTTAAAAACTATTTAACATGTTACCTCAAAAAGTTACTGATCAAATGGCTGAAGGCCGAGCCAAAACTCCAGGTATCTCTGGTCAGCTACTTATGTTTTCGCTCTTGCTTCTTATCTTGAGTGTAGTTTTTTATGTTGGCTTGCAGTTTGGCTATAAAACTTATTTAAATGGCCGTCTTGATAATCTGGATGAGCGTTTAAGCGTGGTTAAAAATTCTTTAAAACCAGAAGACCAAGTTAAAATCATTAATTTTTATTCGCAGATCGAAAATCTAAAAACCATTTTAGGCGCCCACACAGCCTCTTCGCCCGTCTTCGCTTGGCTCGAATCCAACACTCAAACCAGTACTTATTTCAAAAGTTTTAATTTTGATTTAGTAAAATCTCAGATCACTATTACTGGTTCAGCTAAAAGCACTGAAGATTTAGCGGAGCAGGTTTTAGTTTTTGAAAAAATGGTCAGTGCTGGCACTCTTCGTAAATTCGATATGGGTAGTATCACGGTTGCCGAAAATGACGCCGTAAATTTTTCTTTCACAATCACAGCTAGTCCTAATTTCTTAAAATCCATTTTAAACCCCGCCACTGAAATCTAATGAAACAATCCTCTAAAAGATTTATTAGTATGATTTTCTCGCTCGGCTGCGTGGCTGGGGCTATTATCGTTTATATCAGTTTTGGCCGACCGGTTTATGTCGAGATTCAATCCCTCCGCACTACCGTCCTCTCCAAAGAATCTTTTGTACAGAGTCAAGAGGATTCTTTGAAAACTATTAAGGATGCCCTAAAGCGCTACAACGAAAACGAAGGTATTAAAACCGCCATCGGCAGTGTTCTGCCCGAGAATCGCGACCTCTACAATGTTTTAAGTCAGTTAAATGGATTAACTTCGCGAACCGGTATCGATCTTCGCTCCATCGCGGTCACCGAAGCGAGTATTTCCAACCCCAATATGGCGAGCGCTAATTCGCCCAAAGATCTTAAAAAACCAGTTGCTACTCTCTCGCTCGATTTAAAATTAATGGGCAGCTACGACGGATTCAAAAGTTTTCTTAAGTATTTAGAAACCAACATTCTGCTCTTTGATGTGAAAAGTATTGCTGTTCAACCCGTGAGCGCCGGTACTGGCAAAACCATCCTTCCGGTCTACAACTACTCGCTTAAAGTCGATACCTATTATCAAATCTCTTCTTAATCTATGGCTATTGTTGTTGAACAAGAAAAAAAAGGAGGTAGCGCTTTAGCTTTTCTAAGCTGGATTATTCTGATTGTGTTAATTGGTTTTGCCGCTTTCTATATTTTTTTCAAGAATCCAGAACTCGTAGATTACACCGGTTCAAGTGATACGGAAAACGTGCTTAATCTTTCTAGTATAAAAATTGATCCAGATCAGGTGCTCGAAAACTCAAAATTCAAAGAACTCAAAACCTACGTTAATCCGGCTGGTCAAACCGAAATCGGTCGGCCCAATCCATTTCTTCCGCTCTAATATATGAATGACGAATTATTTATTGACGAATTACAAAAGAAAGGATTACTCGATGAAGCGGGTGCGAAGAGATTAAAAAAAGAGATTCTTTTGTCCGGTCGGGGAGTGGAGGACATTATCCACGAGCGTCGTCTTGTAGACGACGAAAAAATTTGCGCTTTTAAAAGTGAGCTCTTTGGCGTTCCGTATCAAAAAATTGATTTTACTTCGTGGGACCCAGAGCTTATAAAAATTATTCCCGAAGAAACCGTTCGAACTTATAGTGTCGTTCCGATTAGTAAGGAAGATTCGCTCTTTGTGGTGGGTATGCTCCACCCAAACGACTTAAAAGCTCAAGAAGCTCTCAAGTTTATCGCTCGGCGCAATCGTCTTGATCTGGGTATCTATTTAATCTCTTACGGTGACTGGCAAGATGTGATGAGGCGCTACTCTCCATTCAAAAGCGAAATTCAATCTGCCGTAAAATCTTTAAATTTAAAAACCGACCAAAATCGAAAAGTCGTCCAGTTGGAAGCTAGTGCGACTGGCAACGAGGACGCCCCAGTTATTCGCATTGTTGCCGACACCTTAAAGGAAGCCGTCCAAAGCAAAGCCTCGGATGTGCATATTGAACCCCAAGAAACCTATCTTCGAATTCGTTTTAGAATTGATGGTGAGTTGCAAGAAGCCGCCTCCTTACCCCTTGAGCTCTCTGGTTCGGTAGTCTCTCGGGTCAAGGTTATGTCTAATTTAAAGATTGATGAAACTAGAATCCCGCAGGATGGCCGTTTTCGTAGTCGTATCTTTGATCGCGATATCGATTTTCGTGTTTCCACCTTCCCTACACCTTTGGGCGAGAAAGTAGCCATTCGTATTTTAGATCAGACGACCGGTCTCAAAGATTTTACCGCGCTTGGTCTAACTGGCCTTAATTTAGAAAAATTAAAAGTGAGTTTAGAAAAACCATTCGGCATGATTCTAGTGAATGGTCCGACTGGTTCTGGTAAGAGCACCACCCTCTACGCACTCTTGAGTAGCTTGAATAAAGAAGGGGTTAATATCGTAAGCTTAGAAGATCCAGTGGAATATTTTATCTCCGGCATTAATCAATCCCAAATGCGCCCAGAGATTGGTTATGATTTCGCCTCTGGTCTTCGCCAAATTTTGCGCCAAGACCCCGACGTCATTATGGTTGGTGAAATCAGAGATAGCGAAACCGCCGGTTTAGCCGTGCACGCCGCCCTGACCGGTCACGTGGTTCTCTCCACTATCCACACCAACAATTCTATCGGCGTTATTCCGCGTCTTATTGATATGAAGGTGGATCCTTTTCTTCTTCCATCGGCCTTGAATATTATGGTTGGACAACGCCTCGTCTCTTTAATCTGTCCGAAGTGTAAAAAAGCCGAAGAGGCTCCAGCTTCTGTCGCGCGCATCATTCACGACTCGCTCGCCACACTACCCCAGTCCATCAGTTCTAAATATCACGAGCCATTTCAAATCTATCACGCTCCAGGGTGTGATAACTGCAGAAACAAAGGAGTCGTGGGTCGCATCGCTATTTTCGAAATTCTAGAGATGACTAAAAATCTAGCGGAAATTATTAATGCCGGTCCAACTGGAGAAAAAATTTTAAGCGAAGCAAGGAATCAGGGCATGGTTAATATGCGCGCGGATGGAGTACTTAAGGCCCTCGACGGTTTTGTCTCAATTGAAGACGTTATCCGCGAAACCACCGAAGTTTAAATTTCTCGACTGCTATTTATAGTATAATTAAAAAACAATGGACATAAATTATCCGGAAAAATTAAAAGAATTACTTGTGACTACCGCCAAGCAGACCGCTTCTGATTTGCATATCGCTGTAGGTCGTCGCCCCACCTTAAGAATCGATGGGGTTTTAGTTCCGCTTCAGCAAGAAGCTATCGTTACGCCCGATATGGCCGAGGGTTTAGTAAAGGCACTTTTAAATCCCGAACAACAAACTAGATTTACAAAGGAAAAGCAAGTTGATTTTGCCTATAGCTTAGAGGACAAGGCTCGTTTTAGAGTCAATGTCTACTTCCAAAGGGGCTATATGTCGGCGGCTCTCCGTTTGATTCCAACCAGAATCAGAACCATCGAGGAACTTCGGCTTCCGCCTATCTTGCACGACTTTGCTAAGCTCTCGCAGGGTTTTGTATTGATCGTGGGTCCTGCCGGTCACGGCAAATCCACCTCACTCGCGGCTATCTTAGACGAGGTTAATCACACTCGCACCGAACACATCATCACCATCGAAGATCCAATTGAGTACCTCTTCACCCAAGACAGATCCATCGTCTCCCAACGTGAAGTTGAAAACGATACCGAAAGTTTTAATTCTGGTTTACGCACTATTCTGCGCCAAGACCCCGACGTCATTATGGTTGGTGAGATGCGTGATGCCCACTCTATCTCTACCGCTATGACCGCGGCCGAAACTGGGCACTTAGTTTTCTCGACTCTACACACCAACTCCGCCTCTCAAACTATCGATCGTATTATCGACTCCTTCCCGCCAGAACAGCAGGGTCAGGTTATCTCGCAAATCGCCGCCACCCTAGTCGCTATTCTTTCACTTCGTCTCGTTCCGCGTTTGGGTGGAGGGCGTGTTCCAGCCGCCGAAATCATGATCATCAATCCAGCTATCCGCAATTTGATTCGTGAGCGCAAAGTTTATCAAACCGATCTCGTGGTTGAGACGAGCGTGCAAGAGGGGATGATGAGTTTAAATCGCTCTCTCGCTAAATTGGTTAAAGAAAAACAGATCTCGCTTGAAACCGCCGAACTTTATTCTTTGAATCCTGCCGAGTTGCGCATCTTACTAGAAAAAATCTAAATTTATCTACGAGAATACCCGCCTATATTAAAATTACGGGCTGGCAGGCAAATTTTTACAAGTGTACAAATAAAATCCGTATATATGTATTCATTTGTAATTTAGTAGCTGATCCAAAGAAATGAAGTTTAAATATCAAGCTAAAAATAAAACCGGAGAACTGCAAGCTGGATTTGTGGACGCGAGTTCCAAGGATTCAGCCGTAAGCATTCTCTCTAGTCACGATCTTTTTATTCTCTCGCTCGAATCCGCCGAAACCAGTCACTGGTACGACAACCTCTCAAGCTACTTTGGCCGAGTCAGAAGAAAAGACATGGTCATTTTCACTCGCCAGTTAGCCACTCTTTTGGAAGCTCGACTTCCTTTGAGTAACGCTCTTCAAACTCTCTATCAGCAAACCAGTCATCCGCGCCTTAAAGAAGCCGTCTTTCAGATTTCTGGCGATATTGATGCTGGACTCTCTTTCTCTCAAGCGATCGAGCGTCAAGGTGAAATCTTCTCGGAGTTTTTTATCAACATGGTTCGCACTGCCGAGGTCACTGGTAACATGGATGTCGTGGTTGGTTTCTTGGCCGACTACGTGGAGAAAGAAGATATCCTTATCACCAAAGCTCGCTCGGCCATGGTTTACCCCGGTATAGTTTTGGGGCTTTTTGCCGTGGTTGCTGTAATTATGATTACCGTAGTCTTTCCGCAGCTAGGTCCCATCTTTTTAGAGAGTGGAGTGGAATTACCATTCTTTACTAAGCTCTTAATTAATTCTGGCACTTTTTTAACCGAGTGGTGGTGGGCTGTTGCTATTGTGCTAGGCATCGTTTTTATTCTTCTTCTAGATTATGTGCGGAGTGAAGAGGGCCGAGCTGTGATAGACGAAACCAAAATTCGCTTGCCGATCATTAAAAAAGTTTTTTTGCCGGTTACGCTCACTCGGTTTTCGAATGCCGCTGGAATTCTTTTGAAAGGCGGTGTGCCTTTAGCGCAGTCCATGCAGATTGTGAGCAACACCACCGAAAATGTTGTTTACAAAGAAATCTTCCGCGAAATCTCCGAAAATATTCGGCAGGGCGAGCCACTCTCTTTGGCAGTGAGTCGTTATCCAGATCACATTCCGCTTCTAGTTTCCCAAATGCTCTCGGTCGGAGAATCAACTGGTCAACTCGAAGCCATGTTCGCCCGTCTCTCTACCTTCTATAGCAGAGAAGCCGACAAAGTCATTGCTAATTTAGTCGACTTAATCCAGCCGATTCTTATGGTGGTCGTTGGAGTTTTAGTAGGACTTCTCTTTGCCGCCATCTTAATGCCTCTTTATCAGTTAACCTCTAGTTTTGGTGGGGGATAGCTCGGTGTGATATAATCATTGGGTTAAAAGGTCGGTTACCTAAATAAAGTTAAAAAATAAAAAAATCTAAAATTATGTTTTCCAAATTTTCTCGCAAGGGTTTCACTTTAATCGAAATTCTTATCGTTGTGGCCATCATTGCGATCTTGGCTGGTGTTGTTCTAGTTGGTCTTCGGGGAGCCGGCCCACAAGCTCGTGATGCGCGCCGAGTTGCTGATCTTCGACAGATTCAAAATGGATTAGAGCTCTTCTTTAACAAGACTGGTTCCTATCCAGCTGCGCCTGGCGGAGCTGGAGGTCCATTGGATTGGGCTGCCCTCGAAACAGCTTTAATCGCAGCTAACGTTAATATTAAAAGTATTCCAAAATCTCCTCGACCACCAGAATATATGTATGGGACAGATAGCACTGGGACATCCTATGTTTTACAGGCAACCTTAGAGGAGGGTGATAGTAAATTGACCGATAATGATTTAGATGGAAGCATCTTTGGTATTGATTGTGTTGATCCAGCCTACTGCGTCCAACTCTAATTAAGTAGAAAGTTTTATGTATTTAATCTGGCTTGGGGTTTTGGGTTTAGCGATAGGTAGTTTTCTGAATGTAATCGCGCTTCGGTATAATCCAGATAAATTTATATTCAATCGTCGCACTTTGGGTGGGCGCTCGGCCTGCCCCAAGTGCGCGAACAAGCTCAACTGGTTTGAGCTTGTTCCATTATTAAGCTTCGTCTTTCTCCGCGGTCGGTGCAGAAATTGCAAAAATCCAATCAGCTTTCAGTATCCTCTGGTCGAAATTTTTTCGGCTTTAATCTTTTTATTCGTTTCACTTTTTATTCATTCTCCTAAATTTTTAATCTTAGCAGGGAGTCTGAATCTAGGTGGAGCAGAAAAAATGATTCTATCTGTTTTATTCATTTTAGTTTTTTTAACTCTCCTCCTCGTTTTTTTAATTGATCTTCGTTTAAAAATTATTCCAGATGAGTTAAATCTTTTTTTAATTATTTTAGGTGCAATTTTTATCTTTTATACTTCGGGTGGTTTTAATTTAACCGGGGGTTCTTTTCTTGGTTCTTACGCTGGTATCTTCGGCTTACGCTCTAATATTTGGTTAAATCATCTTCTTGCCTTTGGTTTTGGGGCACTTTTCTTTGGCGCGCTTATCTTCATTACTCGTGGGCGAGGGATGGGTATGGGCGATCTTAAGCTCTCCGCGGCTTTGGGTTTCCTTTTTGGTTGGCCCGATGTTCTTTTAATTGTGGCGCTGGCTTTTATCTTGGGTTCCATCGTTGGACTCTTTGCTATGCTTGCCCAAGGAAAACGCTGGAAAAGTTACCTGCCTTTCGGACCCTTTCTCGCTCTCGCTTCTTTAATTATCTTCTTCTGGGGTCACGACCTTGTTTCTGCTTATTTTAGCTTTTTCTCACTTCAATAAAAAAAGGTTAAAATATACGTGTGCAGAAATTTAAAAGGGGATTTACTCTCTTAGAAATTATTGTAGTTATAGGGATTATTGTAATTCTTTCTGGAATCTTTATTGGTTTTAGTCAGGAAAGTCGTAATCAGATTATGTTGAACGTTGAAAAAGCTAGAGTGGTTAATCTCTTCTCACGCGCTAAATCCTTCGCTCTCACTGGTTATACTAATCCGCCTTCGCTTCCACCGCCTTGTTCTTATGGAGTTAAATTTTCGAGTAGTAGCTACACTCTCTTCGAATACACCCCTCCGGCTCCGGAGTCTTGTGATGATATAGAAAGTATCACCTCCATTGTTCTAATCGGAATTCGTGAAGCCGAAAAAACTGATTTTAATTCTAAGATTAAAATTGATTCAGCAAGTGCTGATAGTTTGGGTTATATCGTCTTTATTCCGCCCAATCTTTTAACTAAACTTTTTGATCAAAATGGAAACGAAATGTCGGCCCCAGCCAAAATTTATTTAAAAACAGTTAATGGTTCGGCTACTTCGGAAATCGTGGTGAGCTCTTTGGGGCAGATTAATCTATAATAAAAAAGTCTTAAGATGAAGC
>CAZLXS010000007.1:11571-14817 GCA_964563735.1 uncultured Candidatus Saccharibacteria bacterium
GGTGATGTGGAAAGAGAAGGGTGGTAGCGATGGAGAGGTGGTAATGGAAGATTATTTCTTTAACTGGAAACCCACTCCTTAAAAATGAATTTATTTTCTAAAAAACAATATCGCCAAGGTTTTACTCTAGTTGAACTTCTTGTTTCAATTGGTGTTTTTATGGTTATCATTACCATCGTGGTTGGTGGTTTTGTTCGCGCGCTCCACACTAATCGTCAGTCGAGTAGTTTGATCGCGGTCAATAGTAATATCGCTATCGTTTTAGAGGCTATGGCTCGCGAGATGAGAACCTCTTCTAACTTCAGTGTTTTTGATAATGCAGACTGCTTGGATCGTCTAAGTCCAATTAGCTCTGGCGATTCAAATTGTATTCAGTACACCAATTCCGCCGGGAGCATCATTGCCTACGCTCTTGCTGGTGATGCAGTACTCCGTTTTGATCAAAATCCCAGCGGAGAAAAAGTTTCGGACAACAATGTAAATGTAAAAGCTCTGCATTTTTCGCTCTCTGGCGGTGCTGGTTTGCCTAAGCGGATTACAATTTCTTTGAGTATTAGTCCCAAGGAGAGTGGAGTTGATGGAGCGCAAACCACTATTCAAACTACGGTGAGTAGTCGTATTCCTGGCTAGTCTAAAAAATTTTCATGATCAACTTATTCAAATTCAAAAAAGGTCAGACCATGATTTTAACTGTGGTTATTATCACAAGTTCTATTTTAGGTATCGCCCTTGTCGCAGGTATGTTGATCGTTTTTCAAATTCGCAGTTCTGGTGATTTTGCTAATACCAACAAGGCCATCTTTGCCGCCGACGCTGGCACGGAGTGGTGGCTTTATAACTATTACAAAAATCCCAACATCCTCTCTTCTACTATTCCGTTCTCGAATGGAGCCAGCTTTGAGGTTTTTGAGCAGTCGCCCAATCAGGCTAGAATCGTCGGTATGGCCGGCAAATCCAAGCGCGCTTTTTTTGTAGAGGCTTTTGATGCTGGCGGCGGGAATTGTAAATACGATCTAGTCTTGCTGTTTAGTATTACCGATACTCCTGGCTTATCAAGTAATTTTCTTAACTACAAAGATGCCCTCAAGAGTTTCACTGATTCTGTAATTGCTCTAACTGGTGGTGAAACCCACATCGCTGTCTCTCCTTTTAGTAATCACATTTCTGGTCCCATCCCAGTTTTCTATGCTCCTTTTCTAGATGGGAGTTCTTCTTCTATTAGATCAACTATAGATAGTATTGATATAGACAATGGAAACCCCAATAACGATCTAGCAGAGGGGATAGAAGAAGGAGCTGTTGATTCGGTCTTGTCGTCCATTCCAGTTGCTGACCGTGATGATTCAGAATATCCAGATCTTATCTTGATTATTAACGATCGACTACCAAACGAAGAGGGAACTAATGCCCAAGCTCAAATATTTGGAGAAAATGAATCTCAGTCAGCCAAGGACGAAGGTATTCGTATCATGGCTAATATTATTAATCCATCCAGCATTCTTACGGTTGAAAACTATTATAAAAACCGTATTGTAAGTGATGAAAATCTAGATTATTCCTCATCTCTTGATTATGGTCCAGATTTTTCTAATAAATTACTTACTGAAACTTTATCTGGTATCTGCAGTTAAAGTTAATCATTCATATGACTAAATCGGAAGTCGAAAAAAGAATCAAAAAGCTTCGAGAGGAGATTAATCGTTATAGATATTCTTATCATGTTCTAGATCGATCAATCATCTCCGAAGAAGCTCTAGACTCCTTGAAGAAGGAGCTTTTTGATTTAGAGAACCAATTCCCCGATCTGATTACTCTGGACTCTCCAACACAGAGAATTGGTGGTGAACCGTTAAAGAATTTTAAAAAAGTTAGCCACCCTGTTCGTCGGATGAATTCTTTAAACGACGCTTTTTCAGAAAACGATATACACGACTGGCTCACCCGCCTCGAAAACTATCTCGGTATTTCCCTAAACCCTAGTGGCCAAACCCTAGACCCTATCTACTACTGTGACCTCAAAATGGACGGCTTGGCGGTTGAACTAATTTATGAAAACGGAATTTTTGTTCAGGGCTCTACCCGTGGCGATGGATTAGTAGGGGAGGATATTACTCAGAACTTAAAGACCATCGACGCCATCCCCCTCCAACTAGAAATTAGAAATTTGAAATTAGAAATTCCCGAACGATTTATCGTTCGGGGAGAGGTCTTCCTCACCAAAAAAGAATTTGCTCGAATTAATCGAGAGCAAGAAAAAAGAGGAGAAAAAATCTACGCTAATCCACGAAACGTCGCCGCCGGATCACTTCGTCAATTAGATCCAAAAATTACGGCAAGTAGAAAGCTAGATTTTTTTGGATATAGCATCGTAGGCGAGGGAGAGGCGCATTTTAAAAATTATCCCACTCACGAGAGCGAGTATAGAGCGCTAAATACTTTAGGTATTAAAACTAATCCGGAAGGCAGAGTTGTTAATTCAATAAAGGAGGTTTTTGAATTTCACAAAAAATGGGCCAAAGAGAGGGAGAAATTAAATTATGAAATTGATGGGATAGTAGTTTCTATTAACGACAATCGAATTTTTGAATCAGCTGGGATTATCGGCAAAGCTCCTCGAGCCGGTATTGCTTATAAATTTTCTCCTCGCGAGGCAACAACAATAGTTGAAGAGATCAAGGTTCAAGTCGGTCGCACCGGCGCTCTGACTCCGGTGGCTATTATGCGTGCGGTTGAGGTTGGGGGGATTACGATTACTCACGCCACCTTGCATAATGCCGACGAAATAGCGCGACTGGGGTTAAGAATTGGGGATACGGTTATTGTAAGTCGAGCAGGGGACGTCATTCCGCAGATTACTAAAGTTTTATCAGAACTTCGCACTGGCAAAGAGAAGAAATTTGTTATGCCTACAAGGTGTCCAGTTGACGGCAGCCCAGTGGTAATAGACGGGGCGATCCATCGCTGTAGTAGCAAAGATTGCGCCGCCAAGCATAGGGAGGGGCTTTACCATTTCGTCTCTAAGAAAGCTTTCAATCTGGATGGTTTGGGCCCTAAAATTATCGACCGCTTTTTAGATGAGGGGTTAATCAGCGATGCCGCCGACATTTTCGCGCTCAAAGAAGGGGATATCGCTGTTCTAGAGCGTTTTGGCGAAAAATCAGCGGAGAACATTATTCAAGAAATTAATTCTCGAAAATCAATCTCTTTATCAAAATTTATTTACAGCCTAGGCATAATGCATGTAGG
>CAZLXS010000007.1:14917-18284 GCA_964563735.1 uncultured Candidatus Saccharibacteria bacterium
AATTGGTTTAAAGAACCAAAAAATTTAGATTTACTAAAAAAACTAGATCAATCTGGTATTAACCTCATAAATCCTCAATCATCATTCATAAATGATCGTCTTTCTGGCTCCTCTTTTGTTCTAACCGGAAGTATGGAATCTATGTCGCGAGATGTCGCTAAAGAAAAAATCCGCGCTCTGGGAGGCGAAATCTCCGAATCAGTGAGTAAAAAAACTAGTTATGTTGTGGCTGGATCAGATCCAGGCTCCAAATTCAACAAAGCCAAAGAACTAGGGGTTAAAATTTTAAACGAAAAAGAATTTATTGATCTGATTAAATAGAGAGCAGGAGAATAATAAAAAACCTCCCTAGGGAGGTTTTTTATTAGCACTCGCATCATTTATAACATTTCACCTCACCTAGAACATTTCTAACCGGGCCTCACCTCTTTAATAATCACTCCACATGGTTGTATGTTACAAGATTGTGGTGATCCAATCACAGTAGTATGACAACTAGCATCTATCTTGATCAGATTTCTAGTCCCACCCCCACAGCTCGCCGAGCAAGATGTCCATATCCCCGGATCAGGAGTAGGGGTGCAGGTAGCTTTATCTGATATCACTATTGTGTGCGGTACCCATTTTGAGCTAATAATTTCAGTGGGCGTAGTCAGTGTAGCTCGCACATTAATTATTTTTGTTCCTACGGTAGTCCACGTCATATTAGTAGAAGCATTTTCAGATGCCGGAACAGTCTCTGATCCATCAATCGTTGAAGTATTGTTATCGAGATCAAAGTCGTAGGTAATTTCCCCATCTCCACTTGAGATTGAGAAAGCTGTAAACGTGTAGGCCTGATCGATTGCTCCAGTCGTAGGTCCAGTAATAGTTGGATCATTCACGAACGAAGAACTCGTGTTCGGTCCACCGGGGGGACCTCCCACCTGAGTGTTTACGCCACTTAGTTGAAAGCTGATAGTCTGAGTTGGGATATTGATTTTGAAATCTTGTTCAATATTCCCGTTCTTTGTATACATCTTGCTTCCTAGGACGCACTGATTATTAGTTCTTTTAACAGCCGAGTAGTGATAGGCATAAGTTTCCGCAAAAACAAAATCAACATTAAAGGTTCCAGGGCTTGCTATCGTACACATTTTTTTTGTTCCACCTGCCATATCTACGCAATCTTTGAGATGTGGATCGGTGACACCCATAGTTATTTTGGGTGGATTAACCGACAGTGGTGCATAAACATTTTTCACGATATTAGAAACAACTGGATTGCCAATATATATACTTAACTCGTCCGATGCATTGCATGCGCCACTCGAAGGAAATGCCGCTCCATTAACCCAATGCCCGTATGGACTGTCGTTATAAGCTCCGATACCAAACCAAGAGGCTGTTTGTGATCCAGATTCTAAAAAGTCATTTGGATCATAAGATAAAATTATTTTTGAATTAACCGGTATATTAGATCCATCACTCAGCACTACGCCACTAGAGTCGGTAACTCTAGCATTATAGGTGAACGAGTATTGCATAGAGTTTGTATTTAATTCCAAGGGTTTTGGGTTTATTCCACCAGTTGGAAAAATAGAGCTAAATTTTGCAAACAAAACAGCAGCGCTACTGTTTACTTGGCCTATTGAATAGTTATGTGTCACGCTTTTGTCTGCGAGTGCAGAAGAATACGTTCCAAAAATTATGGATGTAATCCCTAAGAGTGTGAAAACTATCACCGCGATCGGTCCGGCGGAAGAAGTGGTAATCGGGCCACTAGGCGGAGTGTTCGGTGGGTAATTTACTTGATGCTTCTTTTTGCGAATGATTACAAAGGCAATAATAATTCCAGCTAAAACCACGATCCCAATTCCAAGCCAGATATATATTGATGATCCTCTGGGTGGCAAATTCTCGTTTGGTGCTATCGGCGCCGCGGTTGGATTGCAAAGTTTCTTGTCTATTGCATCGCAAACAAAAGAAAGTTCGGCTTCATCTATAATCTGATCTTTGTCGTCAAAAAGCTTGGTGTGGATTTTAAAATTGTCGTATGTCTTGGTTGGCGTTAATAATGTTTTTAGACCAACAATATCCGAGGTAATTTCGCCAGTATAGTTATAGTTTCCGATCACCGCATTGTTTGAATCAAGAAGCTGAACCTCCACCTTTCCATTTATGGGCGAGCTATCAGAGATATTGTGAACGCATGCTACAAGCGAGGCTTCTTTGCCATTCTCTAGTGGAAAAGCTGTCGTGCCAATAAAATTGATTCTTGGCCGATTTATATTCTCTCTCGCAAATCGCGCATCAATAATCGAAGAAAAATCTTTCCATTTTGATTGCGCCACCACGTAATAGACTGGATATTTTACGTCCGTCACCTCGTAGACTAAGGTTTTTGTTTCACTTGGTTTTAAGTTTACAGTTTCAGTCTTTTGGCTGAGTTTCTGAGATTCAAGCAATCCATCCCAAGAATAGAGTGTATATGTCACTTCCGCGTCTTGTGCTTTAGTCGTTGAATTTTTGAGGGGAAGCTTAATTACAACCTTGTCGGTGGCGGAGAGTTTTGGAATTGGAGTCGCAAAATTCCTGATCTGGTCATTGATCTGAACATTGTTTTTATCAAATTGGACTACCTGTTTCGATTCACTCTTAATTTTGAAATCAGTTTTCCCTCCCGTCACATCGTCAGTGAATGAGAGGCCAAGCATATTGAACTTCTTGGCCGATTCAAAATAGGTAAACGCTTGGTAGTCTCCAGTGGGAGCGTAAGCTGGAACATTCCAAGTGAATTCAAAACGCTTGGTTTCTCGAGCGGCTAAGGTGATTCCTTCCTTTGCAAAAAACTGATCTACTAAGTATCCACCATTCTTTTGTGCATTTTTTAAATCAGTTTGCTTTTGAAAAATCTTTACATAGACCGATCCATCCACAATCGGATAGTCGTTGTTGTTTGTGGTGTTCAGCGTAAAGCTGAGCTGACTTCCGGCCAGAGTCTGAATAACTTTCGGTGCAATATCTGCGGACACACTTCCAAACTGGTAAGTGTCAAAACAATTAAACGGAGTTAAGTTTCCCGTTTGCTGAGCATTTACTCCAAGAGGGGAGACCGCTATGCCAAGCAGTGCGACCGCGGTAAGAATTATTTTTTTATACATACCTATATTATAGTCTATTTCTCAAATTTATTTCATAATAATTTATCCACCATCGATGCATATAATATTTTTCCTAGATAAATCAACTAAAGTTTGATTTATCTCCCAAGAAAGTATAATATTTTTCAGCAATTCTTTGATAAAAAGATGCGGGCGTAGAGGAGAGGCCGTCCTCGGCTCCCTGTCACGGAGCAAATCGTGGGTTCGAATCCCATCGCCCGCGC
>CAZLXS010000008.1:0-1831 GCA_964563735.1 uncultured Candidatus Saccharibacteria bacterium
GTTTTTTTTGGCTTTGTTTTATTGTATGATTAAATTAATAAAGAATGGCTCCAGAAAAAAATATTTCGGCTTGGGGATCAAGTAACCACTTTACATCAAGAAAACCAGAAGAAAAATCTTCACAGAACAAATTGATTAAGTGGATTATTTTTTTTGTGGTGGCAATTGTGGTCTTAGGTGGAGGAGTGTTTTTTTGGGTTTTTAGACATACGCCAGCGCCAAGCGTGTATGTAGATTTTGTGCCGATTTCGGATGTCTATTTGGGAAAACCTTTTGGAGTAGAGGTGACTTTTTCTAATAATTCTGACAAGGTTTTGAAAAATGTGGCTTTGAATCTTAGTTTGCCAGATGGGGTTTATTTTGTGGGTGAGAGTGAGGGACAAAGAGTTTTTCAAAAAAACATTGGAGACTTTGGGCCCGGTAGTTTGAATAAAGAAACTTTTGAGTTGATTGCCACAGATGGAGCGCAGTCGGTGAAAAAATTAGAAGCTGAACTTCGATACGTGGTGGCTGGTGGTGGAAGCGCGACATTTGAAGAGATGGCCGAGGTGGAATTTTCGATTGAAAAGCCAGTGATTAGTTTAGAGCTCACAGCGCCTGAGAAAGTTTTTAGTGGGGAAAATTTTGATCTTTTAATTAAATATAAAAATGAAACCGAGGAGACGTTGAAAGATGTAAATTTGCGAGTGCTTTATCCCGGAGCGGTGTATCAATTTTTGGGTAGTACGGAAAAGCCAGCGAGTGCAAATAATTTATGGGAGCTTGGTAATATCTCCAAAGGAGAAGGAGGGGAAATAAGAATTTCTGGTAGTATTGTGGGGGCAGAGGGGTCGTTCTCGGAATTCAAGATTTTATTAGAGACGAGTATTAAGGGAGAGAAGTATGCGATTAATACTCAATCTTTGCGAGTAGGGGTGTCGGTGGCTCCACTTTCTTTGGCGATTGAACTGGGGAATAATTCTCAGGATGTAGTTAGTCCCGGAGAGACGGTTCGTTATAATTTAAAATATAAAAATAATTCTTCGATTGCTTTAAAAAATGTGATAGTGAGTGCTGGTTTAGTGGGAGAGCTTTTTGATTTTTCTACTTTAAAAACTAGCGGAGTTTTTAATGCTTCAAATAATACATTGAGCTGGTCAGCTCTTTCGGTGCCAGAACTAGAAAGCTTGGCTCCGGGAGACGAGGGGAGTGTAGCTTTTGATCTTAAGTTGAAAGCAGACTATCCGATCAAGAGATTCTCAGATAAAAATTTTCTGCTTAAGGTGAATGGAAGAATCGAGTCTAGAACAGTTCCACCGGACACGAGTGCGGACAAAACAGTTTCGGTTGCTGATTTAGAGTCAAAAATTGCTGGGAAGATAGCGGTAGACGCGAAAGCGTTTTACCGAGATGCTAGTTCGGGGATTTTGAATAGCGGATTGTATCCTCCGCAAGTTGGTAAGCCCACCCAATTTACGATTCATTGGATTTTGAAAAATTATTCTACAGATGTTTCTAATGTGAAAGTTTCTGCTGTTTTGCAATCCGGAGTTAAATTCACTGGAAAAGTAAAGGGAATAGATTCAAGCGAGCCGGTTTATAATGCTTCAACTAAGGAAGTGGTTTGGGCGATTGATAAAGTTGTGGCTGGGAAGGGGGTTCTGGGACAACCACTTGAGGTGATTTTCCAAGTAGAAATTACGCCCGGACAAAATACGGTGGGGCAGATTTTGGATTTAATCGGACCAACTCAGGTGGAGGCGAACGATGATTTTACTGGATTAGAACTTAAGTCATCGGACACAACGCTTACAACGGGAGTGCCGGATGACGCAACGATTCAGGGGAGTAG
>CAZLXS010000008.1:1931-3336 GCA_964563735.1 uncultured Candidatus Saccharibacteria bacterium
CTGGGTGATTGATTTGTTAGATTGGGGGAAATTTGGTATTTTTATCTAGTATTTATGGAAAACAACTTAATGGATAAGGTGGTTAGTTTAGCAAAGCGACGGGGATTTATCTTTCCCGGATCGGAGATTTATGGTGGATTAGCCAATTCTTGGGATTATGGCCCTTTGGGAGTGGAGTTAAAAAACAATATTAAGAATTTGTGGTGGAAGAAATTTGTGCAAGAGAGGAGTGACATGGTGGGGATTGATGCATCACTAATTATGAATCCAAAAGTTTGGGAGGCGAGTGGACACTTGAAAGAATTTTCGGACCCACTAGTTGAATGCAAGCATTGTCACGAGCGATTTAGAGTTAACGAGAGTTGGACAGATGAGATTTGGTGGAATTTGGCGACTTTACTTGAAACTTTGCCTTTGGAAAGCGAAAAAGAAAAAGCAGTCCAAGAAGCCCTGAAGAAGTGTCCCAAGTGTGGAACCGAAGGGAAGTTTACGATCCCGAAACAATTTAATTTGATGTTCAAGACCTTTCTTGGTTCAGCCGAGGGAAAGTCTAGTGAAGCTTATTTTAGACCAGAGACAGCTCAAGGAATTTTTGTGAATTTTAAAAATATTTTAAACACCACAAGAAAAAGATTACCTTTTGGAATTGCGCAAGTTGGAAAGGCTTTTAGAAACGAGATTACGCCTGGGAATTTTATTTTTAGAACCAGAGAATTTGAACAAATGGAAATTGAGTATTTTGTTCGAGAAACAGAATGGCAAAAATCTTTTGAGGGTTGGATGCAGGCGATGAGAGAGTGGATTGAAGAGATTGGAATTGATATGGCAAAGATTCACGAGGTGGAGCACGACGCCGAAGCTCTAGCGCACTACTCTAAAAGAACAGTTGATTTTGAGTATGATTTTCCATTTGGCCAGAAAGAACTTTACGGTTTGGCGTATCGAGGAGATTTTGATCTGCAGAATCATGAGAAAGCCTCGGGAGAGAATTTAAAATACAGAGATCCGGAAACGAGTGATGAGTTTTGGCCACATGTGATTGAGCCAAGTTTAGGAGTCGACAGATCACTTCTAGCAGTATTGATTGATGCATACTCAGAGAAGGATGAGCATGTGATTTTAAAATTAAAACCGAAATTGGCGCCATATAAAGCGGCGGTGTTTCCACTTTTAGCGAATAAGCCGGAGCTCTTTGATCTAGCCAGAAAAGTTTTTGATGGTTTGAAAAAAGATTTTCCGATTGATTGGGATGATCGGGGTAATATTGGGAAGAGGTATTTTAGTCAGGACGAAATTGGAACGCCGTTTTGTATCACGGTGGATTTTGATAGCTTAGAAAAAAATGATGTGACAGTGAGAGATCGAGACACAGGAGAGCAGGTGCGGATAGGGATAGGGGAGTTGA
>CAZLXS010000008.1:3436-5728 GCA_964563735.1 uncultured Candidatus Saccharibacteria bacterium
GACATTTCATTCTCCTTCTGCCCTAAAGACAGTTCGAATCTTCTCTCCGGAATGAGCTTAGAGAGAAGAAAGTTGTGATTGTTAATTTCCAGAACTATTTATTCTGGGGTTACTTCTCATACTTTAACATTATTATATACTAAATGTCAAGTAGGAATATAGGGCAATTATTTTTTGTTGAAAATTTGTTGCAATTAAACATCTAACTTCTTACATCCTACGGCTAACATTTAAGACGATATTTAGATTCCTTTAAGGATTTTGATTTTTGCGCCGATGGTGTTGAGGCGATTAACGAGATCTTCGTAGCCACGATTGATGGAGTAGACGTTTCGAAGAATAGAGGTGCCTTCGGCGGAGAGCATGGCAATAAGAATAATGACGGCCGGACGGAGGGCTGGAGGGCAGATGATCTCGGTGCCCTTAAGATTTGTGGGTCCTTCGATGTAGACCCTGTGGGGATCGGCTAAAATGATGTTGGCGCCTAGTTTTTGGAGTTCTAGATAGTAGATAGCTCTGTTTTCGTAAACCCAGTCGTGGATTAGGGTTTGGCCTTTGGCTTGAGTGGCGATAGGGGCAAAGAAGGGGAGGTTGTCGATGTTTAATCCCGGAAAGGGGCGAGCATAAATTTTTTCTTCTAGGGCAGTTAATTTTGATGGGAGAGTTTTGATATCAACTAGATTGGCAAAATTGTTATGACTTTTATACCGTTTTAAAATTTTATATTTAAAACCCATTTTTTCTAATTTCAAAAGTTCAAGTTCTAGGAAATCAATAGGGCAACGTTCGATGGTGATAGACGAATTAGTAGTCGCGGCGATGGAGAGGAAGAGCATAGATTCGATGGGATCCTCAGTTGGGTAAAAAACAGTAGAGGAGTTGATTTCTTTTTTCCCATAAACTGTTAATGTGGTCGTGCCAATACCCTCTATTTTTACTCCAAGACCAATCAAAAAATTACAAAGATCTTGAACTTGATAGTTAGCTGAGGCGAACTTAATAGTGGTTTTTTGGGGGATTTTAGCGGCCGCCATTAAAACATTTTCGGTGACGGTGTCGCCAGATTCATAGAGAACTATTTCGGATCCATGGAGTTTCTTGGAGGTTATTTCGTAATGGGTTTTGGTAGTTTTGATTTTTAAACCCAACTTTTCAAGTGCAAAAAGATGTGGTCGCATGGTGCGTTTACCTAATTTACAACCACCCGGATGGGGGAGAGAAAAATTATTCAAAAGATGAACAAGGGGGCCCAAAAGCATAATCGCGCTTCTGGTTTTTATGGCTGAATCAGTATTAATTTTCTCTATTTTAAGTTCTTTTGGCGGAGTGATTTCTAAATCATTCTTGTTGGTCCATTTAATATTTACCCCAAGACTTTCTAGGACTTCAATGATGCGATTAACTTCTTCGATTCGAGGCATCCCTCTTAATTCGGTTTTACCACTCGAAAGCAAGGAGGCGCAAAGTAGTCCAACGGCAGAATTTTTTGAACTATTAGTGGTAATAACTCCAGAAAGTTTTTGGCCGCCCTCGATTTTGAAATTAATAGAGTTATTGCCAAGAGTAATGATGTCGCGATTTAAAACGTGACTGATTTTGGAGAGCATCTCGGTGGTGAAGTTCTGTTCTCCACTTTCCATTCTGGCAATAGCGCTTTGGCTAGTATTTAGGGCTTCAGCTAATTCGGCTTGAGTGATGCCTCGCTCTTCGCGAAGCTCGCTAATAAACTGGCCAATACGGGCCTGTTCTTTGATTTTTTTCATATTGGGCATTATAGCATATGTGATATAAAAAATAAAGCCGAGATCGAAAAGATCTCGGCTTCTGCATCTGGCTTAGTTATAAAATCTTTTCCAAGAGCCATCGGGGGCCTTTTTTAAACTATCTCCTTCCTGAAGATTCCCGAGGTTGAGTTTATACTCAAAAAGTTGGTGGTCACTAGCCATAACTTTTTTGAGTTTTTGTTTTGTATCCCTTGGAGATGGGATTCTTAGATTCATTCGGTAGACGAATGAACTCCGTTCTCCATCTTGAGGTTGTTCGACTCTAGTTACAACTAGGGTCGAACCCGGTGGTGAATCTGCTATCCTTCTGCAATCTTCACCGGATGATGCGTAGATCTGTAGCAAGAAAACTACAACAACAAGAGCTACGCATTTAAAGAATTTGTTGTTCATTCATCTTCCTTTCTTTTAAATTTAAGATTAACTACCTATAATAAAGCATATATTTTTATATATGTCAAATATTTGTGTTTAAAAGTCTTAATCTGTAAACTGTAATGGCTTTTAT
>CAZLXS010000008.1:5828-18206 GCA_964563735.1 uncultured Candidatus Saccharibacteria bacterium
ATTCTTTATGCTTACTAGAAAAATTGGAATTGATTTAGGAACGGCAAACACAATTGTTTTTGTGCCTGGCCGAGGTTTTATTATTAACGAACCGACAATTGTGGCCTTGGCTAAGCCCGAAAATACCGTTCTAGCGGTGGGTTTGGAGGCCAAGGAGATGGTGGGAAGAACGCCAGATGATATTGTGGCCTATCGGCCGCTCAAAGACGGGGTGATTGCGGACTACTATATCACCAAGGCGATGTTGGCGTACTTCATCTCGAAGGCAATGAATTGGTACGATGTTTTGAAGCCAGATGTGGTGATCTCGGTGCCGGCTGGAATTACGCAGACTGAAAGAAGAGCAGTGATGAATGCGGCAAGAGAGGCGGGAGCGCATAATGCTTTTATTGTTAAAGAGCCAGTTTTGGCAGCACTGGGGGCTGGAATCCCGATTAATGCTCGATCGGGCAGTATGGTGGTTAATATGGGTGGTGGAACATCCGAGGTGGCGGTAATTGCTTTGGGGGGTATTGTGTCCTGGGAGAGTTTGCGAGTAGCGGGGAATAAGTTTGACTCGGCAATTGGGGATTACGTAAAAAAGAAGCATGGCTTGGCGATCGGAGAACAAACAGCCGAGCAGGTGAAGATAAAAATTGGGGCCGCGCTTCCATCGAAAGATAAGATGGAGTACGCGATTCGCGGACGAGATTTAGCGACTGGATTACCTCGAGATATTATTATTACAAGCAACGAGATTGCCGAAGCTTTAAATCCGCTTTTAATTGACGTGGCGACAGCGGTAAAAAATGTTTTCAATGATACACCACCAGAGTTGGTGGCGGATGTGATGGAGAAGGGAATTATTTTGTCTGGTGGAAGCGCACAGTTGCACTACTTACCAGAATTATTTGAAAGAGTTTTGGGGGTGCAGGCATATTTGGCGGAGAATCCATTTTACTGCGTAGCCAGAGGAACGGGTTTGATTTTAAACCACTTGGATACGTATAAGAGAACGTTGCTAAACAAACGGTAGGTTTAGCAGGATAGATGTTAGAAGTTAGATGTTGGAGGTGTTATAAATGTTCTATCGCTTCACTTGTTCTAAATGTTATAGGTATGAGAGTTAAATCCTAAGCGCTAAGTTCTAAAATTCTAAATAATTTCAAATACTAAAATTCAAATTTCGAAACTTAGATTTTGGATATTATATATTAATTAGAGTTTTCCGCCTGAGACGGATCCCTGCCTACCGCCTGCCTGCCGGTAGGCAGGGACAGGCAGGCTCCTCTGGAGGAAGATTAGGTATTAGAAATTATAAAATGTTGGGGCACGAGATATTAATTAAAAATTTTAAAAAATTAGTAGAGTCTAAGCGCTTGGGACATGCTTATGTTTTTTTTGGCTCGGAAGGGGTGGGGAAGTTTTTATTTGCTAAATCTTTGGCTAACTATTTGGAGACTGGAGTTTTTGATGATCCCCAAGATGCGATTTTGAATGATTTTTCCGTGGTGAAGCCGGATGAGAAGGGGACGATTGGGGTGGATGCGATTAGAGCTTTAAAATATTATTTTTCGGAGAAACCGAACCGGAGCGCCTATCGCCTTGCTGTTATAGATGACGCAGAAAGGTTAACTACCGAGGCGCAGAACGCACTTTTAAAAACCACCGAAGAGCCACCAGCTTCTTCGCTTTTAATTTTTATTGTTCGGGAGACCGATTTATTGGGCGAAACTTTGGTTTCACGAACTCATAAGATATTTTTTCCGCCAATGAAGACGATTGAAATTACAAAGTGGTTGATTCAAGAAAAAGGTATTACAGAAAAAGAAGCAAAAGATGTTGCTCAAAAATCTGGGGGAAGACCTGGTTTAGCTTTGGCGATTTTAGAGAATAAAGAATTTTTGAAAAATTATAAGTTGGCGGGGGATTTGATAAGGAGTGAAGGAGCGACTAGAAAAGATTTGATTAAAAAAATTATTGAGCCAGATAATTTTGATTTGGCAAAATTTTTGGATGTTTTGCTTTTGGCGATTTCTAGTGAAGCTAGAAAGCAGCCGGCCTTTTGGCATGAAGCTTTGGAACTTCGAAGAAATGTAGATTTTTTTAATTTGAATCCAAGATTGCAATTAGAGGGATTGTTGGCGGATAGGTGATATTGTTTTTTGGTAGGTTGTTTTGGGGTTGGTTTTTGGTTATAATTCCCTTAATTTAATGGATACGGGCGAACAATTATTAAAAGAACTAGAAGGTGATTTTGGCGGGGTTTTTGGAAGACTTAAAGAGGAGCTTGCTTCGGTTAGGAGTGGGCGACCTTCAGTGGAATTGGTGGAAAATATCAAAGTGGATATTTATGGCCAAGAGATGACGATTAAGCAGTTGGGGTCTTTGAGTGTGGTTCCGCCAAGGATGATTCATATCACGGTTTGGGATAAGAGTTCGGTGGGAGCGGTGCTTAAAGCGATTGAGGGGGCGAAGATTGGAATGACCGCATCGAATGATGGGAATACTATTCGAGCCAGTTTGCCGACCTTAACCGACGAGAGGAGGGAAGAGCTTTCTAAATTGATTAAAAAAATGATTGAGGCAACTAGAATTCAAGTGCGAAACAAACGAGACGAGGTGATGAAAAAAATGAAGGCGATGGGGGACGAGAAGGTTTTAAATGAAGACCAGATTTTTAAATTAAAAGAAAAAATTCAAAAAGTAGTGGATGAGTGGAACGGGAAGATTGAGCAGGCGATGGATTTGAAACTGAAGGAGATAAGTGAGTAATATTGTTGGATGTTAGAAGTGAGATGTTCTAGGTGCTGTAGATGTTTAAAGCCAATAGCCAATTCCTCCGGAGGAGTCTGCCTGTCCGGTAGGCAGGGATTCGCCTAGAACGGAAGGGTTTAGGGTGTAGCAAAAAATTTCTAATTATTCTAATTGCTCTAATTAACTTAATTTTGGGGTATTTTGTTGCACTTGACAAATAAGTTGGTAGGGTATATAATACCCTAGAACGATGAGAAGTATGAGGTGTTTGTTACTTAGCCTTGTATGGACTCGTTTTGCGTCTAGAGAGAGGAAAACCTCCTTTAGGCATGTACCTTAGTTTCAAATAAATCAAGTAGCTAGGGGTGATGGAATCTTATGATGAAAGTCTCCATTGTGAGGCAATTCCATTATTCCGATGTGTAATGTCGAGACTCCCGGGATAATAAGTTCAGGCGCGATCCGGGTCAGAAAGCGCGCATTCCCTACAGTACGGACCCTCTATCCTCCAGATATGGTCCGTTTTCCTTTTTTAAAAAATTTAGAATAAGTGGATTAACTTCTTTAGGGGATTTAATCCAATGGATGTTGTTGTCGCGTTTAAACCAAGTTATTTGGCGCTTAGCGTAATGCCAGAGTTTGGTTTCTAATTTTTGAAGCATCTCGCTTTTACTAATTTTGCCGGAGAGATATTCTGGAATGAATTGATAGTAGATGCTGATTTCGCCGAGGCGAGACCAACTTACACCCGATTGGTTCAGGGTGATAGCTTCTTCGATCAAGCCCAGTTTAATTCTTTGATGGAGAACTTTTTTGATTTTATTTTTTAAAATTTCTTTTTCGGGATTTAAGCCGATTTTAATAATTTTATAAATATTGTTTTCTGTTTGTTTTGGTAGTTGAACGGGTTTTCCGGTTTGGTGGATAATCTCTAGCGCTCGAATTAAACGGCGACGATTGTGAGAGTCAATGTTTTTGGCGCGATGAGGATCTTGGGATTTTAGATCGCGGAATAATTCCGTGGTAGTTTTTTGTTCTAGAATTTTTCTCAAACCATGATTAGGTTTAACCTCGGGGATAATTTGATTATTTAGCACTGCGTCTAGATACAGGCCAGTGCCACCGCAGAGAATAGGGATTTTGTTTTGTTGGATAATTTTTTTAATGGTTTTTCGAGCTAAAACTTGATATTTAGCGACGGTAAAGATTTTTTGAGGATCTGAAACGTCTAGAAGGTGGTGAGGGATGCCATGCATTTCTTTTTGGCTAATTTTGCCGGAACCGAGATTGAGGTCTTTATAAACTTGTCTTGAATCGGCGGAGATAATTTCTGCGCCGTTTATTTTATATTGATCTTTTATTTTTTTTGAACTTAGATGAAGAGCTAGTTTAACAGCTAAACTAGACTTGCCACTAGCAGTAGGCCCCACAATGACGACGACTTGAGATTCTAGAGAATTGATTTTTTTCATGAAGATTGCTACGTTTAACTTAGATAATTTTTAACAACCTTAGACGAGGTACGCTATGACTGCTCGATTTACAGCTCTGTGGCTCTCGTACGTTTTCGCGGTGGTTATTTTATGGATGAATACCGGAGAAGTAGTCCTAGTATTGTTTTGGAGCCAGCTAGTGAATGGAGGTCACTTCTTGCTTTTCCCAGCCTTGATTTCACTAGAATCTCTTGTGATTGTTCTTTTCGTCGGACACAGATTATTGATTTATTCGGCAAACGGGATTGGTACCACCACCCAAATAGTTGGATAACCCTTCGGGGTTAGTTCAACCAACCAGTAGGCTGCACAAATTGGAATGTGCAGCCTTACTTTTTAAATTATTTTATTTTCGATTTCTTCTTTTACTTTTTTGATTAATTGATCAATTTTAATTTCGTTTTCTTGGCCTCGTTTAAAATGACGAGTGCTTAGGGTTTTGTTTTGTTCTTCTTTTTCTCCAACAATTATAATGTAGGGGATTTTTTTGAGTTCGGCTTCACGAATACGTTTGCCAAGAGTTTCGTTAACGTTACCCAACTCCACTTGAAATTTTTCGGCACGAAGAGCAATTTCAATTTCTTTAGCGTAGGTTTCTACTTTTTCACTAATAGGCAGGATGATAATTTGAGTGGGCGCGAGCCAGAGTGGAAAGGCGCCACCAAAGTGTTCGATTAAGATGGACATATAGCGTTCGATGGAGCCCATAATAGCGGCGTGAATCATAACGATTCTTTCTGGCTTACCTTTTTCGTTGATGGCGGAGAGGTCAAACCTTTCGGGGAGGTTCATATCGAGTTGGATGGTGGCAACTTGCCATTTGCGACCCAAAGAATCTTTGGCCATAAAATCTATCTTGGGTCCGTAGAAAGCGGCTTCGCCGATGGCCTCCACGGCATTAACTTTTCTTTCTTTAACTAGGGCGCGGAGTTTGCTTTCGGCTTCTTTCCAGATTTTGGGTGTGCCTAAATATTTTTTTGGTTGTTTGGGATCGTGAAAAGAGAGGCGAACTTCAAGATTAAAACCGACGGCATTATAAAATTCTTCAATGATGTTCCAGATCGCAAACATTTCTTCTTTAATCTGACTGGAACGACAGAAAACGTGCGCATCGTCTTGAGTAATGCTTCTAACTCTCGAGAGGCCTGAGAGCTCTCCGGTTTGTTCATCGCGGTAAACCATAGTGGTATTGGCGTAACGTTGGGGGAGTTCGCGATAGCTCCAGAGTTTGCGTTTGTAAATTTGAGTGTGGTGGGGGCAGTTCATCGGCTTCATAGCAAAGAGATGTCCTTCGCGGGTTTCAATTTTAAACATCTCGTCTTTAAACTTATCCCAGTGACCACTTTTTTCGTAGAGATCTTTTTTGGCGATATGGGGGATCTCCACTCTTTCGTAGCCGTATTTCTGGCGGAGACTCCAAACAAAATCGTCTAATTTTTGACGAATGGCTGTGCCTTTGGGAGTCCAGAGAGGAAGACCAGCGCCAACTAATTCTGAAAAAGTGAATAGATCTAATTCAGCTCCTAATTTTTTGTGGTCTCGTTTCTTGGCTTCTTCAAGCATGTGGAGGTGGGCTTCGAGCTCTTGTTTGGTTTCAAAAGCTAAACCATAGATGCGTTGAAGCATCGGATTTTTTTCGTCTCCACGCCAGTAGGCGCCAGCGAGGCGATGAAGTTTGAAGCTGTCGGGTTTAATTTCCCGCATATTCTTTACGTGTCCACCACGACAGAGATCCCAGTAATCTCCGGATTTGTAAAAACTGACTTTTTTACCACCTTTCGAAAATTCTTGGATTAATTCGTGTTTATAGGGATTCCCCGGATATTCTTTTTTTGCCGCGTTCGCGGTTAGGAGATGTTTAGAAAACTTATTCCATTTAGGTAAGATTTCTAACATCTTTTTTTCGATTTTAGGGAGGTCGGCTTCGGAGATTGGTTTTTTAAATTCAAAATCGAAATAGAAACCGTCGTCAATGGCTGGTCCGATGGCTCGTTTAGTGGTGGGCCAAAGCTCCATCACGGCGGCGGCTAGAAGGTGGGCTAGGGAGTGACGAATATTTTCGAGATTGGTTTCTGATGTTTTTTTCATAAGAGTTATTGGTTGATTATAATGTTTTTTGATTGATTTTAAAAGATAATTATACTATTGACTAATTATTAAATTTAAAGTATACTATTCGAAGTGTTTTGTTGAAAAATGTAGCTTTAAGATAATGAAAAGGAGTAGGAGATGATTTTCCGTTTGCTTTCTGTTTTTGGGGCACCGACAGTAGAGGCAGAAGTATTGGGTGGAATCTTTAATGAATTCCTCAATATCTATTCTAATGAGAAATTTCGGTGTCACGAATGGAGACTTGGATGTCTAGAGGGAGGGGAGAGCCCTGAGGATTTAATCGAAGAGAAGGTTGAGGAGTGGAAGCGTCTCAATTTGATTCCTGAATTTGTGGTGGTTTTTCTACCAGTCAACGATGGGCAGAGTTGGGTGGAACCACTTCATGGGGCATTGAGAAGAGAGGGAGTGAGGAGTGTTTGGGTTTGGACTGATATGGATCCACATGGTCAAAAGGCATTATGGGGATTCCTAGATCAGCCAGAGGAGGAATCGTACCTCTTAAATTTAAATTACCCTCAAACCTTCCCTGTTCGGAGCAGGGGAAAGCTTCCGAAAGATCCAATAGAGAGGTTGGATCTTTATGCGAGAGGGGAGAGATCTCTCCTTTTTTACCTAGTTAGATTTATAGTTGAGTTGATTGACTATAAGTCGTAAGGAGAAAAGAAGATGTACCCGTTGAGCTTGGCTTGGCGGGTACTTTTTTTGTCTTAACAAATTCAAGATACTATTGTAGGATTGGTAGGATATGTTGGATATTAAATTTATTAGAGAAAATATAGAACTTGTTCGGAGTGGTGTGGTTGCAAAAAAGGGTAATCCAAAGTTGGTGGATGATTTTTTGGCATTTGACGAAGAATGGAGGAGTTTAACTAATCAATCGGAAGAGATTAGAGCAGAACAAAAGAAATTGGCCGGAAAAGAAAATATTGAAGAAGCTAAAAAATTAAAAGAACAGTTCAGGGGACTTGAAGAGAAATTGGGAGAATTGGCTTTAAAGCGAGATGCGCTTTTATTGGAATTCCCTAATTTGGCTTTTGCGGATGTTCCAATTGGGAAAGATGAGGGTGAGAACCGTTTGGTGCGAGAAGTAGGAGAGAAAACAAAATTTGATTTTGAGCCACAAGATTATTTAAGTCTGGCCGAAAAATTGGACCTAATTGATGTTTCGCGGGCAGGGAAGGTGACAGGGAGTAGGTTTGGATATTTAAAAAATGAAGCGGTGCTTTTGGAATTTGCTTTGGTTGATTTGGCGATGAAAACTCTAATTAAGAATGGATTTAGTCCGATAATTCCACCAGTAATGGTGCGCAAAGAAATGATGGTGGGAATGGGTAAGCAAAAATTTTTAGAAGGGGATGATGCATTCTATTTACCCGCAGACAATTTGTATTTGGTTGGAAGTTCGGAACATACAATTGGACCTTACCACAGTGATGAAACTTTTAAGGAAGACGGGGTACCGAAGCGATATGTTGGTTTTTCGACTTGTTTTAGAAGAGAGGCGGGGAGTTATGGAAAAGATACGAAGGGAATTTTGCGAGTACACCAGTTTGATAAGGTGGAGATGTTTTCTTTCGTGAAGCCAGAGGATTCGGAAAAAGAGCACCAGTTCTTACTTTCAATTCAGGAAGAACTTTTGGGGAAATTAAAATTGCCTTATCGAGTGCTCGAAATTTGTACTGGGGATATGGATTTTAACGGCGCGAGGCAATTTGATCTTGAAACTTGGATGCCCGGTCAGCCGAGTGAAGATGGAAATGGTTTAGGAGTGTATAGGGAAACCAATTCTACAACCAATACAACTGATTATCAGGCGAGGGGGATTGGATGCAAAATTAAACGAGAGGATGGGAAGACTGACCACGTCCATATGTTGAATGGCACGGCTTTCGCGATGGGTCGGATGATTATTGCGATTATCGAAAATTACCAAACGAAAGAAGGGAGGATTTTGATTCCAGAAGTCTTACAAGATTATGTTGGGAAAAAACAAATCGGGTAAAAATAAAAATGGGTTTAGATCTCTTGAATCTTATAGAACTTGGATAGAGATTGATAAAAATGCCGTAAAAAATAATTACGGCATTTTTAGAGGAATGATTAATCCAGAAACTAAATTGTGGGCGGTGGTTAAATCAAACGCTTATGGCCATGGGCTTTCGGTTTTTTCTCAAGTAATAAATAAACTTGGAATAGATGGTTTTTGTGTGGATAGTTTGCTAGAGGGTTTGAAATTAAGAAAAGATGGGATAGAAAAACCAATTTTAGTTTTAGGACCAACTTTATACAATCTTTTTGATTTGGCTTATAAAGAAAAGATTACTTTGACCATTTCTAACTTTGAATCTCTAAGAGAAGTTACTAAATTAAAATTAATTCCAAAATTTCATATAAAAATTGATTCGGGAATGAGTCGCCAGGGTTTTTTAGAAGAAGATGTCCCTAAAGTTATTAATTTTCTAAAGAAATCTAGTTTGGATTTTAGAAAATCTTTTAGCGGAATTTATACACATTTTGCTTCGGCTAAAGATATTAATTATCCAACATACACAGAATTACAATTTGATAATTTTAATAAGATTTTAAATTTATTTAAGACCGCTGGATTTAAAAATTTAGAAAAACATGTGGCGGCGACTGGAGCTACGCTCATAAATAAGAAATATCATTTAGATGCTGTGAGGGTGGGGATAGGATTATACGGTCTTTGGCCATCTAGAGAATTAGAGGTTCAACTATCTTCTGCTATAAATCTAAAACCAATTCTTTCATGGCGAACATTAGTAAGTGAGGTAAAGAATATAAAACAGGGTAGTTTTATTGGATATGATTTAGTAGAAAAAACTGATCGTCCGATAAAAATCGCCGTGCTTCCTTTAGGATATTGGCATGGTTTTTCTAGAAATCTATCTGGAATCGGAGAAATTTTAATTAAAGGAAAGAAGTGTAGAGTTCTAGGTAGAGTTTCAATGGATTTGATTGTGGTGGATGTGACTGGAGCTGATGTTTGTGTGGGTGATTATGCTACGATTATAGGCATGGATTTTAAAAATAATATTTCGGCGTTTGAGATTTCTTCTAAATCTCAAACTTCTTACTATGAATTTGTGACACGACTTAACCCACTCATAAAAAGAGTGGTCGTTTAATTTTATGAAAGAAACTGCTAATTATCTTTCGGAAGTTAAGAAAAAAAGAGAGAGGCGTCGAAGAATTTGGCGTTTATCTTTAATTTTTTCTGGGGTTTTAGGATCCGTTCTTCTGATTGGTTGGTTTATTCTGGATTTTTCTTTTTTTCGTTTTTCAGAACTTTCAGTAGAGGTGCCATCGATTTTAAGTAAAGAAGATTTTCTAGCGAAGATCGAGCCAATTGTGATTGGTAATTCACCACTCAAAAAGATTTTCGGATTTGAGCATTTTTTTGTTTGGCCTAAAAAAATTCCCGGAGTTTTGATGGGGATGGCGGAAATTGGAAACCTAGAGATAGAGAAAGACTATTTGCATAGAAAGTTAACTGTCAGCGCACCGATTCGAGAAACGGCTGGAATTTGGTGTGACGGAGAACAAGTTCTCCCTGACTCCCTGATTGAAGACGGAGAGGTTTTGGTTCCTGATTCAACTTGTTGGTTATTTGATGAGAATGGTTTGATTGTAAAAGAAACTTTTAAAACTTCGGGTAATTTGATCCGAGTGATCTATGACAAAACGGGCAGAAGTCTATCTCTGGGAACCCCAGTTTTGCCAGAGAGATTTATTGCCAATCTATTTTCTATTCTTGATCTAATTAAAACTTTGAAATTGGATTATGAGAAAATTTTAATTGAGAATCTTGATCGAGAAGAATTGATCGTGGAAACAGCTAATGCAGATATATTTTTTAGCTTAAGAGAGAACGCTCAAAACTATTTAGAGCCACTGAAGAAGATTATCAACTCGGCGGAATTCAAGAAAATTCAGTATATAGATTTGAGGGTTCAAAATAGAATTTTTTATCAATAGTTTTTGAGTTTTAGAGGCACTATTGTTAAAATAGGTTGGTGATTCGGAAAATTATTTCAAGAAATTCTGAAAATCCTAAAGTAACGGATATTAAATTGCCACAAAAAAAGAATCGGCGAGTGGATTTGGGCGCTTCTAAAAATGGCAAAATAGATTTAGGAGGCAAGAAAAGAGGTGGTTTGTCTCCATTTCTTTTTTATGCTTTGTCGATTTTGATTTTGATAGCGGTGATTTTTGTTGGCTGGAGTGCTTATAATTTTCAGGGTGAAATTATTGGATCACTAAAGGATCAAATTTCTGAATTTAGAGACAATATTGGAAATTTTAAAATCATTGGAGGGGAAAAAGATGGGGCATCTTTAAGCGATTATGAAACGAGAGATTTGAAGAAGCCTTTTGGAAGCTCGATTACGGAAAAAATTTGGCCACTTTTTAGTAATAGTATTGGAGCATACAAACAATTTCAGGGTTTAGCGAAAAATGGATTTACTCTTTTGTCTAAGCTCCAAGCTTTGTTTTCGGAGTTGCCAGATTTAGTTTTCAAACAGAACGGAGGAGATTTGATTTTTAAGATCGAAGAGATTCACGCTGTTTTAAAAAATATTAGCGAGAGTAATAAGGCACTTATTGCAGCCGGATTAAAATTAGGGGAGTTGTCTAATCTTAATTCTGAGTTTACTGCTGCTTTCGATTTTGATATCGCAAAATTTGAAAAATTTACAGGGGCCTTGGCGAGCTGGCTTGGATCTCCTAAGGTCCACCATATAATGGTGATGCTTCAGAATCCATCAGAAATTCGTCCGGCGGGAGGATTTTTAGGAAGTTATATAGATCTTTCGATTAAAGACGGGAAGATTATGGAATTAGATGTGCATGATGTGAATGATGCTGATAGGACTTTTAATCAAAAGTTTGTTCCTCCGGAACCAGTACAATTGATTGCGAAAAAGTTTACTATAGCGGACTCTAATTGGTTTTTTGATTTTCCGACTTCGGCACGAACGGTTTTGCAATTTATTGATTCAACCGATTTATACAAAGATAGAGAGGGCGGGTTTGATGGGGTAGTGGCTTTGTCGCCCACGGTGGTAAGTGATCTACTAGCGCTCACTGGCCCATTAGCCTTGGGCGACGGCGGAAAAGTGATCGATAAAAATAATTTTATTTTAGAAATTCAGAAAGATATTCAAACTAATCGAGCTTCTGGTGAGAGCTATCCTAAAGAAATTTTAAGAAAAATTACTCCACTCCTTTTCGAAAAATTGGGATCTTTGGGTCAGTCGGAGAAAAATAAATTTTATGATTTGGTTCGGAATTGGGTAGAAAAAAAAGATTTGCAGATTTATTTTAAAGATCCAACCTTTCAAGATTTTTTCCAAAGTTTTGGAATAACCGGAGAAATTGCTGAGGTTTCGCAGGGTTTTTATGGTAATTATTTAGCAGTGGTGAATGCTAATCTTGGCGGAGGGAAAACAGATATTTTTATTGATCAAACTATAAAATTAGAAAACCAGATTGGAGTTGATGGCGTGGTGCGGAGTAATTTAGAGATAACTAAGAAACATCGAGGAGACGAGGCGGATGCTTGGTGGTATAAGGAACCGAGTCAGACTTTTACTCAAGTTATTACAAACAAGGAGAGCCGGCTTTTGGAGGTTCAAGGGGGAGTCGCGAAGAAAATTACTCCAAAAATTAATTATAAGAAAGAAGGATATTTGATCCACCCATTAATTTCAGAAATTGAAGCCACAAAAAAAGAATTCACTCTAAATCCTCAGGCACAGATTTTTGAAGCCTTTGGACGAAGTATTTTTGCAACTTGGATAGTGGTGAAACCGGGAAAGACAGAAAAAACAAACTTTAAATATGAGACAAAATTACTGGGTGCACCTAGCAGCGGGAAGGTTTATAAATTTATTTTTGAAAAACAGGCTGGAGTAAAGAGTGATTATATTTTTGAGATTAGCGCACCATCAGGATTTCATTTTAAAGAAAATGACCTGCCGATTTATGAATATAAAAGTTCTGACATTCCTGC
>CAZLXS010000009.1:0-17368 GCA_964563735.1 uncultured Candidatus Saccharibacteria bacterium
TCAAAAACCGCATATCTTGCTCCCCAATCATACTTTCCGTTTTCTCCAATATGGAGGAGAAAATACCTACCTTCAATACAAACTTGAAACAACTCTTGATCTCCTGTCCTTGAGATTATTAATACCTATTGGATTTGCTCCGCATAGTTTAACAGAGTATTGATATTTGTCAAGGGCAAGCTCATATTTCTCTTTTGAAGACCGGAGTCGTTTTACTTCCTGCGAGTAAAACGCTCCTACATCTCACCCTATCGACATCGCTAAAGCGATGACCATGCTCGATAGGGTTCCGGTAGTTCTTCACAAGAGAAATATTCGCTTGCTGTATAAGTAATGAGAAAAGAAGCTCCCCTTAAGTAGAATACTCGCTTAGGTATAGACGGAAGGAAACTTCTCCGAAGGAGAAATATTCGCTTGCTATATTGTTTAGAGTAATTAGGTTAATTAAAAATTAGTCATTCGTCCCCATACCCCAAACCCTGTTGGCTAGTGGCTAGAAGGATTTAAGTTAGGATCGGAAATTCGGAGAGGCCCAATCCATTTTTTTTGACAGCGCGGAGAGCATCTAAGAAAACATCGTCGCTTTCTAGTTTTAAATCTTGAAAAATTGCTTCGGCGGCTTGCTCCTTAAAAATTAAAAACGGACAGAGCGGGTCTTGGATTTTTTTAAAAACAAAGAGTCGGAGAAAGAGGTGGTGGATATATTCTTTCAAGAAAGAGGGGTGGAGACGACTAGAGAAACTCGCTCCCCCTTTTACTCTTTGACCAATTAAAACTTCTACGCCGGATTTTAGATATGGACTGGCAGAGGTAAATTGATCTACGGAAATAGAATTGTCCGGATCAGCAATTAAACGGAGATCCCCACTCGCAAGAAGAATGGCCTGCCGAACTGCGATGGTTAAACCGGAAGCTTCTTCGGTTTTAACTAGTTTTAGATTTTTAATAGTTTCAGAAAGTTTTTTAACCATCGCCTCGAACTCTGCATCAGCACCATTTTTAGCAACAATAATTTCAGTTTCAAATTCGAATTTACTCACAACTCGATCAATATCTAAAATAACAAGCGGAGTATAATCACTGCTTTCTAGAACTGGAAGAATAATCGAGAGATGGGGTTTCATGGTTTAAAATGCTTGACCAGTAAGAATCTCCGGCCCAGAGACAGTAATCGCTACAGTATGCTCGAAATGGGCCGAAATCGACCCATCTAAAGTAACGAAACTGTCATCTGGGAGGGCTTTAATTCTACCATTAGATTTGGAAGAAGAAAGCATTGGTTCAATAGCGATAACCATGCCAACCTCAAGACGCTCCCCCGTTTTTGGTTTGCCGAAATTAAAAACATTGGGTTCTTCGTGAAGATGACGTCCGATACCGTGACCAGTTAAAGATCTGATAACCGAGAAGCCGTTGCCTTCAGCATACTTTTGAATAGCGTGACCAATATCACCAAGATGTTTTCCGGCCTTAGCTTGTTTGATTCCTAGAGCAAGAGAGTGCTCGGTGGTTTTAATAAGTTTTTTGATGAGTGGAGAAACTTCTCCAAGACCAACAGTGAAAGCAGAATCCAGATAGAAACCTTTATATTTAATCCCTGCATCAACCGAGACTACATCCCCATCTTTTAAAACATAGTTGGATGGTAGACCATGCACAACTACATCGTTCACAGAAATACAAAGCGCTGCTGGATAGGCTTTGGATGCTCCTTCTGGACGATAGCCCAAAAAAGCGGGCGTGACTCCAGCAACCTTCATTAAGTTCCTCGCTAAAAGATCTAGCGAACGAGTGGTGACACCGATTTTGGTTTCTTGTTTTAAACGCAAGAGGATCTCTCTTAAAATTTTACCGCCAGCTCGCATCAATATGATCTCGGCTGGAGTTTTTATGTTGGCCATAGAAAAAAATAAAAAAATAGAAAACCTTGAACCTCTAAAGATTCAGAGTCTTCCTATTTTTTAATAATAAATTTACTGATGTGATCAAAAACAATATAGGGCGGTGGCGTGCCATTGATTTTATGAACGTGATATTTTCGATCCATAAGGAACTTAAAGATTACCTGTGTTCTTTTTTGATACTCCCCTAAACGAACTTTAATGGTTTTGGAGTTGTCGAGTGTACGCCGATAGAAAGGACCGGCGCAAACTGGACAGTGCTTGGGATTTTTTGAGGGATAGAAAGCGGTTAAAAGCGGATAGCCACAAATAGTACAAATCAAACGAACACTGTTTCTCTTACTGGGAATATTATCTGGAACGTCTAGTTCGAAAACAAAAATATTGCGCCTCTTATAGAGCTTCTCTAAAATCGGCATTAGACCCTTAGCTTCATAGAGGGTGCGCGGTGAACCACTAAAGATTATGCCCAAGCCCGCTCCAGCAATTTTTTTAACCTGAGATTTGAGGTGACTTAAGACAAAACTCGGAGTATTTAAAACCCCAGAATCAAAAAGTTTTTTTTCGCGAGCAATGATGGGATTTTTTTGTTTTTTGGGATCATGAACGAGGGCTTCCAAAAACTTTCCGGTATCGAAGTGAATAAGATCGAGCTTATGGGCGAGCAGATTGGCCTGCGTCCCCTTTCCACTGCCTGGAGCTCCGTAGAGAATGATGGCTTTTCTTTCCATAATTTATATTATACGTTTTTAAATGATTTTGTTAAATTTTACTCTGATTAAAAAATCCGCCGGAGTGGCGGAGTTTTTTAGATAGAAGAACAACACAAGTAAGCATTTTTTACTTAATACTGTCGTACTCTCGAACTGTTAATTGAGAATTAATCTGACGCATGGTTTCGAGCGCTACAGCCACAACGATTAGAAGAGCTGTGCCGCTAATGGACAAAGCCGAAGTGCCGGTAAGCGGTTGAAGAAGAATCGGCAAGACCGCGATCAAACCAAGGAAGAGAGCTCCGAAGAAGGTAAGGCGACTTACCGCGTGCGAGAAAAATTTAGTGGTATTCTCTCCTGGTCGAATCCCCGGAACAAAACCACCGCCGCGCTGAAGATTTTTGGAAATTTCCTCCGGATTGAAGGTGATAGTGGTGTAAAAATAGGTAAAGGCAAAAACCAAACCAAAGTAGAAACAGCCATAGAAAACTTGATTGGCAAGAATTTGGTTAATAAAGCTACTGATCGTGGCGCCGATACCACTACCAAAAGCTCCAAGAATCTGAGCTAGAAATTGGGGGAAGAGTAATACGGAAACAGCAAAGATTAGCGGGATCATTCCAGCTTGGTTAACTTTGAGTGGTAAGTAGCTCGAAGATCCGCCAAATAACTTATTACCTCGCACTCTCCTTGCATAAGTGACTGGAATTTTTCTTTCACCTTCGTTTAGATAAACGACTCCAGCGACTAAGAGGACGGCAATGATAATAAAACCAATAAAAGTTGGGAGTTGATCGGCAGAGTAAGAAACGAAAAATTGCTGAACCGTTTTAGGGAGACCACTAACGATACCAGCCAAAATAATCAGAGAGATTCCATTGCCAATTTTTTGTTCGTTGATAATTTCACCAAGCCACAGCGTAACCATGGTTCCAGCTGTGACAACCGCGATATTGGTAATCATCGCGATAGTACCCGGAGAATCCATAACTCCTTGGCGGATCAAGATAGCTAAGAAGCTATAAGACTGCAAAATAGCCAAAGGAATAGTAAGTAATCTGGAGTACTGATTGAACTTCGCTCGGCCTTGCGCTCCTTCTTCGTAATAGAGTTGTTTGAATTTTGGGAAGATAATGGTTAAAAGTTGCATGACGATCGTTGCAGTGATGTAAGGCCCAACACCCAACATAACGAGCGAGAGGTTGTCTAATCCGCCACCAGAGAAGAGATTCAAGAAACCAAAGAGCTGATTAGAATTAAAATACTGACGCAAACTAGCCGCATCGATTCCTGGAATTGGAATGGCGGCAAGTAAACGAAAAGCCACTAAGAGCCCTATAACGATAAGGACCTTGTTTCGAAGGTCTTTGATTTTAAAGATTTGAAGAAACTTATTCATCTTAGAGAACGCTGCCACCGGCTTTTTCTACCTCCATCTTAACATTTTCCGAGAAAGTCAGCCCCTTAAAATTAATAGCCTTAGTGATCTTGGCTTTGCCTAGAATTTTTACCGCACCAGTATAACGCTTCGAGAGCAAACCCAAGGTTTTTAAGGTTTCTCGGTCAACAACGAGCTTGGAGTCTTTTTCGATAACCGGCTTGATGTTTCTGAGGAGTTTAGCTAGGTCAATCGTGATCGGCTTTGGACCTTTGATTTTATTTCTAAAACCACGCTTCTTTGGAAGACGGATAATGAGATCGCGCTCGGCCTTACGAATTCTTCGGCCAGCTCTGGAGCGCTGACCCTTGGTTCCTCGACCACCAAAAGTGCCTCGCTTGCCACCACGGCCCACGCGAGTCTTTTTTCTCTTTTCTTTAGTTGCTTTGATTGTATGAAGTTGCATTGTAAAAAATTATTCGGCTGGGGCGGTGATTTTTCGATTAACCTTGAGCTTCTTTAAAGCTTCGATGGTAGCCATAGCATTGGTTAATTTGTTTGGAGTTCGGCCAAGACATTTGGCAGAAGCGTCTTTGACTCCAGCTAAACTCAAAACAAAACGAACAGCTCCACCGGCTTTCAGACCATGACCATCGGCGGCTGGCTTAATAATAACTTTAGCGGCGCTATACTTGGCTTCGACTTCGTGTGGGATAGTACGATGATCCTTCAGAGTTAAGGAAATCATATTTTTTTTGGCATCCACCTTGGCTTTTAGAACAGCACTCTGAACATCCAAACCTTTGGCGATACCAACACCAACTCGGCCCTTCTCGTCGCCTAAAGCGACCGTGACGCGAAAACGAAACCTTTTTCCACCAGCCACCACACGAGTGACTCGACGAAGATCAAGGACTTTTTCTTTGAATTCGCTTTTTGGTTTTTTGATGAAACGCTGATTCATGGACATGGATTAAAATTTTAAACCGGCTCCCCTCGCCCCTTCGGCTAGAGCCTTCACTCGACCATGATATTTATATGATCGACGATCAAAAACAACTTGTTCGATTTTTTCTTTGAGTGCTTTTTCACCAATTAACTTTCCAACTAATTCGGCCTGAGCAATCTTGGTTTTTTTGCGGTCAGCTGGAGAAAGTTCGGAGGCAGAGGCCTTGATTAGAGTGCGACCCAAGTCATCATTCAAAATTTGGCCATAGATATATCGGTTGCTTCTAAAAACAGCTAACCTTGGCCTTGTGGCGGTGCCGCGAATAACCGCTTGAATGCGGGTAACCCGACGACCTCTTTTTAAGTTGATATCTTTTCTTGATTTCATGATAAATTAACCAGTTGAGGCAGTAGCTTTCTTACCGGCTTTTCGACGAACCACCTCGCCCTGATAACGAATTCCTTTGCCCTTGTACGGTTCTGGTTTTTTAAAGGAACGGATTTTGGCGGCGATTTGACCGACCATCTGCTTGTCGATCCCAGAAATTTTAATAACGTTTTTCTCTACAACAATAGTAATACCTTTAGGCGGAGTCAGCCGAACTGGATTCACAAAACCTAAAGACAAAACGATTGTTCCACCCTCCATCGCGGCCTTGTAACCGATGCCCTCGATTTCTAAAATTCTTACAAATTCGTTCTTTACGCCTTCGACGGCATTTTGAACTAAAGACCACATGGTCCCAACGTTGGCTCGGCCCTGCTTAGTGTCTTTAAGCAGACTAACCATCACTCCGGTTGGGTTAATTTCTAATTTTGTAAAATCTAAAAGCGGAACAGCTTGCTCCCCTTTCGGACCCTTAACTAAAATCTGCCGACCGACTTCGGTAACAGTCACGCCACCATCAATTAAAATTGGTTTTTTAATTAGTCTAGACATGTTACCAAATTTCGAATAGATATTCTCCGCCGACTTTATTTCTTTTGGCTTCTCCACCAGTCATAACGCCTTTGGGGGTTGAAAGAATGGAAACTCCGTAACCATTTTTTACTGGTTTTAATTCACGATAGGTGCGGTAGAGGTGTCGACTTGGTTTGCTCCAAATTTTGTAGCCGTTTAAAACTGGGTTCTTATCTTCGTAGGCCAATTTAATTTCGATGCAGTTTTTCTTGTTGATGGTTCGCTTAGAAGCATCTTTTAAATATTTGGCTCGCACCAAGATTTTAGCAATTGCAAAATCCATACGAGAAAACGGCGTGAGAAAGATTTCTTTCCTCGCCTGACTCGCATTATTTATTTTTGCTAAAAGGTCGTAATACATATTAATTACCAACTGGATTTTCTAACTCCCGGAATTTCTCCCTTAGTCGCCATTTCTCGGAAGCAGATTCTGCAAATTCCAAAATCCCTGATGTAGCCCCGCTTTCTGCCACAACGAAAACAACGACGAACAATTCTTGAGGAGAATTTGGGCTTTTTTTTGCTTCTTGCAATGACTGATTCTTTGGCCATAATTTTTTAACTATTTCTTTCTGCCCTTGCCTTTCACGGCTGGCGACTTGGATTTTTTGAGCGGGAAACCGAGCTCTCGATAAAGAGCTTCTGCTTTCACTTGATTTTTAACTTTGGGAACAATATTCATTCCCAATGAAAAAACGAACGGAGAATCTTCTGGGTTAATTTCTGGGAAAACTACCTGTTCCCGAACCCCTAAACTTAAGATTCCGTTTTTATCTATCTTTTCGAGCTCAATGCCTCCGAAGTCTCGGACGCGAGGTAGCACTATTTTAACTAAACGCTCGAAAAAATCAACCATTCTGCCTCGACGGAGGGTAACCCGTAATCCAACAATCTGGTTTTCTCGAACCTTGAAACCAGCAATAGATTTTCTGGCTTTTCTGATTTCGGCCTTCTGGCCGGTTAAAGCGGCGATATCCTTCAAGATTTGAGGGAGAACTTTCTCCTCAAAGCTTGGTTGATTACTAGCCCTTCCAACCCCAACGTTAACTACCACTTTTTCTAGAGCGGTGCGAACAGCGATTCGATATGGATTTTCTTTTTTAATAGTAGTCATGGAGTTTTAATTAGGAGTTCCACACTTTTTACAGTACCTGACCTTTTCTTTTCCATCTACACGAAAACTGATTCTGGTTGGCTGTTTGCAATTTTTGCAAACGAGCATCACATTTGAAGCATTCATAGATCGTGGCACAGAAACCACCTCTCCTTTTTCTCCGGCTCGTTTTGGCTTGGAGCGCTTCTTGTATAGATTAATGCCTTCAACGGAAAGGCGACCAGAAGTAGAGACAATATGAAGCACAGCTCCGGTTTTGCCCCGATCTTTTCCAGCAATAATTTTAACTTGATCGCCTTTTTTTAGTTTCATGTTATTTAAACAACTTCTTCCGCCATGGTCATTAATTTTTCGAAACCTTTAGCTTTAAGCTCTCTCGGAAGTGGACCGAAAACCCGAGTGGCGATTGGCTCTTTCTTTGCATCAACTAAAACAACAGCATTTTCGTCGAAACGGATGTAGGTACCATCACTTCGACGATAAGCCTTACGCTCTCGAACAATTAGAACTTTCACAATATCTTTTTTCTTAACGGTTTTTCTGGGTTCGGCAGTCTGGACTGAAGCTACCACAATATCGCCGATTTCGGCGTAACGACGGCGGGTGCCGCCTAAAATTCTAAAACAACGGACGGTCTTAGCCCCTGAATTATCGGCAACTTTTAAAATGGAACGTTCTTGAATCATGATAAATTTAAATCTTGGAAATAATAGTCCATTTTTTGTCTTTGGAAATTGGACGGGATTCTTCGATCACGACTACCTCGCCAGTTTTGTACTGATTAGTTTCATCGTGAGCTTTGAATTTAGAGGTTGACTTGTAATGCTTTAAGTATTTGGGATGTTTTTTAAGGCGCGTGACTGCAACCACTCTGGTTTTCGCCATCTTGTCGCTTACGATAACTCCGGTGAGTCTTCTTTTTTTAGTTGTGATTTTTGCGGTTTCCATGTTTATTTTTGCTTTTCACTTTTAGCCTGCCCAATGAAAGTAAGAAGGCGCGCTATTTTTTTCTTTAATTCCCTGATACCTGCAACATCTTTCACTTTTCCGGCTGCTAAGTCAAACCTCATTTCCTGAAGCTTGGCGCGATCCTCTTCTAATAATTTTTGAAGATCGTCAACGGGTTTATTTTTTAATTCTTGAATGTCGCGGATTTTCATGGATTTATTCTTTAACAATCACCTTGGTTTTAAATGGCATTTTATAGCCAGCCAACTTTAAAGCCTGCGTGGCAATTTCGCGACTGACTCCATCTATTTCGTAGATGATCCGACCCGGTTTTACTGGAAAAACATAGTGATCCACTGTTCCTTTTCCACCTCCCAAAGTTGATTCGGGTGGTCGCTTGGTGATTGGCTTGTCTGGAAAAACTCTGATCCACAACCGACCCTGACGTTTTACAAAGTTGGTGATGGTTTTGCGTCCAGCTTCGATTTGCCTTGAGTTGAGCCATGAAGAACCCATCGCTTTTAATCCGAACTGACCGTAACTTAAAACCAAACCGCGAGTTTCTACCTTGCGCTTTCTAGAGCGGCCCTTCTGCCATTTTCGGTGTTTTACTTTTTTTGGTATAAGCATGGTCGTGATTAAAATTTAGAGGATTTATTTATCGGATTTTTCTTTATTAAAAATCTGACCTTTATAAACCCAGACCTTGATGCCGATCGTACCGTAGGTGGTAAAAGCAGTGGCTTGGCCATAATCGATATCGGCTCGAAAAGTTTGAAGTGGCAAAACGCCGTCCTTCAACCATTCGCGGCGAGCAATTTCTGCTCCACCCAAACGACCCGAAAGCAAAATTTTGGCTCCTTTTACTTCTCTGATTTGCATTAACTGATCTAAATATTTTTTGATCAAGCGTCTGAAGGGCATTCTCTTTTCAAGATCCCAAGCAATGAGTTGGCCAATGTATTGAGCGGAAGTTTCGGTTCGTTTTAATTCTTCTACGTTAAGATTCAAAGCGATTCGAGATTTTTTTTCTTTGCGCAATACTCTTAAACCGTCTTCGATGGCTTTGTTTAAATCCTCGATCCCCTTTCCGCCACGACCGATAACCACGCCGGGCCTCGCCGCTTTGATAAAAACTTTAAGATTGTTAGAAGTTCTTTCGATCTCGATCGAAACAATACCAGCTAAGCTGATTTTCTTTTTGATGATTTTTCTAATCATCTCGTCCTCTTCCAAGAGTTTTCGATAATCGCCATGAATAAACCAGCGAACTGGCCAGTTCTTGGTAACACCTAAACGAAATGATTGTGGATTAATTTTCTGACCCATGGTTTTTATTTACCCATATTAGATTTTCTAGTGAAAACCCTTTTTAACACGCCCGACTCCTTAGCCTTGCTTGGAACCGTCTTTTCTTCCGACAAAGCCGGCTTTTCTTTATCCTTTTTGGTCTTAGGCTTGATCGGAGCTCTGGTTTGGTTTTTAACTTTTTTCTTTACAACGATATTGAAGCGAGAGCTCTTGGCTTCAGTGTTCTCTCCTAAAATAATCGTGACGTGACTCATCTTCTTCTGAATTTCACTGGCCGAGCCACGAGCTCTTGGGAGATAGCGCTTAAGCATTGGACCTTGATCAACGTGAATGATTTTTACAAATAATTTTTGAGGATCAAGATGTTTGTTATTTTTAGCATTGGTCACTGCGCTACGCAATAGCTTAAGGAGTGACTTAGCAGGGCGACGAGGGTTAACCAGAAGCTGAGCTTCGGCTTCATTAACAGAGAGACCCCGCAATAAACCAGCCACGGCGCGAACTTTGCGTGGGGCAACTCGAAGATATCTTAATTTTGCAATTTGTTCTTCCATGTTAATTATTTTTTACCACCTGCTTTTGCAGCTGGGGCAGCCGCTGGTTTAGCTCCCGTACCTTTCTGCTCTAAATCGCGTTGCATTTTACCACCATGACGAACAAATTTTCTGGTTGGAGAAAATTCGCCTAAACGATGACCAACCATTTCTTCGCTCGCACGAACTTCAATAAAATCTTTGCCATTATGAACGAGGAAAATATAACCCACCATTTCTGGGGAAATTTCACACTCCCTCGACCAAGTTTTAATAGGGGTTCCACTTTCCACTTTGATTTTGGAAATTTTTTCTAGGATTTTTGGATCCACAAACGGACCTTTTTTTAGTGATCGGCTCATATTTTTGAATTATCTTTTTTTAGCTCGACGCTTAACAATAAGCTTGTTCGACCACTTTTTCTTGTTTCTGGTTTTCCTGCCTCCGGTAACTTTACCCCAAGCAGTCTTTGGTTTTCTTAACCCACGCTGAGTGCGGCCTTCACCACCTCCATAGGGGTGATCCACTGGATTCATAACCGAGCCTCGCACGGTTGGACGAATACCCAACCACCTTGAGCGGCCGGCTTTGCCGATATTAACTAAGCTGTGCTCTTGGTTCGAGGCCTGACCCAATGAGGCGAAACCATCCCACAGCACTCGGCGAACTTCACCGGATGACATTTTGAGATCGGTATAACCTTTGTCGTGGGCTAAGATTTCTAAATAGGATCCGGCGGAACGAGCCAACTGACCGCCACGGCCGGGCTTTAGTTCAACATTATAGACTTGATAACCAATAGGAATATTTTTTAGTTTCAACCTATTGCCTGACTTAAGCGGAGCATTTTCGGAGGTAATAATTTGTAATCCCTCTTTCATGCCTTCGCAAGCTAGAACATAACGCCTTTCATTATTCTCGTATTTAACGAGCGCGATGAAAGCGGTGCGATATGGATCGTACTCGATAGTTTCTACCACGCCCTTAACATCGAGCAGGTTCTGTTTGAAATCAATAATTCTGTAGCGCTTTTTATTTCCACCACCCTGATGTCGAACCGTGATTCGGCCCTGCGAGTTTCGGCCAGCATGCGATTTTAAGCTGATGAGTAATGGCTTCCAAGGCTTGGAGCCGGTTAATTTATCCTTATAACTCACCACGGTCATATGGCGGCGAGATGGGGTTCTTGGTGCAAAACTTTTCATGGTATTTAGCGAGCGAGATCAATTTTTTGACCCGACTTTAAGGTGACGATGGCTTTTCGAAGATCCGCCCTCTTGTTCACCGCATTTCTGTATTTTTTATTCTTACCCTGACGGTTCAACATATTAACGCTCACCGGATCAACTTTATACATTTCTTTAACCAACTTTTTAACTTCGGATTTGGTTGCATCTGGTGTAACCAAAAAAACATACTGACCAATTTCGTTAAGGCGAGTAGACTTTTCAGTGATCCACGGTTTTTTAATTAAAAAGATTTCCCTAGTCATTTTAGTGGTAGTGCTTATTGATAACTTCGATCGCGCGCTGATCGATAAGGATGTTCTTATGATTTAAAAGGTCTTCCACGTTTAAAGAGGTGGGGTTGATCACTTTAGTTTTGGTAAGATTTTTTGCCGCGCGGCCAATATTTTTTGACTCGAGATCGGGCACCAAAACTACGTCGTACTTCTTTTTCAACTTGCTCATTTCCAAAATTCCCCTCAAATTTTGGGCTAAAATTTTGGTCTTGGGCGCTTCAACTTCGAGAGCATCGAAAAAACGAACTTCGTTATCTTTAAATTTCTTCGAGAGCACACTAAAGATAGCAAGGCGACGCATTTTTTTATTGAGCTTCACTGAATAATCGCGATCGTTTCTGGGACCATGAGCTTTGCCTCCACCAATCCAGAGTGGAGAGCGACTAGAACCGTGTCTGGCTCGACCGGTTCCCTTTTGACGCCATGGCTTTCTGCCCCCACCACGAACTTCTGAGCGATCTTTGACGTGAGCCCATGGGCGACGGCGATTACTCTGTTGAGCAATTAGAGCTTGATGCACAAGACTCTCATTCCAACGCACTCCAAAAACAGTCTCGGGGACATTCAACTCCCCCACTACTTTATTTTCTAAATTTAATAAATCGGCTTTCATGGAATTATTTAGAAACTTTTTTAATTACTTTTCTAATTTCCAAGAGACCGCCGATTCTTCCCGGAACAGCTCCGCGGAGCATAAGCAAATTCTTCTCTTGATCAACTAAAGCAACCACGAGGTTTTTGACCGTGACGCGATCAACACCCATATGGCCAGCCATTCGACGACCAGGGAAAACCCTTTGAGGAGCGGTGCTACCGATTGAACCGGGAGCTCTCCAGCGATTTTTCTGACCTCGAGTTTTTGGTCCACCACCAAAACCATGTCTTTTAACTACACCTTGAAAGCCGCGTCCCTTGGTAATACCACACACCGAGACTTTGTCCCCTTCTTTAAAAATAGAAACATCAAATTTAGAGCCAACCTCTAACTCTTTGGGATTATTCTTAAACTCCTTTAAAACTTTGCCCAACTTTAATTGAACGGCCTCGTAGCCGTTCTTTTCCTTAGTCCTCATTAAGACGATTTCGTTGGGTTCGGCCTTAATAACCGTGACGGGAACGACGGTCTGATCTTTCCAGATCTGGCTCATTTTCATTTTTTTACCAAGCAAGGCATTCATGGGGTACTAAAGCCAAAATTGCCGAGGTCTAGCCCCGGCAATTTTGACAGCTAACCTTTGGGGATATGTTATACCATTTTTATCTCGATGTCCACCCCCGCAGGTAGATTTAAATTACTTAAAGATTCAATGATCTTTTGGTTCGGATTTAAGATATCAATCAACCGTTTATGGATCCGAAGTTCAAATTGTTCTCGCGAATCTTTATGAACAAAGGTTGATCGATTAACGGTGTATTTCTTGATTTCGGTTGGCAGAGGGATAGGTCCAACAACTTTGGCGTCCTGTCTCTCGGCCGTCTCAATAATCTGACGAGTAGAATTATCAACTAGCTTATGGTCGTAGCCACGAATTCGTAGCCGAAGTTTTTGCAATAAATCTGTTTCTTTTTTCTTAGACATACCTATCGCTCGACGCCGTTAAAGCGTCGCTTGATTTATTTGATAATTTTCGTGACCACTCCGGCTCCCACTGTTTTACCACCCTCGCGAATAGCGAAGCGTTGCTTCTCTTCTAGAGCGACCGGCGAAATTAACTTTACGCCCAAGGTGACAGTGTCTCCTGGCATAACCATTTCGGATCCTTCTGGAAGAGTGACTTCTCCAGTCACATCAGTGGTTCGAATATAAAACTGTGGCTTATAGCCCTTGAAGAATGGGGTATGACGACCACCTTCTTCTTTGCTTAAGATATAAATTTCGGCAGTAAACTCGGTGTGCGGAGTAATACTCCCCGGTTTTGAGAGAACCTGCCCGCGCTCCACATCTTCTTTCTTTAAACCACGAATCAAAATACCAACATTGTCTCCAGCCTGACCTTCATCCAAAAGCTTATTGAACATTTCGATGCCAGTCACCACAGTTTTTTGAGTTGGGCGAAGACCGACGATTTCGATTTCTTCGTTGATTTTAATTTTGCCTCTTTCGGCGCGACCAGTAACAACGGTGCCACGGCCTTCAATCGAGAAAATATCTTCGATCGGCATTAGGAATGGCTTATCAAGTTGCCTTTCTGGTTGAGGAATGTACTCGTCCAAAGCCTTGATCAACTCCATAACCGGCTTAGCATCTTCGCTGTCGGCAGAAGTAGCGTTCAGAGCTTTTAGAGCAGAGCCTCGGATGATTGGAGTGTTATCTCCATCGAAGTTGTACTTCTTCAAGAGCTCACGAATTTCGGACTCAACTAAGTCGATTAATTCTGGATCGTCCACCATATCGCACTTATTAAGGAAGACGATAATTTTTGGCACACCAACCTGATAGGCCAAAAGAATATGCTCTCTGGTTTGAGGCATTGGGCCATCGGTGGCGGCGACAACCAAAACCGCTCCGTCCATCTGGGCGGCACCGGTGATCATGTTTTTGATGTAATCGGCGTGACCAGGAGCATCGATGTGCGCATAGTGACGCTTTTCCGACTCATATTCTGAGTGGTGCAAAGCAATGGTAATACCACGTGCTTTTTCTTCTGGGGCGTTGTCGATCTGATCAACGCTCTCTTCTTTTTTAACCCAGCCCTTCAAGTGAAGAACGTGAGTAATAGCCGCAGTCAGGGTGGTTTTGCCGTGGTCAACGTGACCGATGGTACCAACGTTTACGTGCGGTTTGGAACGATCAAATGTTTCTTTTGCTGCCATTTAAATGTTTATTATTAAATTTTGTCGACCGATTTTTTTATAAAATATAGTAGAGTAAAGTTTTGCACACTTGGATCACTCTGTCAACTATTAGCGCTTATTTCTTTTTGCCTTCTACGATTAACTGCTCGATATTTTTGGGAACAATTTCATAGGAACTAAATTCCATAGTAAAAGATCCCCGACCTTGAGTCATTGATCGAAGCTGAGTCGCATAACCGAACATTTCGGAAAGCGGGACTTTGGCCTCAATAACTTTGACGGTGGCTCTGTCTTCGATGGCTTCGATTTTACCTCTTCGAGAATTTAGATCGCCTGTCACTTCACCTAAGAAATCTTGAGGAATAACCACCTGACAGCGCATGATTGGCTCGAGAATCACCGGCTTGGCCAACTTGGCAGCGTCCTGAAGCGCCATGGATCCGGCAATTTTGAAAGCGGCTTCCGAGGAATCCACATCGTGATACGATCCATCGAATGCAGTAACTTCGATATCGGTAAGGGTGTAGTGAGCCACGACACCTTTGTCGAGCGCTTCTTTAACACCTTTTTCTACGGCTGGGATAAATTCTCGGGGAATGTCTCCACCTTTAATAGCATCGATAAAAACAAAACCCTGACCGCGCTCGAGTGGTTTAACCTTGAGCCAAACGTGACCATACTGACCACGACCACCAGATTGGCGGATATATTTTCCTTCGGCTTCGGCTTCGGCGGTAATAGCTTCGCGATAGGCCACTTGAGGACGACCAACATTGGCATCCACACCAAATTCGCGCTTCATTCGATCCACAATAATTTCAAGATGCAACTCACCCATTCCACGAATAATAGTTTCTCCAGTTTCTGGATCACCAGCAACTCGAAAAGTTGGATCTTCTTCGGCTAAACGACGAAGTGCTGTACCCATTTTTTCTTGGTCAGCTTTAGTTTTTGGTTCAATACGAACTCCGATGACTGGCTCTGGGAAAGTAATTCGTTCCAGTATAATCGGCTGTTCCGGTGAGCAAAGAGTGTCGCCAGTCGTGGTGTTTTTTAAACCAACCAAAGCGCCAATTTCTCCGGTATAAATATCATCAACCTCTTCTCTTTGATTCGCATGCATGCGAACGATCCGACCGATACGCTCCTGCTCGCCCTTGGTCGAGTTAAAAATATAAGAACCTCTAGAGAGGGTGCCCGAGTAAACTCTAAAGAAAGAGAGGGTGCCGACGTATGGATCAGTAGCAATTTTAAAAGCGAGAGCGGCAAGAGGCTCGCTGTCTTTTGGTTCGCGACTAGCTGGTTCACCAGTTTTCGCATCGGTGCATTTGGTGGGTGGCATATCAATTGGCGACGGCAAATAGTCAATCACTGCATCAAGCATCAACTGCACACCCTTATTCTTCAGAGCAGAGCCACAGAGCACTGGGATTAATTTGTTTTCGATGGTGGCCTTGCGAAGGACTCGGCGTAGATCTTCTAAACCGATCTCTTTTCCATCTAGATAAGCAGACATCAAGACATCGTCGTTTTCAACAATCTTCTCGATTAAATCGTGGCGGAATTTTTCGACGTCGGCTAAACGGTTTTCTGGAACAGGGATCTCAACAATTTTTTCACCGTGATCACCTTGGAATTCAAAAGCCTTCTTTTGTAAAAGATCGATGATGCCACGAAAATCAGACTCGGATCCGATAGGAAGTTGAATCGGAATAGCGTTAGGAGTCAGCCGTTCGTGAATAGAAGCTAAGCTTTTTTCGAAGCTCGCGCCCATGCGATCTAATTTATTAATAAAACAAACCCGAGGAACTTTGTATTCGTCGGCATAGTGCCAGTTAGTTTCGGATTGAGGTTCTACACCGGCGACACCATCAAAAACCACAACCGCACCATCTAGAACGCGTAGAGAACGCTTCACCTCTACGGTAAAGTCAATGTGTCCCGGAGTATCAATTAGGTTAATGCGGTATTCGAAACCCTTATCCCCTCTTTTGTAGGTTGGGATCCAGAAGGCGGTGGTAGCGGCAGAGGTAATAGTGATACCACGCTCTCTTTCTTGCTCCATCCAATCCATCACCGTAGTTCCCTCGTGAACTTCTCCAATTTTATGAGAGATACCAGTGTAAAAAAGCACGCGCTCGGAAACGGTGGTTTTTCCAGCATCGATGTGGGCAATAATGCCGATGTCTCGAATTTTTTCGATGGGATATTGACGGGCCATACTAGTTTAAGTTTTTAAAATTTAAAGTTGAAAAATACAAAGCAGAAACTCTTTGGATACTGTTTATTTTGAAGGACGGTTGGCAAAATGAGCGAAAGCGCGATTGGCTTCGGCCATGCGATGGGTGTCCTGTTTCTTTTTAATAGCTGATCCTTCGTTTTTGGAGGCGGCTACGATCTCGTCGGCTAATTTTTTAGCCATCGGAACGCCTTTTTTGTTTCTAGCTGCACCGATAATCCAACGAGAAGCCAAAATAAAGCGCCTTTCTGGAGTCACTTCTTGGGGAACCTGATAGTTCGCTCCACCAACTCGCTTTGAGACCACCTCTAAGACTGGCGAGGCGTTCTGCATGGCTTTTTCAAAAACAGCGATTGGATCTTCTTTGGTCACTGCTCCAATTTTTTCAAAAGCTCCATAAACCACCCTCTCGGCGGTAGATTTTTTACCCTCGCGCATGACGTAGTTAATAAACCGACCAAGATCCACTCGGCCATACTTTATATCTGGTCCGTAATATTTTTTATAAACTCGTTTCTTTCTCATGAATTATTATTTAGCTTTGGGTCGCTTTGAACCATACTTGGAGCGTTGCTGTTTTCTAGCATCAACTCCGGCGGTATCGAGCACACCCCTTACGACGTGATAGCGAACTCCGGGAAGATCTTTAACTCTGCCTCCTCTAATAACCACAATAGAGTGCTCTTGAAGGTTGTGACCTTCTCCTGGAATATAAGCTGTCACCTCGGAACTATTTGTAAGTCGAACCCTGCAAACCTTTCTTAAAGCCGAGTTTGGTTTCTTAGGGGTAGTAGTAAAAACTTTAAGACAAACTCCCCTTTTAAAAGGAGATGGGGAATTAACCGGCTTGTTAAGGATGGTGTTGAAATAGGTAGAAAGCGCGGGAGCTTTGGTTTTAGCTTTCGCGCTGGTTCTTCCTTTTTTGATTAATTGCCGAACTGTGGGCATGAAGAGATAGAAAAAAATATACGCCTTTTAAGGCACTGGGAAATTGTAGGAAAAAG
>CAZLXS010000010.1:0-17234 GCA_964563735.1 uncultured Candidatus Saccharibacteria bacterium
TTACAAATATTGAAAGTCAACAGGGCATAGACACGAATGATTAATCCGTGGGGGGTGATTGTTTGGTTTTTATAATTTATAATTAGATTAATCAGAAGATCAAGGTTATTATTTTTTGTACCTAAGAATAAAATGCCCAACAAAGCCCAATTTGCCAATACCCAAGACCTAGTCACGATCGAGACAATCCGAGACAATACGGTTTTGCAAAAAGATGGAAGTTTGCGACAGGTGGTGATGGTCTCTGGAGTAAACACAGCTTTGAAATCCGAAATGGAGATGGATTTGATTTCGAGCACGTATCAGAGCTTTTTAAACGCCTTGGATTTTCCAATTCAAATCATGGTGCACTCTAGAAAAATAAATATAACCAGATATCTTGACGGATTAGAAGCTAGAAAACGAGAAGAGCCGTCAGCGCTACTTCAAAGCCAAATCTCTGAATACAAAGAATTTATTGCTGGATTTGTGCGAGACAACGAAATTATGGAGAAGATTTTTTTTGTGGTTGTCCCCTTTTCCCCAATTGCGATTCCTACGGCTTCTCAAATTTCTGGATTATCAAGATTTTTGCCGTTTTTAAATAAAAATTCCGACTCCGAAGCAGCAAAAAAAGAAACAAGTGACCAAGAGAAAGAAGTGAAATTTCAAGAAAGTTTAAATCAACTAATTCAAAGGACTAGTCAGGTGGTCGAAGGATTGCGCGCGGTAGAGCTGGACGCGGTGGTTTTAAACAACCAAGAACTGATTGAGCTTTTCTACAACTTTTATAATCCAGAAAAAATTGAGAAGGAAACTTTAAACCTACCCACTTAAAAAACGATGGACCAACAACCAAATTTTTCCGATACAAAAAAGATTATCGCTCCGGCTGGGGTGGAGGTTAATTCTAATTTCTTAAAAATTGGAAACAAATTTGTTAAAACTTTTTTTGTTTTTTCTTATCCTCGCTACCTTTCGACCGGATGGTTTGAACCATTGATTAATTTGCCGAACATTTTTGATATTTCTATTTATATTAATCCGGTAGACACCGGTATGGCGCTCAAAAAATTGCGCAAAAAAGCGGCGCAGATTGAATCGCAAATTACCGATCAACAAGACAAGGGCTTGGTGCGGGACCCGATGCTCGAAACTGCTTTTCAAGATGTCGAGAGTTTGCGCGACGCCCTGCAACAAGCACAAGAAAAACTCTTTGAAGTGGGAGTATATATTGCAATCTACGCGGACACAGCAGACGAACTAGCCAAACTAGAGAGCAAGATTGAATCCCTGCTGGAGTCAAAAATTATCTATATCAAGCCAGCCCTCTTTCAGCAACTCGAAGGAATTCTTTCGGTTCTCCCCCTTCAAGACGACCAACTAGATGTGCGGACTCCAATGAACTCGTCCCCGATTTCGTCTTTCTTTCCTTTTGTTTCGGAAGATTTAAATTCGAATCAAGGTATTATGTACGGAATTAACCGCCACAATAACAACCTAGTGATCTTTGATCGTTTTTCACTCGAAAACGCCAACCAAGTGGTCTTTGCTAAATCTGGCGCTGGAAAATCCTACACCACTAAACTAGAAATTATTCGCTATCTGATGATGGGAATAGATGTGATTGTGATTGATCCAGAAAATGAATACGAAAGATTAACCGAGGCGTTCGGCGGAAGCTTTTTTAATATCTCCCTCTCTTCGGCCGAACATGTAAATCCGTTTGATGTACCGGTAATCCCAGAAGGAGAAACCCCATCGGATGTCTTGCGATCGCACATCGTCAATTTGGCCGGACTTTTAAAACTGATGCTAGGAAAATTATCGGTTGAGGAAGATGCCTTACTTGATCGAGCGGTCACCGAAACTTATGCTTCCCGAGAGATTGTCCCCGGAGAAGATTTTTCTAAGGCTCAGGCTCCACTACTTGAGGACCTCGAAACAATCTTGCGAAACTTAGAGGGTGGTCATGGATTAGCCGAAAGACTCTATAAATATACGAAGGGTAGTTTTGCTGGATTTTTAAATCAGCCAACGAACATTGATATAACAAATCGATTGATTGTTTTTTCGATTCGAGACTTAGAAGAAGAATTGCGTCCAGTGGCGATGTATGTGGTTTTAAACTTCATTTGGAATTTAACCAGAGCACAACTCAAAAAAAGATTGTTAATCATAGATGAGGCGTGGATTATGATGAAATACGAAGACAGCGCCAGCTTCCTCTTTGGCCTTGTGAAGCGAGCTAGAAAATATTACCTGGGCGTTTCGACGATCACACAGGACGTGGAAGATTTCTTGCGCTCGCCCTATGGCCGACCGATCATTACCAATTCATCAATTCAGATTCTTTTAAAACAAGCTCCGGCGGCAATAGACATAGTAGCCAAAGCTTTTGCCCTGACTGAGGCCGAAAAAAATATGTTGCTCACCGCCGAGATTGGAAGCGGTTTGTTCTTTGCCGGAAGAAAACATGTAGCAATTCAGATTATCCCCTCTTATTTTGAAGATCAATTAATTACAACAGATCCAAAACAGATTTTAGAGAATAGAGAACAGGGAGCATAGCGAGAATTTCTAATGTCTAATTACTAATTTCTAATATCCTTCTTAAAGCTTCGAGGGACTGGCTTTGGTATAATCTAGGCATGGAGGAAGCGCACAAGCCGGAACCAAAGATATCCGACGTGGAAGCCATCTTGATCACGATAGCCCTAGCTATTCTTGAAGCCGTCTCGGCTGTATTTTTATTTATTGGCCCGTACATACTACTCATAATCTCGCCGATTCTTAATTTTTATTTAAAAGTTAAGGGGCTGCCCTCTTCTAGATTTATTATTTCTCAGCTTATTGAGTTGGTTCCAATTTTAAATGAATTCCCTATGCTCACGATTGGTTTTGCCGCTGTGGTGTATTTAGATCGTCATCCAAAAGCGGCTAAAGCACTGGGCGCGGTTGGAACAGCTGGCCTAGCTGTTGGAGCGGCGGCAGTAACCGGTGGGGCAGGTGGCGTAGCAGTAGCTGGAGCTAGTAGTGCTGGAGCGGCCACAGGAGGCGCTATGGCTTCTGGTGGGGCCGTTGTAGCTGGAGCAACAGAAGCAACTATAGGAGCTGAGGTAGTAGCGGGAACCGAAGCAGCAGCCGGAGCCAGCGAAGCGGTTGGGGCAAGTCGCGGGGCTTCTGTCGCTAAAAAAGCTGGAAAATTTATTCGAGACATTACTCCGTCTCCATCAATGGATCCAGAGGATCAACTAAGCCGAGATACATCTGAAGACGCCTTAATAAACTCAATGGAAGAATCCCCATATAATTACCCCCTAACCGAAGAAGAAGAGACTAACTCGACTGAATCAGAATATCGTCAAGCGGCCTAAGGGCTAATCTTTTGCACAATCCCTTAATCAAAATAAAGCTAGAGTGGTATAATAAAGGCGAAAGTATGAGAAATTTTTGGCTATTTTTAATTGGGGTTTTTGTAGTATTACTCACACCAACAAGCGCGCTCGGAGCAGGAAAGCCATCGATAATTTTGACATGGGAAACAGAAACTTACACTCCGTCTTGGTACACCGGAAAAGCGCTTCCAACCACAAACTCATTAGTAAAAGTTTTCTTAACCGTGGTTCAAGATGGCAGAACTAAAACCATCGGCGAAGAAACTATCTACTGGTACCTTGATGATGAATTAATAGAGAACAGCAAAGGAATACAGACCATCTCTTTTAATCCTCGCGAAACCGGTGAACATAAAATTAGGGTGCAGCTCCCAAATTATGCTGGAGGGCAGATTGCAAAAACCATCAACATCCCAGTGGTAGAGGCTAAGGTGGTGCCTCAAGCCCCATGGATTGATGGAAACTTCTCGATTTTAAATCCAACTCTCAAAGCCAACGCTTTCTTTTTTAATACCACCAAATCAACTGATTTAGTTTTTAACTGGATAGTCAATGGGCAAACACCAGAAAACAACGACAACCCAGACACGCTGACAATCAATCTTGATCCTAAAACCGTAATCGGCACCAAGCTTAATGTATCACTAGACGCGATGAATCTTTTGCAACCCAAAGAAAAAGTTTCAAAATCAATCGAGCTTACTTTTAAAAGATAGGGATGAATAAATTAAAAATTTTTTTGTTAATTAGCTTATTTGTTCTGCCGATTGTGGTTTTTGGAGCGGATATCAAAATCATAGAAGTAAATCCGAATATTCCACCGGGAACTTCTGCTAACGATCCCGGAGGGATTGTCGCTAGTTTTTATCAATTTGCCTTGATTTTTAGCGGGGTCTTAGCTTTTGCGGTGATAGTTTATGCTGGAATCAGATACGCTCTCGCGGCTGGTAATCCATCTGGCCAGAGCGATGCCAAGCAGTGGATCTATTCGGCATTGATCGGACTATTACTTTTGGCTGGTGGTGGAATTATTTTAAATATAGTGAACGACGATATATTTAAATTTGATAATGGAACTTTAGTGGTGCCGGGCATTGATAGTTTAAGAAAAGTCGACAAAATAACAGGGGACCAAGACGACAATCTATCAACCCCGATATATGGTTGCACAGATCAAGAACCACAACCAAATGGAACTCCGATTACAATACTGAGGTGTAACCAGAGCCCAACCTGCGAGGGTATCATTGGAAGATGTAGTGGTGGGGTTTGCTCTCCAATAACTAATCCAACGGAGCGAGCTCGGTGCGTTTACAACTAAAAATAAAACTGATTTTATGAAAAAATATATTTGGGTTTTAATATTGGTGATCATGATTATTTCCGGAGGACTCATCTGGTGGTTTTTTATGCGCGGAGACGATACAACAATTAATCCGAACCCCAACGCTCCAACCTCGACCACTCCAACCATAATTCCTACAGAGAAAACTACAGTAATTCATCAAGAGCCGACCCTCGCCTATTTTCCCAATAAAGATGGCTCGGTTGTGGTGATTAATCAGAACGGTAAAATTAATTTGATAGCGGAAAAAAATGTCCAAGCTATAGGAGAAGAAGAGGTTAAAAATTTAATTGGAGCAACATTCTCCTATGATGGAACAAAGATCTTGGCTTATTTAGGAGAGAGAACAAATCCAACTGCCAGTGTTTTTGATTTGAAACAAAAAAACTGGAGACCCCTTAAAGATGTTCGGTGGCCGGCGAGTTGGTCGCCTAATGATTACCGCTTGGCTTATTTTTCAAAAACAAAAACTGGTCAGTCACTTTTGACGATTGATCTTGGCAATGCAAAAGCGGTGCCGAAAAAAATAGCTGATTTTAGCTCGGCCGATTTAATTCCGCACTGGACCTACCCAACAACGATAATCTTAAAAGAAAGAAGTTCGGCTTATGTGGCAACCTCGATCTGGAAAGTAGATTTAAAAACTAATTTAATTAGCACGGTGCTGGGCGATCGCTTGGGACTCCAGAGCACGTGGGATAGGACTAACAATTATGGATTGATTTCAATGAACAACAATACCATCAATGAACGCTTAAGCTTAATAGATCTATCTGGAAAGATCTTGAGAAGATTTAATTTTTTAACTCTGCCCGAGAAGTGTATCTTTGGGACGGAGCCGATCACTACCAGCCAAAGTGGCACCTCGACCAAAGAGATTGCAATGCGTAAGCTAGTGTACTGCGCAATACCAAGAGACGCGGAAAAATTAGGAAGAAAAATTTTGCCAGATGAGTATTGGCAGGGAGCAATCTTTACAAACGATGATATTTTTAAAATTGATTTAGAATTAGGAGATATTTCTCCGCTCGATCTACCAGAGAAAGAAGTGTTGGACGCAACAAATATTGAAACAAAAAATGGATTGGTTTATTTTATTAACCGTTTAGACGGACTTCTTCACGCAGTTTCTACGAGCTACTGAGATTATTACGCGAACGCCGAAACATACCCGAACCCTCCCTCGTTATGAGCCATGGGGAAATTAAAAAAGAGCCGAACGGCTCCCCTACTCAAAACCTCAACCAATAAGATAGCTTAGAGGATTATTTTTTTAATAATAACGTGGCGATCTTTCTTTTGGCCGACGCTTTCGGTTTTTACGTCAGGATGAACCGCCAAGGCCACGTGTACGAGGCGTCTTTCATAAGAGTTCATAACTGGCAGAGAAACCTCTGTCCCCGTAGCTAAAACTTTTTTAGCCGCGGCGCGAGCTAATTCGGTGATAAGATTTTCGCGTTCTTGGCGATAGTTATTAAAATCAAAAAAGACAGGGCTCGTACCAGTTTTTTTGGCGGCCATCTGAATCAAGTAATTAAAATTATTTACTAGAACCGGGAGATTCTCTTTGATGAGGTCGGGGTTGTCATAGATAAAAACTAAACCACGAGATCTTTCCGCGTCAATCTCGACGCGAAAATCTTTAAAACCCATCAACTCAATCGCTTTTTTGATGAATGTTTCCCAATTTGGTTCGTTCGTCATGTTCTTTATTAACTATAACCTGCTGAATAATGGAAAATATGGAGGTGGTAAGCCAGTAAAGACTGACGGCAGCTGGCATTTGCCAGAGCACAACGACGGTAATTATCGGACCCACAAGCACCATTTTTCGTCCTAATTTTTCCGCCGGACCTTCGACCACCCCGCTTTTTTGAGGCGGAATAGTCAATTTGGCCTGATAAAACTGGGCGACGGCGGCAAAAATAAGGATGATCAGGTTTCCACCCACGATACTACGCTCGGCTAAATTTATCAAGCTACCAAAGGTGTAATTTAAAACTTCGGGGTGATTAACAAAACTATATAAACCAGTAAAAGCCCCGGGGTCTAGATTTCTAAAAATACTATAGAGGGCAATGAGAATGGGGAGTTGAACGAGAAGCAAAAAAAAGCCAGACATCGGATTAATATCGTGTTCTTTGTAGAGCGCCATCATGGCCTCGCCCTGCTTAACCCGATCCGACTTGTGCTCTTCTTGAATTTTTTTGAGCTTAGGTTGGAGCTCCTGCATCACCTTTTGGTGGCGCGCGCTTTTTCTAAAAATCGGATAGAGAACAAAGCGAATCAGGGTAGTAAGAAGAATGATGGCGATGCCAAGATTATGAAAAGCGACGGTGTTATAAAGAAAAATCAACCCATTCAAGAGGGGGTCGTGAATAACGGCATTCCAAATAGAGAGCATAGGATTTTTAAATTAACTGGTATTTTTTTTAATTATTACATAGATGGCTTCAATCGAGGAGCTAATCGTGGAAAATTGAGCGGTCTTTGCTAGTGGTAAAATCGACAGAGCTAGATCAACCCCTAAATTAGGCCATTTTTCTAAAACCGAAGCGATTCTCCGTTTAAGGGTGTGGCGACCAACTGAAAGTGGGATAATTCTGCTACTAATTAAGATGGCGTAGCGATTAAAACCCAACTGATTAGAAGCCCAACGAGCCGAAAAGAAGTTATCCTTAAAAAACCTAGTCTTTTGACTCTTAAATTCTGCGACTGGGAGGCGATTCCTTCTGGGAATCATCTTTAGCGTTTCTTGGTGACGGCGATTCTCTTTCGCCCCTTGGCTCGCCTTCTCGCTAAAACCCTACGGCCACCTGGAGTTTTACTCCTAGCTCGAAATCCGTGAGTCTTGACTCGTTTTCTTTTTTTAGGTTGATAGGTTCGCGACATTTAAATTACTCTAACACAGTGCGAGACGATTGTAAATTATTTCACAAAAAACAAAGTGGTGTTAATATTTTTTGAAAGAAAAAACGTCTTATGCACAGGTAATCCCCATATAGCTCGTTTATGATTCTTTGACGAACTCAATTATAAAACTAAAATGAAAGCGATGGATCTTCAACAGCTCTGGCAACTTACCCTAAACGAGATGGAAACCCAGCTATCCAGAGCTAACTTTGCCACCTGGTTGAAGAATAGCAATTTAGTAGATAAGCGAGAAGGTGTTTTTTATATCGCCCTGCCAAACAACTTTGCAAAAGAGTGGATCGAAAACAAATACCAGAAAAATTTACTGGGTATTATTAGAAATTTTGATAATAGCGCTAGAAAATTAGAGTTTTTAGTAACAAGTCAGGAGCCAAAGATTTTAAATAATAGAAAATCTGGAGCTGAAACTGGTGTAGTGGATGCCCAGATCAGTCTAGAACTCAACAGGGTGGACCCAGAGAGCAATTTAAATCCTCGCTATACCCTGCAGTCCTTTATTGTGGGATCGTCTAATGAGCTCGCTCATGCGGCCGCCAGCGGGATAGTAGAAGACGTGGGGAAGAAATATAATCCATTTTTTATATACGGGGGTGTGGGACTTGGAAAAACCCACTTAATTCAGGCTATCGGGAATGCAATAAAGGAAAAATATAATAACAAGATAAAGCCACGATATGTTTCTTCGGAAAAATTTACGAGCGATGTGGTTTGGGCAATTAGAAATAAGAGGATGGAGGATATTAAGCGACGCTACCGAGATGTTGATGTTTTGATTATTGATGATATTCAGTTTATAGGAGGAAAAGAGAAAACGGAGGAGGAATTTTTCCATACTTTTAATGCTCTCTATGAGAATAACAAGCAGATTATTATCTCTTCGGATCGACCACCCCAATCTATCCCCACACTTCAAGAACGTTTACGCTCCAGATTTGAGGGGGGACTAACGACTGATATAAATTATCCAGAGTACGAGATGAGGGTGGCGATTATTAAAAACAAACTTCAAGACATGAATCGCGCGCTTGATGCTCAGGTGATTGACTTAGTAGCTCACGCAGTAAAAAGAAATATTCGCGAACTCGAAGGAGTGTTAAATAAAATTATTTTTTATCAAGATAAGAAAGGGGTGCGCATAGATAAAAAATCAGCGGAAGATATTATAGAGAAATCGACGCGGAGTTTTTCAAGAAGAGTGAGTGATGAACAGATTATTAAATCCGTTGCCGAATATTACGGCATTCAGATTGATGATTTAACCGGCAGATCTAGAAAAAAAGAGATGGTGGAACCTAGACAAGTAGTGATGTACTTACTTCGGGATATTTTGGGGGTTTCTTATCCATATATTGGGGAGAAGCTTGGAAGAGACCACACTACAGTAATTCACTCCTTTGAGAAGGTAAATCAAGAAATAAATAAAAATTCTCCCTTAAATCAAAAAATACTTTTTATTAAAGAAGTTCTCTTTAATAAGAGTTAGTCCATACTTAATCCCCAACTTTTAAACTAATTTGCCGATTTATTTTATTGATTTTATTAAAGAAATTTAGATTAAGAGGTGGTTTTCCACAACACTAATACATAACAATAATTAATATATATTTATAACTGTATTATTAAAATAAAATGAAGGTGGTGATAATTAAAAGTAATTTAAAAGAGGGATTCTCCGCTGTGGAGCGAGCGAGCGGGGATAATCTTAATCTACCAATTTTAAAATACGCCTTAGTTGATTCGGATGGTGAGAAGATAAAAATTACGGCAACTAATTTAGAAATTGCGATTAGTTATTTTGTTTCTGGGAAGGTTATTGAAAAGGGAAAAGTAAGTATTCCAATAAGTCTTTTTAATAATCTTTTAAATAATATTCAAACCGAGAGATTAAATATTGAGAAACGAGGTGGAAAGATTGAGGTGACTACGGATAATTACAAGGCGTCTCTACAAACTATTCCAAGTGATGATTTCCCAATAATTCCAGCAATAAAAAATAATACAAAGTTTATCGAGATAGGAGGGGGTGATTTAAAAGAGGCGATTCAAAAAATAATTATAGCGACGCAATTTTCTGAGTTAAGACCAGAATTAAATTCAATCCTTTTTGATTACGCGATTGATACGGTAAAGTTGGTGGCTACAGATAGTTTTAGATTAGCAGAAAAAACAATCCAAAGAACTCAATTTAAGTCGAACATGGAAGATGGATTTAGAATTTTAATTCCGCTTAAAACAGCGCAGGAGTTAATTAGGATTTTAAAAGACGATGAGGTTGTTTCGATTTTTAATGATGATAATCAGATTTTATTTAAAACAGAAAACTTTGAGCTAATTTCAAGATTAATCGACGGTAACTTTCCTGATTATGGGGCAATTATCCCAAAGAATTTTTCTGGAGAAGCGGTGATTGATCGTGAAGAATTAATGAAGGCGGTAAAATTAGCTAGTGTTTTTAGTGGCGCGACGAATGAGGTGAAGATGAAAATTGTTGAGAAGGGTAGGGTTTTGGAGGTTTATTCTGGGTCTGGTGAGGTTGGAGAGAATAGTTATGCTTTGCCGATTAAGGCTAGTGGTGAGGTGGAAGAAGTGGGTTTTAATTGGAGATATGTTTTGGATGTGATTAAGGTTTTGGAAACTTCGGAAATTTTTATGGGAATTAGTGAGGACAACAAGCCGATGATGATTAAATCTCCAAACGAAGCCTCTTATTTTTATATTTTGATGCCAATTTTAAAAGCATAGTTTCCTATGCTTTTAAAATTAAGGTTGAAGATTTTTATAGTCCCCTACTGCAGATAGAAAATTATATTTTGCTTAGTAGTTCTATCATTTGCATCAATCACATTAATTTCTAAAGAATTTTGGGGAGAGAGGTTGGATGGGTTTAGCTGCCAGTTTAAGTCGTAGGTGGTTCCAAGATTTTGATTTTCGGTTCGAACTAGGGAGTTGTTGATAAGAACACGGATCTCCTTAATGGTTGATCCAGATTTTATTTTGGCTTGGATGTTGATGGGGAGGGAGGCAAATTCTCCATTAATTGGTTTTTTGATTTCGATTTGAGGGGTCTCTGTCACACTTGAACCAGAGCTATTTTGTGAGGCAATTCCTGGATTCCGTCCTGCCCATTCTAAAACACCAACTTCCCAATTTTTGAATTGAGGATCTGCATCTGGATTGGATGGATTGGGGCCGGTGGGATTATTTTTGTCGACATAGTAAAGAATGTCGTGAATTTCGCCATCTACAACATAGCTTCCAGCTAAAACTGGTTTTTGAGGAAGAGTTGGGTCGGGCCTCACAAATCCTTCTGATGGTTTACCACTTAAGGCTTGCTCCATGAAATTATGCCAGATTGGAAGTGCGGCTAGGATGCTCGATCCCTGTTTTTGCATGGGCTTATTGTCGTTGTTTCCGGCCCATACGCCCGTTACAAGAGTTGGGGTGTATCCAAATGTCCAAGCATCGCGATAATCGTTTGAGGTACCAGTTTTAAGCGCAATGTCGTGACCAGGAACCTGAGTTAATCCCAAGCTTGCGGAATAGAGTGGCGCGCGCGCATCAACATCCGAGAGAATATCGGTGACAAGTCTTGGGTATTGTGAGTTTATAACTTCTTCTGGTTGGTCTTTAAATGATTCAAGAACTTTTCCCGTTTGATCTTTAACTTCTAAAACTAAAACCTGCGGGCGTTTTATACCGTTTGCTGCCAAGACGGAGTAGGCTTCGACCATTTCAATGAGCTTAACTTCTCCACCTCCCAGAACCAGAGAGAGTCCATAGCGTCGAGGATCATTAAGAGTGGTAATGCCAAAATTAGAGAGAGTTTTTAGGGTGTTGCTCAGGCCAACTAGATAAAGAGATTTTACGGCTGGAATGTTTATAGACTGAGCGAGCGAGTGGCGAATATTAACAGGCCCCCTAAAAATTTCGTCGAAGTTTTCTGGGGTGTATTTTTTTTCAGGATTGCCGGTGGTGTCAAAATTAGTAGGTACGTCAAAAAGAATTGTTTCTGGGGTAAAACCTTTTTCAAAGGCGCCCATATAAACAAAGGGCTTAAGAGCTGATCCTGGTTGGCGGAGACCTTGGGTGGCGACGTTAAAATTTCCCTCCGCGTCTTTTTCGAAATAATCTCGAGACCCAACCATAACTAGAATTTGGCCAGTTTTGGGATCCTCACTCACGAGGGCCGAATTTTTCCCCTTGTAGAGTTCTTCGTTCCTTTTGGCTCCATCGGCTACGGCCTTTTCTCCGATTTGTTGGAGGTCCCAGTCGAGAGTGGTAATAACCTTGAGTCCGCCAACACGCACCTCGTCCTCGCCATATTTTTGAGTTAGATAATCTTGAACGGCAATAACAAAGTGAGGTGCACGCATGCCATCACCTTGAGGCGAGAAAGAGATTTTTTCAGCGAGTGCTTTTTTGTATTCCGACTCGGTGATTTTTCCCAACTCGAACATTCTTTTTAAAACCAAGTCGGCTCGAACAAGGAGTTCTTCTTGGTGGCTACCCCACGGCGAATAATAACTTGGAGCTTTGGGGAGGGCGGCTAAGACGGCACTCTCTTTGGGACTCAAGTCTTTAGCTGGTTTGCTGAAGTAGGCTTCGCTGGCCGCTTCTACTCCATAGAGGGTGGGGCCGTAGGGAATTTCGTTTAAATAGAGTTCGAGGATTTGATCTTTTGGGTAATAACGAGTTAAGCGGATAGCGATGATGATCTCTTTGATTTTTCGAGTGATGGTTTGTTCGGTTGAGAGAAAGGCATTTCTGGCAAGTTGCTGAGTGATCGAGGAACCACCTTGAACGATACGACCTCGGCGCAGATTAGTTAAGAAGGCGCGCAAGGTGCCCTTAATACTAAAACCTGGTTCAGTGTAAAAATTAGCATCTTCGATGGAGATGGTCCCCGCTTTCAGTTCTTCAGGAATTTCAGAGAGTGGAATTTTGGTGCGTTTTTGACCATTAGAAATTTCGTAGAGCAAGACTTTGCCGGTGCGGTCGTAGATTTTAGTGGATTGAGTGATGCGGCGATTAGAGATTTCTTCAAAAGAAGGAAGATCTTTGGCAAAATACCAAAAGCTAATTACGCCGATTAAAATAAAAGCTCCAATAATAATTCCGGCAACGAGAAAAAATTTTTTAAGAAAGTCTTGTTTTGGTTTTGAATGCATACTTATATTATTGCTACGATTTGAGCAAAAAAACAAGCCCGCATTTAGCGGGCTTAGTTTTTTAAATTTAAATTTCTTCCTCTTCGTCTTCTAGATTTTCCTCTTCAAAGCCGTCGTTGTTTTCGGTGAAGGTGTCATCTTCTTCGTAATCATCACTTAAACCACTACCGCCGGTTAACGCGGAGAGAAGTTTTTTTTCTGTAGATGCTGTTGTCATTATTGGGCAACAAAAAGTTACGACCTTTTTCTCTCCATCCTCAGCCACGGAGAGAAATTTTTAAAATATCACTTTATTGCAAGTAGTATATTTTATTTTTTTACCTTGTCAAATCCCCAGCTAGGGCTTGGTTTTTGTGACTAGCAACGATGGCTGATGCTAGAGCATCGGTGGCGTCGTCAATAATTTTTAAATCCGGTTTTTGGAGAAAAAATCTAACCATTTTGGCAATAGATTTTTTATCGGCCGATCCATATCCAGTGATACCAGCCTTGATTTCGTTCGGGCTTAGTTCTTGAATTTTTAAATTGGCCTCAAGAGCGGTGAGCAGGATGATTCCCCTACCCTCCGCAACGCCAAGAACGGTTTTGTGATTTTTAGTGATGTAGAGTTTTTCAATAGCCAGAATAGACGGTCGATGTTTTTTAATAATTTTTTTTAATTCCAATCCAATAGCTTGAAGCGTGACTTCTGATTTGGCGCCTTTGGGTAAATCGATTACGCCAGCTTCAAGAAGTTCGTAATTAGATTTAATAGCGTGAATGACTCCGTAGCCAATTCGATGAGACCCGGGATCAACCCCTAAAATTATAGCCATTTATTTTTTAATTTCCTGCGAGTTCGGCATTTGTGAAAACATTTTGGACATCTTGATGATCAAGAAGTGCTTCAATAAATTTTTGGAGGCGAAGATTTTCTTCGTTGGTTGAGTTTCCAGTAAATTTGGCTTGCCAAGATCTTTCGGCTCCATTTTGTTTTTTTTCAAAAGCCCACAGCACGCTTCCCGATTCGGCCCATTTACCATTGTGATCAGAAATTATTTTTTTAATTTCAGCGACGGTTCGATTCCGGTTGTTGGTGATTGCCTCAATGAGTATAGCGATTCCATTTTCGGAGTAAGCTTCAAAAATAAGTTCTTCTAAAATTTCGGATGGATCAGAGGCGCGACGAATAGCTCGCTCGATATTGTCTTGTGGAATATTCGCATCTTTAGCTTTTTGAATTGCGGAGCGGAGTTGAACGTTGAATTGGGGATTGGAATCTTCGCGCGCAAAAATAGAAATGGTGTTTAAGATTTTTGAAAAGAGGCGACTCCTTTTTTGGTCGGTCGTTTCTTTTTGATGTTTAATCTGACTCCATTTGTTATGTCCGGACATAATTTATTTTTAACGCACTCGCTAGAAGTTTACAATGTTTTCGTAGAAATTAATAAGATAATTTTTATCTTCTTTTGTCAATAGGTGGGAAAAATTTTGATTGGTGGTGGTTTTGGAAATTTGAATGGCAATTAGATCGATTTGCCAACCCAACTCCCCCACCAAATTCTGATTTTGATTAGCGTAGACCGAGCATATTTTTTTAAGTTTCTCTAATTTATTTTTAGTGAGATTATCTTCTGGTTTAAAACCACTTTGCTCGTTTATAGTTTTGACTTCGATGAACCTTAAAACTCCGTTTTTGGATTTTGCGATGATATCGATTTCTCCATATTTTTGGCTGTAATTTCTTTCGATGATTTTAAAGCCTAAATTAATTAGGAAATCTACGGCCATATTTTCCCCAGCTTCTCCGGTTTTTAGATGAGAATGTTTAGCGCTAAACATTTGTTTTAATTTTAATGGTTTTTAATCTAAATAACACTGGTATTTTTGGTGTAATGTTTAGCGCTAAACAATATAATAAGGCAAATTGATGGTTGCCTCATTATATATGTAGTTTTGCCGATTTATTTTTAATGTAATTGTTTAGCGCTAAACAATGTTACTGGAATGGTTGATGTTTAGCGCTAAACATTTTTAAGGGTGTTTCTTTGTAAAACCCATATTTTACGTGCTTATCGGCTTATTGGTTGATTGTGGATGTTTAGCGCTAAACATTTTTTTGGGTGATTTAATTTGTAATACCTAGGTTTTATTGGATTATTGGTTTTTTGGGTTTTTCATAAGAATGTTTAGCGCTAAACATTCTTTGGAATACTTTTCTTTTAAACATAGGTTTTACGTGCTTATCGGCTTATTTTTTAATACAGCTATTCTTTTATGCTGGGGACTTCATTTATTGGTTTTTTATATCTATAATTCGATTAATGATATTTACTTTGAACGGAATAGTGATCCATAAGGATTTAGATTTTTTTGTTTTGGATGTGCAGGGGGTTGGGTATAAAATTTCCGCTCCGCATAGGTTAATAAATAGAATCGAAGTAAACGATAAAAAAATATTAATTTTTACGAGGCTTTATGTTCGTGAAACAGCATTAGAAGTTTACGGATTTTTGAATGAAGAAGAGCTTCATTTTTTTGAGCTTTTGAATACGGTTGGCGGGATCGGTCCAAAGTCGGCCTTAGCGGTTTTAGATGTAGCAGAAATAAAAGATTTAGCGGCGGCGATTGCGGAGGGACGAAGTGATCTTTTCTCTTCGGCTTCGGGGGTTGGTAAAAAAACAGCAGAGAGAATTGTATTGGAACTTAAGAATAAAGTTTCGAGCGAGAAGTCGGGTGAAGTGGTTTTGAAAATGGAGGTAGACAAAGATTTGATTGAGACTTTAGTCGGGTTAGGTTATGGAAGAGAAGAGGGTAAGCGAGCGTTGGAGATCGTTCCCAAAGAAATTTCTAATTTGGAAGATAGGTTAAAGTTGGCGCTTAAAAATCTTTCTTTAAAAAAACATGCTCGCTAATTTGAAAAATAATTCGATCGTAAAGTTTTTGTATAGATTTCCATTTCTAATTAAGACCTACCATTTTTCTTTGGCTTTTTTGGGGAGTGTGATATATCGAGCGCCCAGTAAAAATATTTTTTTAATTGGAGTGACCGGCACAAAGGGAAAGTCGACGACGGTGGAAATTATAAATGCGATTTTAAAAGCGGCGGGGAAAAAGACAGCGATATTATCATCGGTGCATTCGGTGATTAATGAAAGCTACGAAAAAAATAAAACAGAGAATTCGATGCCCGGAAGATTTTCGATCCAAAGATTTTTAAGAAAAGCGGTGAAGGCGGGATGTAGTTATGCGATTGTGGAAGTGACTTCGCAGGGAGTGGATTTGCATAGGCATAGATTTTTAAATTGGGGGATGGGCTTGATTACGAATTTAGCGCCAGAACATATTGAGCACCACGGATCTTTCGAAAAATATCGAGAGGTAAAACTTTCTTTTTTAAATTATGCGGCGAAGGAGGGGGCGGCGATTTTTTTAAATCGAGATGATGCGAGTGTAGATTTTTTTACGCAGAAAATTGGGGGAGAAAAAGTTTTTTTGTATTCGGTTGCGGATAAGGCAGTACAAGAAGTTTTTCAGAAGACGATAGGGGATTCCATTGACAAAAATAGTAATTTATTGTTTGAAGAATTTAATCGAGAGAATGTGGCGGCGGCGGTAGCGGTGGCAAAGCAGATTGGAATTGACTTAGAAACAATAAAACTGGCGATAAGAAATTTTAAGGGACTAGCGGGGAGGATGGAGGTGATTCAAGAAGAACCATTTAAGGTGGTGATTGATTATGCGCATACGCCAGATAGTTTAAAAAAAGTTTATAGCACGCTTGGGCGAAGCGAGTTTATGAGCTCGGATGCAAAATTGATTTGTGTTTTGGGTTCGGCTGGGGGCGGACGAGACAAGTGGAAGCGACCGGTGATGGGCGGAGTGGCCGGAGAGTTTTGTGATCAGATTATTTTAACCAACGAGGATCCTTATGATGAGGACCCGAATGAGATTTTAGCGGAGATAAAATCCGGAATTTCTAGAGAGGGGCAATCGATTCCAAGAATTTTTGAGATTCTAGATAGAAGAGAGGCAATGAAGAAGGCGGTGAGTCTGGCTGGGGCTGGGGACACGGTGGTGGTTACTGGAAAAGGGAGTGAATCTTTTATTCATATTAAAGATGGAAGAAGAATTCCGTGGAGTGATCGAGAGGTGATGAGAGAGGTATTGGGTGAAATTTCTAATTAATGGTGTGATAATAGTAGCCGTTTAGCTTTTAAACTGAAATGACCGATGTCAGGATTACTCCTGCGGTAATCTTGCATCTACATCTCGGTTTTAAAACTTTTGAATAACAAAAGACCAAGCTTTTAAAACCTCCGATAGTTCATTTCAGCTTAAAAGCTAAACTTTGATATTCGGGTATTTCGTGAAAAGTTGATTTGATAATATTTACACCCATGAATATTAATAAAAAAAGTCCGCGTTTGG
>CAZLXS010000011.1:0-2651 GCA_964563735.1 uncultured Candidatus Saccharibacteria bacterium
TAGATCACAGAATAATTATAACATGCCGGTTGACATAAAACCCTAAATACACCTAACAAAGTCGAGCTGAGCTCGACCTAAAATAAATATACAAAACAAAGTCGAGCTGAGCTCGACCTAAAATAAATATACAAAACAAAGTCGAGCTGAGCTCGGCGATTCTCATCTCAACAGTCCCCGCTTCTCAAATTCTTCGTACAATTTTCCAGTTAGAGCATCATGAAAAGCATCTAGCACAAAAGGCGAAGAATTTTTCGCCTCACCTAGAGCGCTATAAATTCCGTGCTCCAACGCTTTTTGGATCAATGTTTCAACCTCCAACTTCACCGAAGCCGGAGCTTGATTGGCGTAATCCGGCAAAACGCCATCGTCTTTTAAATTATTAGCATCATCAGTCACCGTTCCAGTAGATTGCTGAATCGTTCTTTTTATCACCTCTCGCGAATCCAAATTTTTTGCTTCCGTTTTTTCTTGATAGTTTTTTACCTCTATCGCCAACTTCTCTGCATCAACTTCAAAAGGAGTTTTAGGTTGTTCTTTAAATAATTGATCCGCCATAACAATTTTATAAATATTTTTCTACAAACACGCAACTATTTCTTGTCCACAACCATAATCTACTCACATGGAGTATAATTATCGTGGCTGATCGACTACGCAGAGCTAGTCTAGCATAGGCCAAATTTTTCTGCCATGAATCAACTGAATCGAACAAACCACGTCTACCCACAAATATGACGCGTTATATCTTCGTTGCTGGAGGGGTGATGTCCGGAATCGGCAAAGGTGTTGCCGCCGCTTCCATCGCCTCCCTTCTCCAAGAGCGCGGATACAAAGTCACCGCCGTTAAGATTGACCCCTACATCAACGTTGATGCAGGCACCATGAACCCCGTTGAACACGGGGAAGTTTTTGTCACCGAAGATGGTTTGGAATGCGATCAAGATATTGGAAACTACGAAAGATTTTTAAACAAAGATATCCTCCGAAGCAATTACATGACCACCGGTTTGGTCTATCAAACCGTTATCGAAAACGAACGCGCCCTCAAATATGGTGGCCGGTGTGTCGAAGTCGTCCCCCATATCCCCGAAGAAATTATTCGGAGGATTAAATTAGCTGGCAAGAAATCTTCGGCCGATTTTGTGGTTATAGAAATTGGTGGAACCGTTGGAGAATATCAAAACATCCTCTTCTTGGAAGCTGGACGTATGATGAAAATCGAAAAACCAGAATCCGTACTCTTTATGTTAGTAAGCTATCTTCCCATTCCTCATAACCTTGGAGAGATGAAGACCAAACCGACCCAACACGCTGTCCGCACTCTAAACTCCGCTGGTATTCAACCAGATATCATTCTTGCTAGATCGAGCTCCCCCCTAGACGAGCCTCGCAAAAGAAAACTCTCAATCTTCTGCAATGTTTCGGCGGACTCGATTGTCTCCGCTCCCGATGTTCTAAACATCTACGAAGTTCCAGTTAATTTTGAAAAAGAGAACCTCACTATCCAGATTCTTAAAAAATTCGGAATTAACGCTAAGAAAAATGGTGGTACCAACTGGAGCAAACTTCAAAGAAAAATTCAGCTGGCCAAAAGTCCTGTTAAGATTGGTATCGTTGGTAAATACTTCGACACTGGCAAATTTACCCTCAAAGACTCCTACATTTCTGTGATCGAAGCAGTTAAGCACGCCTCTTGGGCCGTCGGACGAAAACCAGTTATCGAGTGGCTTAATGCGAAATCCTACGAAACTAATCCGGAAAAAGTTAAAGAGTTAAAAGATTATGATGGAATCATTGTTCCGGGAGGTTTTGGCAGTCGAGCTGTGGAAGGTAAAATCAAAGCCATCTCTTTCGCCCGCAAAAACAACATCCCCTTCCTAGGCCTATGTTACGGACTCCAGCTCGCTGTTGTAGAATTTGGCCGCAACGTAGTTAATTTAAAAGACGCCCACACCACTGAAGTCAAAACCAAACCAGCTCATCCTATTATCGATATTCTTCCAGAGCAAAAAGAAAACCTCACCGAAAAAAATCTCGGTGGCTCGATGCGCCTAGGCGCCTACAAGTGCAAACTTAAAAAAGATTCTATCGCCCACAAAGCTTATGGAGTCTCCCTCATTAACGAAAGACACCGCCACCGGTACGAGGTCAACAACGACTATCGCGAAGCTCTCGAAAAAGCCGGCATTATTGTCTCTGGAATCAATCCAGAAAAAAATCTGGTTGAAATTATTGAGCTCAAAAACCATCCGTTTTTTGTCGCCACTCAATTCCATCCAGAATTAAAATCAAGACCGTTTAGCCCCCACCCTCTCTTTGTTTCATTTTTAAAATCTAGCGTAAAAAATATTAAACGATAAAAAAAGAGGTGGTGCTGATGTAAGACAAAGTCTTCAAAATCAAGCGCACCACCCCAGACAGGAGTAGATTAGAAGAGGTTCGGCAAGACCAATCACCAACTAGGTCGACTGAGTCTCACTTATAAACCAAGTGGGATTAAGAACCAACCAGTCCTCAAGATAAAATTATCAACTCCAGAGAATTTCCCCCCGGCGAACAAGGAAAATCATCCGGGTCGCCCACAAAGTCTTCACCTCTTACTAACCGCTTCCACCTTTATAGCAATATTCTATTAGAAACGCAACCCC
>CAZLXS010000011.1:2751-16553 GCA_964563735.1 uncultured Candidatus Saccharibacteria bacterium
TATAACGAAAAATTTTCCGCCAAAGTCTCATTGTTTTAGAACACTTAGAACATTTTCCCTACTTGGATATTATTTTCCTCCGAAGTAAGAATTCTTAATTAGTCATTCACGTCTATCCTATTCTCATAATACCAATTCAAAACATCTTTCGCAATTGGAACTGCGTTTAAACTTCCCTGCTTCGCATCTTCAATCAAGACTAAAAGAGCGATCTTCGAACCCTTCGTCGTAGACCACTCCACTCCCTTTTTCACCGAATCGGGAATATAACCCACGAAGAAAGCATTTTCCTGTGCCTTGTTTTTTACCTGAGCACTTCCAGTCTTCCCAGCAATTGGATATGGCAGACTACTAAGCAAATGAGCCGTTCCTTTTTGATTTTGAACCGCCTCCAACATTCCTCCTTGCACCACTCCAATTGAATCAGCCGCATCGGTAAGATCCGCAATCACCTTGGGCTGGTTCATTTCTTTTGCCACGTAAGGCCGATAAACCAAACCGCCATTAGCAATCGCGCCAATATAAGACAATAACTGAATCGGCGTGACCAAAAGATCTCCCTGTCCAATACTTACGTTGTAGGTATCGCCCAAAAACCACTCGGTCCCAGTCTTTTTTTTCTTATCTTCGGGACTTGGCAAAAAACCATTCGCCTCTCCGGGCAAATCTATCCCCGTTGCCGTTCCTAGGTGAAATTTCTGCCACCATTCTCTAAGTCTCGTAACCCCTAAACCAGTAATACTTGAACCAGAATAAGGCGAACCACCACCAACAATATAGAAATAAACGTTGCTCGAATATGCTAAAGCCAAGGGCAAATTAACGTCTCCCTGATAACGCCAATCTAAAAATCTAGTTGGTTTATCTGGTTGATAACGATTAGGAATATCAAGGAAACCAGGCGAAAAAATATATTTCTGCGGATTAATTACTTTTTCTTCCAAAGCCGCCACCCCTACGAGCGGTTTGATTGTAGATCCAGGATTATAGTATCCCCCAATCGCTCGATTAAATAACGGTTGATTAGAATTTGTAAAAAGCTCGCTCCTTTCCTCACTCTTCGTACTATCATTAAAAATATTATTGTCGTATGTAGGAAAATTAATCAGAGCCAAAACTTCTCCCGTTTCAGGATTTAGAGCTAAACCAATTGCAGTTTTCCGACCCAAATCCGCGAGGCCTTTTCGTAGCCTCTCATAAAAATACATCTGAAAATCAGCATCAATAGTGAGTCGAAGTGATTTACCAATTTTTGGTTGTTGCTCCTCTTCTTCATCAAGCACCACCCCCTTAGCATCTCGAATTTTCTTAAAAGACCCATACTCACCTTGCAAAACTGTCTCGTAAACCTTCTCCACTCCAATTTTTCCAATTAAATCCCGACCCGAAAGTTTTGGATACTTTACCAAATCCTCAGAATCCACTACCCCAGTGTATCCAAGAACCGGAGAGAAAACCTCTCCATTCTTATAGATTCGACTAAATCCACTCGTTACCGAAACCGCCACTAGATTGAGTCTCTTAATTTCTACAATCTGCTCCTGATTCAAATTCTCTCCAAGTAATACCGCATTAGACGACCCCTTCTTATTATCCTCTTCAATCAATTTAAGTAGATCATCCTTTGAAATTCCAAAAATATTTAAAACTGCTTGAATTACTCTGGGCTGCTCTGCCTCATTTTTTAAAAAATCGCGCACGTTAAGAAACGCTCGAAAAACCGGCTTGTTCTCCGCTAACACTTTTCCATAAGCATCAATGATCAGTCCTCGTGGCGCCGGCAATCTGTTGGTCTCGCTTAAATTCGATTCCGCCCGCGCCTTATAAAAGGCCAAATTATAAAAACCCAAATACGAAACCCTTCCCACCACCAACAAAACCACCCCCAAAACAAAAAATCCCAACACCGTAAAATAACGGGGCCGGAGTGGTGCCTCGGTTATCCCAAGGTTATTCTCAAAAGCATCTCCGATCGACTCCTCAATTGGCAAATCATTAAATTTACGCCTAAAAAACATATCTTATTTATACAATACCGCCTCTCACTTTAATAGGAGCGCTTCTAATCACCCTCAAAAAATCTATAAAATCCCCAAAAAACTAGGGCTCCGTAAACCAGACTCCCTAAAAATTCTAAACCAACCTCTAAACTATTTTGACTAAAACTAGCAAAACCTCCTCCCATATTAAGTACTAAAATTCCTAAAAAAGAAACTAAAAAACCAATAAGCCACATCTTCGCTGGAAAAATTTTTCTACCCCAAAAAGATAGAAATGGAATAAAAAATAAAAAAATCATTGGGAAACCCAAGAACGGCTGGTAATTCAAATAGAAAACCACAAACAGACTAAGCGTGGCAATCTCCAAGATTCCCAAGAAAAAAGAAACTGCCACAAGTGTTGGTAAAATAAAATTAGCGTGCAAAAAACCGATTGGCTGAAGTTTCGTCTGAATTAAAAGTGAGAGAAGAATCACTAAAAAAGCAACTATAAAAGGATATGTATAACTCTCCCTTTTTTGAGGCATTATTTTGGAATAAAGACTAAGTCCACTTTTGTAATATCGTATCCAAATCCCAATTCAGCTTCCTGAAACACTTGATCCGAAGAGAAACTAGTTCTCTGGATCTCTCCGATCACAGATCCATAAGGCAAACTAGGATCCACGCTATAAACCACATCCTTAGGCTTAATCAAGGCGTCTTTTTCTATAAATGAAAGCCGAGGAGCTGAACCACCTTTTAAAAGCGCTGCCGATCCCGATTTTCCAATCTTAACAGTCGAGTGCCACTCTCGGTCAAAAACAGTTTGAATTAAAGTGTAATCATCAAAAACTCGAGTCACCTTACCCAAGAGTACTGATATCCTAGAATCCAAGGCATCCCCCACTAAAACAAAAACTGGCTGATCTTTCTTAACTCCCTGCTTTAAACCAATATCAACCAAGACCTCGTTCTTCTGGCCAAAAGGGTAGCGCACAAAAACTCGCGCCTTTAAATACTCGTCAAAATGTTTCGGCAGATCTACCTGACTAATTTTTAAATTTGCCACTTCTGCTCTTAAAATTTGATTCTCCAAAACCAATTGGTGCGAACCATTAAGCTCATCCTCTCCACTTAAAAAATTTCTCACCCTAAATCCAATAGCCGGCTCAAAAACAATCAAAAAAACCAAAGCCAAAATTAGAATAAGAAATAACCATCGCCCGTTGTTCATAAATATAAAAAACTAATTAGCCACCGAAATCGGCCGAACCGGATTATCCAGCAACGATTTAAAAGTATCGAACTGATCTACCACTTTGCCAAGTCCCCTCGCCACACAAGTTAATGGATCATCCACGATCGTGGCCTTGATTCCAGTTTCTTTTTCAATCAACTGGGCTAAACCCCTGAGCATCGCCCCACCTCCGCAAAGAAAAATTCCCTGCTTAATCATATCACCCACTAATTCCGGCGGAGTCTGCTCGATAATCTCTTTTACCGAATCAATAATCAAGCGCACCGACTTCGAAAGCGCCGCCCGCACGTGAGCTTCTTTCATTACAACCTCTCTAGGCAACCCAGAAGTAAAATCCCTCCCCCTTAAAACTACCTCCAATTTATCGCTAATGGGAATAGCCGATCCAGCTGTAATTTTTGCAAACTCGGCAGTGGGCTCTCCAACTGCCAATTTAAATTCTTCTCTCACAAAAGTCACAATGTCATCATTAAAACGATCTCCAGCCACCCGCAAAGCTTTCGAGATCACCGTTCCACCCATCGAGATCACTGCTATATCGGTGGTTCCCCCTCCAATATCTACAATCAAACTTGCCGAAGGCAAAAGAATAGGCAGATTCGCTCCCAAGGCCGCCGCAACCGGCGACTCAATTAAATAAACTTTGGCGCAACCAGAATTAAGCGCCGCATCTTCCACCGACTTCCTCTCCACCTCCGTCAAATTATCTGGAATAGCTAAGATTGCTCTTCGAAAACTAAAAAAATTCCTCTTCCCAATCCTGCGCAAAAACTGCCGAATCACCTCTTGCGCCATATCAAAATCAGAAATCACTCCTCCAACCAGTGGTCGCACTACCGAAATATGATTCGGCGTTCGCCCAGTCATCCTTCTCGCCTCCTCACCCACAGCCAAGATTTGATTGGTTTTTTGATTAATCGCTACCACTGTTGGTTCATTAATCAAAACCCCACGATCTCTTAAATAAATCAAAGAATTCGCTGTCCCCAGATCAATCCCCACATCTCTAAAAAATTTATCTAATAAAATCATCCTTGAATTATTTTTATAGCCTCTTCTCGTGAAATTAATTTTGCCTCAGATTCATCTCTTCGTTTAAGCTCCCATTGGCCTCCAGTTTTTTTACTAACTACAACTCTATAGGGAATTCCAATTAAATCCGCGTCCGCAAATTTCTCTCCCGCCCCAACCGATCGATCATCATACAGAGTCTCGATCCCAGCTTGATTTAAATCTTTATAAATTTCACCGCCTTCTAAATCATCCAAAACAATCAAGTGCGCCCTAAATGGAGCAATCTCTTCTGGCCAACGCATTCCTTTTTCGTCATTTAAAATCTCGACGACCGTAGCCATCAACCGGCTAAGCCCAATACCATAACACCCCATCAAAACCCCCTTTTCACTTCCATCACTCTCTGTCACCTTAAAATCAAAAGGTTTCGTATATTTATCATAAAGTTTAAAAATATTTCCCACCTCAATCGCCTTCTCCTCTTTAAAATCCTTCCCCTTACACTCGGGACATTCCGAAACCTCTGCTTTGATTTCTTTATTTATCGCCAAAGAGCAACCAGCACAAACATAAATCAAATCCTCACCAGACGCAGTGATCGTCTGAAACTCATGGGAGTATTTAGAAAAAGTTCCACCCGAAGCAAAGGTTAAGTGAGTCTTCTCGCCAATTCCCACTCTTTTAAAAATCTTAAAGTATGCTTCTTTAGCTCTCTCATAATAAGCATCTAAATCAGCTTCGGATAAATGAAAAGAATACAAATCTTTCATCAAAAATTCTCTTCCTCGAAGCAATCCACCCTTTGATCGAAGTTCCATTCGGAACTTGCTTTGGAATTGATAAACATAAACTGGCAAATCCTTATAAGAATTTACAAATCTTCTCATCAAAGGCGCCACCACTTCTTCGTGAGTCGGACCCAAAGCAAACTCTCGATCACTCGAATCTTTTAATTTATAAAGATCTGTCACCGTCGCCCATCTTCCAGTCTGAGTCCAGTTTTCTTTCGGCTGTAAAGCCGGCATAAAAACTTCTTGTCCCTCGATCGCGTTTACCTCTTCTCGAATTACATTTTCAATTTTTTTAAGCACTCGCAAACCTAGGGGCAAAAACGTATAAACCCCAGCCATCAACTTATCCACAAAACCAGCCCTGATTAAAAGTTTCGCGCTAATCGCCTCTTCATCTTTTGGATAAGTCCGCTCTGTTTTTGTAAAAAGTTTAGACTGTAACATTTGCCCTTATCATACTCGATATTGACAAATAATCCAAAAAAATCACTAGTCTCACAAAGAACACTAGAACATCTCGCCTCATTTATAAGAATTACAACATTCAAACTTTTGACTTGTAATTTTAACTTTTGATTTTTTTCCTCCGAAGGAGGATCCTCCTCTGGAGGAAGATATTAGAAATTTTTTCCTAGAGTACTCTCGCCAAGAAAAAGATCACCAAACCCAACGCCACAAAAATAGCCGAGATAATCCAAAACCGCATCGTGATTTGAGATTCCGGCCAACCCAAGGCCTCGAAGTGATGGTGAATCGGAGTAGATAAAAAAATCTTTTTTCCTCTAATTTTCTTACTACTAAGTTGCACGATTACCGAAGCCGACTCTGCTACCAAAATTATGGCGAAAAACGGAAGTAAAATCACCGTATTTGTCAGCATCGCGATCACTCCAATTGTGATCCCCAAAGCCATCGAGCCAGTGTCCCCCATAAAAAATTTTGCCGGATAAATATTAAACCACAAGAAGGCCAAGAGTCCTCCAATCATCGCTCCGCTAAATGCCGCCAGTTCGTAGCGCCCCAAAACAAAAGCCACCACCGTCAAAGCCACGAAAGCAAAAAGCGAAACTCCACCCAGAAGCCCATCTAGACCATCCGTCTCGTTCGCCGAAAAAGCGCTCGCAATGATGATGAACATAAAAAGTGGAATATACCACCACCCGATCTCAATGGGTTGTGCCACAAATGGAATACTAATAGTGTGAATCTCTAATTTAAAATAAAACCACCACGCTCCAATGGCCGCCGCTACTGTGTAAAAAATAAGTTTAAATCGAATTTTAAGTCCACCATCCTTAGATCCCAATCTCATCACCCCCAACCAATCATCAAACAAACCCAAAAGCGCCGCAATTAAAAGCGCCGCCAGTGGTAAATACGTTTCTTTTCGGTCAATAAAATTCAGATACTCCCACGAACCTTTAAAAATAAAAGCAAGGATAAAAAAAATCGCGGCCAAGCCCAAAACCGTCGTCCAAATAATCACCCCTCCTCCAGTTGGTGTTCCCTCTTTCTTATGATGAAACTTATGATACACCGGCGCCGAATTCTCGGTTCTAATCTGTTTCTTCATTTGGTACTTCTTCAAAGCTTTAAGCCAAAAAGGTGTCGAAAAAAGCGCCAATAAAAAAGCAATCACCGTGATCAAAATCACTCTCGTAGTCTGAAGTAAAATAATATTGTCCGGAGAAAACATCTTTAAACTCTAATAAGTATAATTTTTAGTAAACCAGCTAAACAATCTTTCGGTTTCGCCAAAACGATCGTCCGTCCCCAACGCGACAACCACAATCGGCCTTCCACCATAAAGGAAAATCGAAAGTAAATTTCCATTCGAATCATCGGTGTATCCAGTCTTCCCGCCCAAAAAATCTACTCGTCCGGCAAAATTATTGTTACTCACCACTTTTATACTCCGCCCAGTGGTATTTTCTGTAATTGTCCAACTCTTCCTTCTGGTTGTTTTAAAAATCTCTGGATAATCTTGATAAATTTTCCTCGCTAATACTTTTAGATCTTCTGGCGTGGATTGATTCGAAACCGAAAGCCCCGTCGGGTCATTAAAGTAGGTATTCTTCAAACCCCAAGCCTTCGCTTGCACATTCATAAGCTCAATAAACGACGCTCTTCCATAAGCCCGCGCAAAAATCTCGGCCGCCTCGTTGCTCGAAGCCGTGAGCATCAACCGAAGCAAATTAGTCATCGTCACGTTCTCTCCGGTGTTAAATTTTCGAACCTCACCCCCCAACTCTCCTCCAAAAACCGGAACTACAATCGGCAATTCCGGATCAAGATTCTTCGAAGCCACCGCCGCTGTCATTAGTTTTGTAATCGAAGCGATGGGCCAACTCCTTCCACCATTTAAATTAAGATATTCTTCTCCGCTCAAAAGATCAGCCACTAAAGCCGCCGAACCGCTAAAATTCTGGAAAGACTGATCGCTCTTCTTCGTAAATCCGCTTCCACTTTTCCCCGCCTCAATCTCTGCCTGCCCCTCAAACACAGTTCGGTCTTCCGGAGTCAGAAAAGCCCTATCAAAATTTTCACCACTCACCACTTCCGGTTCTGGGTCTTTTTTTTCTCCACCACCTAAAACCACTCCAGTTTGTTGCAACATCGAAGCGCTAATTTTTTCTGCTGGATCAGTTGGTTCAGGCGCTAAATCAGCATCATTTTTTTTACTTCCCTCCACAAGCACTCCACTTGTTCCACTGGGCGTCACCGATCCAGCAACCACCGCGGTCTTCTCCTGATTCACCGGCTCTCCATTTAAAGTAAAACTAACCGTCGCCTGCTCGTTGCCTTTCGACGTATGGTTAGAAATCAAAGTCACCACAATCATCACTCCCACAAATAAAAATTTTTTTAAATTATCTTCAAACATAATTAATAAGCTAATTAGTAGTTGTCTCTGGATTATTTTTTAAAACTGGTTCTCCTCCTCCACTGCTTTTTTCAAAAACCGCCAAAACCGATCGAAACTTATCATATTCCGGTAGAGCATTCACCGAAGTGATACCCAAATGTTTTACTAAATCAAAACTAGCTTGATAAAGATAACTAGATGGCCTAGTTGGATCTGGACCTCGCTCAATCAGACCCCTTAATAATAAATTACGAATTGTAAAAACCGAATTCACTCCTCTTAGGTATTCAATTTTGTTTCTTGAAATCGGTCCTAAATACATAATAATCGCCAAAGCTTCCATGCTCGCTGGAGTTAAATTCTGATCCAGCTCCTCTGTAAAAAACTGTTCTAAGATTTTCGAAAAGTTCGGCTTCGTGGTTAGTTGGATCTTCTCTGTATTTCGAATCAAGCGCAATCCCCTCGCCTCACTCTCTAGTGTTTCGGCTAAACCATCAACCAACCTCACCACCTCTTCCTCTTTTAAGTCCAAAATCTTCTCAATCTTTTTAAGCGCCAGTGGCTCACCGTGTATAAAAAGCAAGGCCTCAAGCTCAGCAATCTTATTGTTCTCGTTTAAAGAATCCATAGCCGATAACAGAAAAACAGCTCTTCTAAAGCTTTTGTATCATTATATCAGAAAAACTCTCCGACTGCTCCAAACTTATCCTCTGCTCCCTCGCTAAATGAAGGATAGCTAAAAAGATCACAATAATCTCAGATCTAATCTTCGTTTCGCTTAGCCGACCCATAGAAGATGCCCCCGCTTTAGCAATCAAACCAACAATTTCTTGGATTTTTTCTTCGAGTGTCACAATCTTATCCCGAATCACCTCCGACTCAATCTGCAAACTCTTAAAACCATCCAAAAGCTTCCGCAAAATCTCGACTAGAGTATTTAGCTCCAAGCCATCCCCCGGATAAAAAGCTTTGTGTCCCAAACTATGCACATCAACTCTTCGATTCAAAAAATAAGGCCGACTATGCGTTGGTTCTCGCTTTGCCCACAGCTCCGCAAAAATCCTAATCGCTGGCTTAAATTCCTGATACAGTTTTAAACGCGCCTCTAAGTCTTTGATCGAACCTTCTTCGTCATCCGGAATTTCTATCCCCGGAATCAAGGATTTTGATTTCAAAAAAACTAACCGGCTCGCCACCGCAATAAAATCAGCCAAAAGGGGCGCTCCAGCGTTCTCCAAACTCCGCACATAATTCAAAAAATCTTCTGTCACCGCTCCCAAACTAATTTCATTAATCTCCATCTTGCGATCCTCGATTAATTCCAAAAGCTTATGAATCGGCCCAGAAAACTGGTCCATCTTTAACTCGTAACTCATCCCTCTAATTATGTTTCAAAACTCCAAATCCTCAAAATCTAATATCCTCCCCTGCATTATCTGAATACATCAAATCAAGTTTAATTTTTAGTTTAAAATGAGCTGTCGGAGGTTTTAAAAGATTGGTCTTTTGTTTTGCAAAAGTTTTAAAACCGAGACGCAGACGCTTGGTTGCCGCTGGAGCAACCAAGACGTCGGTCATTCTAAACTAAAAATTAAACGCATAGCTCCCCTTCACGTAATCCAAAATTCTCTTCGCATCTCCCGCGCGATCAGTTGATCCAAGCGCGATAATCACAATCGGCCTCTTCTCTCCATTAATATTTAATTCAAAAATCGAAAGGATAGTTTGCTTCGCCGCAATCGTTTCTCCAACTTTCCCTCCCACAAAACTAGGATCATCTTCAAAAACATTAAAATTATCCAGATCACTATATGCTGGTGATCCATAAACGGAATAATTTAAATCCCCCGCCGTCATTTTAAGCAAAAAACTCCGGTTGTTATAAAGCGATTTAGAAAGATTAAATAAATCTTCTGCGCTAGCAACATTTTCTGCCTCCGAACCAGCCGGATCCACAAACGCCGCCTGCGTCATACCCAAAGATTTGGCCTTCTGGTTCATTAAATCCACAAAACGAACTGGTCCCAAATATTTCGCCAAAACATTCGCCGCCTCGTTAGACGATTCTAAAAGCAAAAGATGTAAAAGATTAAAAACCGAAACCTTCTCTCCAACCTTTAGTCTGGGTTTAGAAGTTGGCACCAAAGAACTTTGCGCCACCGAAAGAGTTGATTCCATATTAATATACTCTGTCGCCACGAGCGCTGTAATCAATTTTGTAACCGAAGCAATCGGTCGAACCACTTTGGAATCTTTCTCTGTAAAAACAAAATTGCTTTTTAGGTCCGCTGCCAAATAGCTCTCTGCCGTCACCGCTGGTGGCCGAACTGCATAAGTAAAATCATCTTGATTAAAATCTTTTTCAAAAACCAAAATCGGTGTTCCCACTTTTACTAAATCATAAACTTTTTTCGCATCTTCGGTAGAAACTCGAATACACCCACCAGAATACCTAGAATCAACCGGAGTTCCATCTGGGTAATACGGCCAACCGTGAATAAAAAAGTTCCCCTGAAAAGGCATACTCCATGGCATATTCACTCGGCCAAAAGAAGAAAAATGATTCTTCTCTTTCCCTTCTACCTTGTAGAGCCCCGCCGGAGTTTCCCACCACGAACCATCCCTGCCCTTGGTCAAGATCGGCACTTCCTCTACCAACTCACCCTTCGCATAAACTCCCAAGGTCATTTTAGAAAGATCACTTAAAACAAAATCTGCCTTCTCCTTTATAAAGGTATCCTTCACCGTCTTAAAAAATTCCGCGTTCTGAAGCGCCGGCCAAGAACCATATTCAAAATCACCCCATTTAAAATCAGATCCATCAATCGAGACTCGATAACTATATACTTCTTCTTTAAAATATTTAATTGATACAAAAACCATCAACCCCAAAACACAAAGTAAGGCGATCACAAACCAAGCAGGAATCGATGTATTAAAAATTTTCTTCACCATTTAATTATTTTAACTTCTAATATTCGCAGTGCCTGCCTGCCGTTAGGCAGGTTCGCGTTCTATTCGAATTGTTCGCATTGTCTGCTAGCCGGGCAACAGCGCGCTCCTTGTATATACATTCTTTGGATCCCACAACATCCACCCACTACTCCCCATCTCGTCGCTCGCCGTAATCTGCGCCCGCACCATCTCTCCGGTATATGTGGCGCCCAGATCAAAGTCTTGCAACCATGGACGGATCTTGGCTCTCCGCTTTAAATTCTGTTTTGGAATTGTATTCGAAATAGAAGCTACCAATGTGCTGGTCGATCCAGCCATCTTTGTTCCGGTTGCGTTCTGAGCAAAAAATCCAGAATCAAAATTCTTTATCTTACTATTTAAAGAAAGTAAGGATTCTCGAATTACTTCGTATGGATGATCTGCCGGATTTTTATACCCAAAAACCCCAGAAGCATAGTGAGAAGGATAAACCATCGGTGCAATATAATCAAAATAAGGAAAAGCATCTTCTACAATCTGCCCAATCCCCAGATCGGTGTGATCAATCGTCACCAAGCCAAAGAGGTCAGCCGAAAGCTTCGCCTCGCCCAAATTTTTTCGTAGATACGCAAAAAAATCTTTAATCACCAAATTTTTCTCTTTCACTCCATCCCAAGCCGGATATTTAATTTGATCCAGTTTTCCGTCCGAGGGAAAACGGATGTAGTCGAAGTTGATCTCATCAAACCCCCGAGCCAACGCATCCTTCGCAATATCCACCGTATAATTCCAAACTGGCCTTGCCGAGGCATCCATCCATCTAATTCCCTTTTTATCCACCCACGCCCCAGTAGTTAAACTATTTTGAAGCGCCCACTCTGGATGAGCTTTTGAAAGCACGCTATCTTGAAAAACCGAAACCCGAGCGATCACATAGATCCCCTTGTCGTGCAATTTTTTAATTAACGTATTGGGCTTCGCAATCCTCAACTCTTTAAACGCTCCACTATCTTTTGCTACTAGATTATCCATCTCGTACGACAAAAATCCCGAATAATCTTTCACATCAATCACAATTGCATTCAACTCTGTCTCGTCAATCAGTTTTATTAATCGCTCAATCGCCGAAGCCGATCCAGCCGACCAACCAGTTGCATACACGGCTTTAATCTTTTCTGGTGGATTAGTCAGTTGACTCTGAAACTCAATGTCTCCATTCAAATTCTTAGGAGCCTGCTTTAGAGCCATCGAAGAAGTCGATTTAGATTCTGTTTTAGGACTCAATAATTCAATCTCCTTAGAATCGCTCCGCATCATTAAAAAAAATCCACTAATAATAAGTGCGCATGGTAAAAGTATAAAAAGGAATCTTCCTAAAAACCGCATCATCGCTAATAATTAATTTGAATTAATCATATTCCAAAAACTCTAGATACTCAAAGAACAATAATTTAAAGCTAACCCCGTTAGAGGTACTAAGTACCTCTAACGGGGTTTGTCAAAAAACCCCCAAGGATTTAAACTCATACAACAACATGTCCCTTGCTCTCTATCGTAAATATCGCCCCAGAAAATTAGATGAAATTCTTGGTCAAGAGTCTAATATCGAAATCCTTCAGAACGCCGCCAAAAACGATCGCCTTGCCCACGCCTACCTTTTTTATGGCGGAAGAGGCACTGGCAAAACCAGCACTGCCCGCCTCATCGCCAAACTTTTAAATTGCGAAAAGCGTTCTGCCGATAAAAAATTCCACGACCAAGGCGAACCCTGTGGTCAGTGCCCCACCTGCCTCAACATCGACGAAGGTATTTCTTTTGACGTTGTAGAAATCGACGCCGCTTCTAATCGTGGTATTGATGAAATTAGAAACCTCAAAGAAAATATTGTAAACGCACCCTCTGGTGGCCACTCCAAAGTCTATATTATAGATGAAGTGCACATGTTAACCGGCGCCGCCTTTAACGCTCTCCTAAAAACTCTCGAAGAGCCTCCCGCTCACGCTGTTTTTGTTTTAGCCACCACCGAATACGACAAGCTCCCCGCCACCATCACCTCTCGGACTCAACGCTTTGTTTTCAAAAAACTCCCCAAAGCCATCATTATTCAAAAACTTTCCTCGATTGCCGAGAAGGAAAAAATTGATATCACCAAAGAAGCCTTAGAAATTGTCGCGGCTTCCGGCGACGGCAGTCTCCGCGATGCCGAATCCCTCTTTGACCAATTAAGTTCTATGGGTGAAAAAATTACCCAAGAAATTGCCGAACGGCTTACCGGCCGAGTTGGTCTTAAAAAAATCAGCACCCTCGCCGAAAAAATAATTCACCATGAATCTGCTAACGCCCTCTCCTACATCGAAGAACTAAACGAAGAAGGCATCAATCTTACTCAATTTACCAAAGATCTGATCCACTACTTCAGAAAAATCGTCAGTCTTAAAACCAATCCCACTCTCGAAAGTTTTTTCAAAAATGAATTAACTAGCGAAGAAATCGAAACTCTAAAAAAAATAGCCACAGAGGCCAACCTAGATCAAACTATTATTTTCTTAAAATCTCTCATTCGCGCCTACACCGAAATCCGCTACAGTCCTTTCGCCATCGTCCCCCTCGAAGTTGCCATCATCGAACACCTCACCTCGCCAAGAGTCTCTTAGAATTTAGAATAATTAGAGCAATTCATTTATAACACCCCATATCTTGTAAAATTAGTAATTGGGATTTGATTAGAAATTAGATATTAGGGATTAGAAATTCCAGCCACCCCTATCCCCTACACCCTAGTGGCTAACATCATCTCTTAATGAATATGCTTTTCCCCAACTCCGCCGCCGGAGCGCTAATTGTAATCTCTCCAGTTGATGACGTTTTAGAAATAAGGTATCCGGTGTCATAATCCGTCACGCTATTATATCGCGCCGATGTAGTTGATGGGTCAAACGGTAAATTCTGTAAGTAGA
>CAZLXS010000012.1:0-14513 GCA_964563735.1 uncultured Candidatus Saccharibacteria bacterium
TTTACCTTTTTTGTAGTCCTCTACCGCCTTAGGATTAGCTTCAATAATTTTCTGAATTACTTGACCCAACTCTCCTGAATCACTGACGGTCTCGAGCCCTTCTTCTTTTATAATTGCCTCCGGATCTAAACCGGTTTCAAACATTTTTTTCAAAACATCTTTGGCTTGGCGACTACCGATACTCCCCTCGCTGATTAGAAAAATTAAATGAGCGAGGTGTTCTGGGCCGATTTTGCCTTCACCGAATTTAACACCGTTTGCATTCATGAGCCCGACAAGATCACTTAAAAGATAGTTAACCAAAGTATTGATACTCGCCGAAGAATCGAGAGCGCGGAGTTCGGAAACGGCCTCTTCAAAAAATTCCGCCAAAGACCTGTCGCTCACAAAAATTTCGATCTTCGAATCGTCTAGCTCGAATTCTTTTTTAAATCTCTCTCGTTTTTCTTGGGGCAACTCCGGAAGATCGATTTTTAATTTTTCTAAGTCCAGCGCAGTGGTCTCGAACGGCGGGAGATCGGGCTCGGGAAAGTAACGGTAATCGTGCGCTTCTTCTTTAGAGCGCTGACTGACGGTTTTCTTTTCATTTTCATTCCAGCCTCTCGTTTCGTGATTAACTTTTTCGCCGGCGGACAAAACTTTTTCCTGACGCTTTAATTCGTAGGCGATGGCACCCTCAACCGCCCGAAAAGAGTTGATGTTTTTGACTTCTACTTTGGTGCCCATATTTAAACTGATGTTAGCTTCAATACGCATCTCCCCTTTTTCCATATCAGCGCTCGAAACGCCAAGATAGCGCAGGATGAGCTGGAGTTCGCGAGCAAAGGCAACAGCATCTTCGGCATTATGAATATCTGGTTCGGTGACAAGCTCCATTAGCGGAACACCGGCGCGGTTGTAGTCCACTAAACTGGAATCGGAAGATTCGTCGTGGATAAGGCGCCCAGTATCTTCTTCTAGGTGGATGCGCCGAATGCGCACGCCATTCAACATTCCACCAGTGACGATTGGTTCGTCGAATTCGGAAATCTGATAGGCCTTCGGCAGATCGGGATAGAAATAATTTTTGCGATCAAATTTAGCGAGCTTATTGATGGTGCCCTGGGTGGCTAAACCAACCTGCACTACAAACTCAACTGCTTTTTTATTGATCACTGGCAAGGTACCCGGTTGACCCAAACAAACCGGACAGACGTTGTGGTTGGGATGTTTCTCGTCTGGATCGTTTGGCGAGTCACAGAACATCTTGGTTTTAGTTTTTAGCTCTACGTGGATCTCTAGTCCAATGGTGGGCTGATTCATTTTTTTATTTAAATAATCTTTCAGAAGCTAAGCAATTCCTAAGAAGGTACCTACTTTATCTACTATTTTAGCGTGAATTTGGTCGATCGTCATCATTTGACCGTTTTCGGTGCACTCGATCATACAAAATTCATCTTTAAAAACTTCTACGAGGTCGAGATAGGATTCCTCGGCATTTCTAAGATGATCTAGACTTAATTCATGAATATCACGCTTGGCTGAACCACGCTCGCCTTTCCGCTCTCGCTCTTGAATGAGGTTGAAAGAAACTTCTGCTGGAACGTGGAGAAAAATATTTAAATCTGGCTTGGCAATTTTTAAAACTTCAAATTCCAAATTACTAATCCATTTAAAAAATTCGGTACGCTCTTCTTTGTTTGTAATCGTGGCACCTTGATGCCCCATATTCGAAGCAACATAGCGATTAGAAAGAACAATACTACCTAGATCAAGGGCTTTTTGAATTTCGATCGAAGCGTCAAAGCGATCGAGGGCAAAAAAAAGCGAGGCGCGCCTTGGCCCCACATCTTCAGGCAAACCGTAATGACCGGCTAGATATTCTTTAGCAAAATAAGAGGACGGTTTTTCGTATTGAGGAAAATCGAAAGGAACGAAGTTTTGATTTTTAGAACTCAAATAGTCCAGAAGTTTTTTGAACTGGACACTCTTACCTGATCCATCGATGCCCTCGAGAACAATAAACTTCCCCTTGGTCATCTGTGGATTTATTTTTGAATTATTCTTTAACCTCAATCCCCATCGACCGAGCGGTCCCAGCTACGATTTTTTTAGCGGCATCAATGTCGTTGGCATTTAGATCCACCATTTTTTGCTCAGCAATTTTATGAAGATCGCTACTGGTCACATTCCCAACTTTAATCTTCAACGGATTACCCGAACCCTTTTCAACTTTAGCGGCTTTTTTGAGCAAAGCCGAGGCGGGTGGAGTTTTGAGAATAAAAGTAAAACTACGATCTTCAAAGATGGTAATCTCGGCTGGGATGACGTCACCCATCATTTCTTTAGTGGCGTCGTTAAACTGCCTGCAGAAATCTTGAATGTTGACTCCTTGAGGGCCTAGCGCCGTACCGATTGGCGGAGCTGGATTAGCCTTGCCGGCTTCGATTTGGATTTTTAGAACTGTTTTTATTTTTTTAGCCATAATAGTGAATGAAAAATTGAAAATGTAAAATTTAAAATGGAATGTCTTCTGGTTTAATGTCTTCTTTCTCGTCAATATCGATCACGGGGATTTCTTCTGGAATTTCTTGTTTGTCATTTGAGGAATTTCCCTCCTTCAAATCACTAAATGGATCATCGGACTTCGACTGGTTCATTGCACCTCGAGGAGCTCCACCACCCATACCAGCTCCACTAGGACGTGGACCTAATTGGATTCTCTCACAAATGATTTCGGTAATCTTTCGCTGTTGATTTTGCTTATCTTGCCAAGAGCGGGTGCGCAGGCGCCCTTCAATTAAAGCGATACTGCCCTTCGTTAAAAACTGATTAGCGATTTCTGCTTGGCGACCCCAGACCACAATGTTGTGATACTCTACTTCTTCTTGTCTAGCTCCAGCTTTATCATTCCAATTTCGATTAGTGGCGATAGAAAAATTGACGACCGACTGACCACCCGGAGTGGTTTTCATAAGGGGGTCTGCAGTAAGCCGACCAATGATAAAAACTTTGTTTAGATTCATGATGTTCCCTAATTGAGGATTTCTTCGATTTTTTTCTCGAGATCTTCGTTTGAGAGCGGCATGACGTCTGGCTTATTAACTACCGGAGTTTCTGACTTTGGAGCGCTGGAGCTTGATTTGGATTTATTAAGTCGAGGGGCGCTCACAAATTTACCCTTAATAAACGGAGGGGTGACAATCAAGAACCGAAGAACTGGAGTGTTGAATTTAAGATCGTGATCGAGGGTTTTGATTTTTTCTGGATCAATTCTAAAGTGTAGAAAACCGAAAAAGGCCTGTGTTTGTTTTTTGATTGGGTAGCTTAGGACAATATTCCGAAGCGTGGTTTCGGAAAAAACCTCACCCCCGTGGGCGATGAGAAGATCCTGGATAGACTTAAAATCTGCCTCGTCTTTTAAGACATAGGATAATTCGTACTCTTTAATTACTTGTTCAGTCGTTTCATTCATAGCCCTAATTTAGTCAATGTTGGCCGGTTCGTCAACCTCTTCGACTTGAGGCTTGGCTAGATCAGCCACAACGGTCATATTTTCAGCATCTTCATCATCTGGGTAAATATGGTCTCCCCCACCCAAATTGGTTGGAATGAGCCGACCAATAATGACATTTTCTTTAAGTCCTCGAAGATGATCTGTGCGACTTTCGATAGCGGCTCGCACTAAAACCCGAGCGGTGTCTTGGAAAGAAGCGGCGGAGAGGAAGCTTTCGGTTGAAAGAGCGACTTGTGTGATACCCATTAAGAGCTGTTCACCTTTCGCAGGATTTAAACCTTTGCGACGAAGATCACGATTCACTTCTAAGAAGCGTGGGCGTTCGATAATTTCGCCAGCAACAAAATCCGCGGCATCACCAGAATCTTTAATCTTTACCCGAGAAAACATTTGCTTAACAATAATTTCGATGTGCTTATTACTAATAGCTGCACCTTCAGAAGCGTAGATTTTTTGAACTTCGTGCACAATATACTTTTCTACTTCTTCCTTCCCGCGTAACTCAAGAAGCTCTTTGATGTCGAGGTTACCCTCGGAGAGTCGGTCGCCTCGCTTAACTTCGTCACCAACTCGAACGAGACAGGTGGTCGAAGTTGGAATAGCGTATTCAATTAATTTATCGGCTTTAGCTTTAGAAGTTTTCTTAGCTGCTTCTGCTTTAAATGGTTTAAAATGAATCACTCTTAAGGTGCCTCGATCTTCGATTTTTTCGATTAGACCATCGGCGGCGGCGAGCATGGCCTTACCCTTAGGTGGACGCACTTCAAAAATTTCTTCAACCCGCGGCAAACCGTGAGTAATGTCGGCTCCCGCCACACCACCAGTGTGGAAAGTTCTCATGGTAAGCTGGGTACCTGGTTCGCCAATGGATTGAGCGGCGACCACTCCAACCGGTTCACCAATCTTAGATTTTTTGTTATCACCAAGACTTAGACCATAGCACTTGCTACAAACTCCAAAGAGAGTGTTACACATCATTGGAGATCGAACTTTGATGGATTCGATTTTTGATTTTTCGATTTCTAACGAGACGGGCTTTGAAATTAATTCTCCAGCCTTAACAATAACCTTGCGATCAATCTTTACATCTTCTAAAACAGTGCGCGAGAAAACTCGATTGCCAAAAGGTTGGACAACCTCTTTGCCTTCGGATCGTAAAATCTCGATTCCCTTTACAGTGCCACAATCTTCTTCTTTAACAAAGATATCTTGGGCAACATCAACCAAGCGACGAGTGAGGTATCCGGCCTGAGCGGTTTTAAGAGCGGTGTCAGTGGTTCCTTTTCTCGCACCGTGAGTGGAGATAAAGTATTCCAAAACGCTTAATCCTTCTTTCAAGGAAGATTTAATTGGAAGTTCGATGGTAGTACCCTGAGAGTTCTGCACCAAACCTTTCATACCGGTCATCTGAATAGGCTGAACCCAAGAACCACGAGAACCGGAATCAATAATTTGATAGATAGAATTCTGCTTTGGAAGCACAGTTAAAACTAGAGCAGAAATATCCTTCTTGGCTTTTTCCCAAACTCCAATAACTCTGGCTCGACGTTCTTGTGTAGTTAAAAGTCCGGAGCGGAATTGTTCGTGAATGGATTCTACTTTTTGATCGGCATCTTCTAAAATAGCTTGCTTTTCTTTTGGAACCAAGAGATCGGAAATAGCCCAAGTGATTCCAGAACGAGTAGCCATTTCAAAACCAAGCAATTTAACGCTATCCAGAACCACGCTAGTGCGCTCAAAGCCAAAGTTTTCAACGAATGATTCGAGAAGGGCGTTGAGAGCTTTCTTGTTTAAGTTTCTGTTTACAAATTCGTGATCCTCGCCTAATGCTTGGTTAAAGATCACCCGACCCATCGAGGTAACCATCTCTTTGTCGATGGCAAGAACTTTGATTGGCTGACTCAAGGTGATGGTCTCGTGATCAAAAGCAGTAAAGGCTCCTTCGATGGTACCAAAAACTTTGGTGGGGCCGGTCCAGTTCTCGTCTAGTTGAGTAACATAGTAGATACCCAAAACAGCATCTTGAGTGGGGTTCGCGATCAGATCACCGGTCGCTGGTTTCAAAAGATTTTTACTAGAGAGCATGAGCTCTTTGGTTTCTTTTTGGGCTTCTTCTGAAAGTGGCAAGTGCACGGCCATCTGGTCTCCATCGAAGTCGGCGTTAAAGGCCTGACAGACGAGCGGAGGAACCTGAATGGCTAATCCTTCGATAAGAATTGGTTTAAAAGCCTGCACGCCCAGTCGGTGCAAGGTCGGGGCGCGGTTTAAGAGCACATAGCGATCGCGAATAATCTCTTCAAGAATCGCCCAGACTTCGTCGATCCCCTGCTCTAAAATTTTATTAGCGCTTCTGATGTTAGTAGCAAAACCACGGCGAATTAATTCACTAACCACGAATGGACGGAAAAGTTCTAGCGCCATGAGCTTCGGCAAACCACACTCGTTCATCTTCAACTTTGGACCCACAACGATAACGGAACGACCGGAGTAGTCCACGCGCTTACCCAAGAGATTTTGACGGAAGCGACCCTGCTTGCCCTTTAACATGTCGGCCAAAGAGCGAAGCGGGCGACGCTGACTCGACAACTGTTGAGTTCCAAATCTAGCGGAGTTGTCGATCAAAGCATCCACGGCTTCTTGAAGCATGCGTTTTTCGTTTCGAACAATTACTTCGGGGGCTTTAATTTCTAAAAGTTTTTTAAGACGATTATTGCGGTTAATGACTCGACGATAAAGATCATTTAAATCGGAAGTAGCATAACGACCACCATCTAACGCCACCATTGGACGAAGATCTGGTGGCAACACTGGCAAGATGTTTAAGATCATCCACTCTGGTCGAGTGTTGTTTTTGATCATGGCCTTTAACATCTTCAAGCGACGGAGCAACTTGATGTCTACAACACCCCGTTTCTTCTCTAGAATTTCTTTTTCGATGCCTAAGACCTCCTTCCTTAAATCCATCTTCTCTAGAATCTGGCGGACTGCTTCGGCACCAGTTGAAGCTTTGAAAACATTGGCAAATCTTCTAGCCAAATTGAAATATTCGGCTTCGCCCAGAACTTCGCCTGGTCTGATGTAGGTTAGAAATTCTCTGGTTGAGGAAGCGGCAGAAGCGAGTTCGTCTTTTAATTTTTTGTCACCTTCTTCGAGATTCTTGGATTTAGATTTTAATTCTTTTTCTAAATCTACTAGGGCGTTTTTTCTATTTTCTTCATCTACTTCGGTAACGATATAGGCGGAATAATAGATAACCCGCTCGAGTTTAACGGAAGAGGTGCCCAAGATAAGACTGAGTCGAGAAGGAATGCTCTTTAAAAACCAGATATGGCTAACTGGGGTGGCGAGCTTGATATGACCCATCCTCTCGCGACGAACCACAGAACGAGTGACCTCGACTCCACACTTATCACAGATAACATTTTTATAGCGAATGCGGCGATATTTTCCACAGTAGCACTCGTAATCTTTAGTCGGACCAAAAATACGCTCCGAGAAAAGACCATCTTTTTCTGGACGTTGAGTTCTGTAATTAATGGTTTCTGGTTTAATAATTTCGCCATGAGACCACTTTAAAATTTCTTCGGGAGAGGCCACGCCAATTTTTAGAGCCTTAAATTCGTCTTTGTGGTCAGACTCATTTTCGTAAATGGGTTGAATATTAAACGAAAGAGCTTTTAACTCACTCAAAAGAACATTAAAGGAAGCTGGAATATTGGGCTTTCTAATTTTTTCTCCACGAATAATGGATTCGTAAGCTGAGGAACGCCCCATAATGTCGTCCGATTTAATGGTCAACATTTCTTGAAGCACGTGACGACTACCATAGCCTTCGAGCGCCCAGACTTCCATTTCTCCAAAACGCTGGCCACCAAACTGCGCCTTACCACCTAATGGCTGCTGAGTAATCAAGGAATACGGGCCGATTGAGCGAACGTGCATCTTGTCTTCCACTAAGTGATTCAATTTAAGCATGTAGATCTGGCCAACCATAACGGTGCGATCAAACGGTTTGCCAGTTCGTCCATCATAGAGTTTAACTTTTCCATCTTCTGGAAGGTTGGCTTTTTTGAGCTCGCCACGAATATCGCTCTCGCTTGCTGAATCAAGCCCTGGAGTAATAGCTCGATAACCCAATTTAGAAGCTGCCCACCCAAGATGCGTTTCTAAAATCTGACCAAGGTTCATACGAGAAGCCACACCCAAAGGATTTAAAATAATATCAACTGGAGTACCATCTTCTAAGTAAGGCATATCTTCGACTGGTCTGATCTGCGAGATGACTCCCTTGTTTCCGTGACGTCCGGCTAATTTATCTCCGGCTTGAACTTTTCTTAACTCGGCGACTTCGATTTGAATTCTTTTAATGATACCCGGCTCTAATTTGTCGCCTTCATCGCGGTTGAAAATTTTAACTCCAACGATCCTCCCCTGCTTGCCGTGAGGCAAAGTGAGCGAAGTATCTTTAACATCTCTGGCTTTCTCACCAAAAACGGCGCGAAGCAATCTTTCTTCCGCCGAGAGCTCGGCTTCGCCTTTGGGCGAAATCTTTCCAACCAAAATATCACCGGCGCGCACTTCGGCACCAATGCGAATAATACCCTCTTCATCGAGGTTTCTTAATTTTTCTTCCGAAACGTTTGGAATATCCGGTGTGGTAATTTCTGGACCGAGCTTAGTGTCTCGAACATCACAGTCAAAACTTTCAATGTGAATAGAAGTGAAAAGATCATCACGGCGAACTCTTTCGGAAAGAATAATGGCGTCTTCAAAGTTAGCACCCTCCCAAGAGATGAAAGAAACAAGGAGGTTTTGACCCAAAGCCAGCACACCCTGATCGATTGATGGACCATCGGCCATAATCTCGCCCTTCTTCACTTTTTGACCCTTCACTACGATCGGCTTTTCGGAGATGGAGGTGAATTGATTCGAGCGTTTAAACTTTTTTAAAATGTAGGCCTTCTTTTCTTTGCCATAATCGATCGAAATGTGATCCGCGTCTACTTCCACCACAATTCCATCGGCTTCGGCTTTGAGCGAATAGCCCGAGTCGGCGGCGGCTTTTTCTTCTTCCCCAGTTGAAACAAAAGGCGCCGTTGGCTTAATCGAAGGAACGGCTTGGCGTTGCATGTTCGAACCCATAAGAGCGCGATTAGCATCATCGTGTTGTAAAAATGGGATGAGTGAAGAGGCAACGCTGATAAATTGATGAGGAGCAATGTCGATTAAATCCACTTCTTTAGGAGCGCAAATTCCCGGATCCCCCTTAATACGGGCCTCGACTGCAGTGCCGGTTAAGAATCCTTTTTCGTCTTGTGTGTTACCAGCATGAGCAATTTTATATTTTTCTTCTTCGAGTGCATCGAACCAGATAATTTCTTTAGTGACTTGACCATTAATTACTTTGGCGTACGGAGTTTCAAGGAAACCAAAGTCATTAATCCTAGCGTAGCGAGCGAGATAGTTGATCAAACCAATGTTGCCACCTTCTGGAGTTTGCACAGGACAGATACGACCGTAATGTGAGCGATGAATTTCTCGAACTTCGAAGCTAGCTCTTTCGCGAGTCAAACCGCCGGGACCCAAAGCAGAAAGACGACGCTTGTGCTCGAGCTCGGCTAAAGGGTTGATCTGATCCATAAATTGCGAGAACTGCGAAGAAGCAAAAAATTCTTTAATCACAGCAGTAACAGGTCGGAAGTTGATGAGCTGAGCGGGCATCAAGGTGTCCTTGTCTAAAATGGACATACGGTCTTGCACGATACGGCGAAGACGCGCAAAGCCAACTCGAAGTCGACTCTGTAATAATTCTCCGACGGTTTTAAGGCGACGATTACCCAAGTGATCAATGTCGTCTGGCTCTGATCCCGGAGTGTTGTTTAATCGAATGATTTCACAAACAATCGCAAAAATATCATCCAAATCCAGAAGAAGCTCTTTCTTTTTTTTGTTATCAAAATTTAAGCGCTGATTCATCTTAAATCTACCAACATTAGATAGATCATAGCGATCGAAACGCTTGAACATGGAATCAATTAGGTTCTTGGCCGTCTCTGGAGTAGCAGGGTCTCCTGGTCTTAAACGTCTATAGATCTCCATATAGGATTCCGAGGTGTCGCGGCCGGTATCTTTTTTTAGGGTGGCAGCAAGATACTTTAGGGTTCCAGTATCAACGCTGTTTAGTTTTGACTGGATCTCCTCTTCAGTCGCGCCAAAAACTCGCAAGAGATTGGTAACCGGAACCTTGCGGTGGCGATCAATCTTTACGGCGATGGAGCCATCGATATCGGTTTCGAATTCAAGCCAAGCTCCACGATTCGGAATAATTTTAGCGCCAAAAAGCTGGCGTCCTCGCCAAGGAATAGCCGTGAAATAAACACCAGCGGAGCGAATGAGCTGAGAGACCACTACACGCTCGACACCATTAATAATAAAGGTGCCTCGCGGAGTCATAATTGGGAAGTCACCAAAATAAACTTCCTGCTTTTGTTCCTCTCCAGTATTTTTATTTTTTAAACGAACGTTGACGCGAAGAGCGGCTTCGTAGGTAGCATCTTTATAGATAGTCTTGGCTTCGTCGTACTTAGGCTCATCGAAAAAACAGGTGTCAAAATAGAGTTCGAACTCTTTGCCGGTATGGTCTGGAATCGGAGAGACCTCGTCAAAAATTTCTTTAATTCCACTTTTTAAAAAATTCTCGTACGATTTAAGCTGAATTTCGTTTAAATTATCAACTTCGACGAGTGGCTTAAATTTAGCAAAGCTTTTTACCGGCAATTTTTTGGGCATATAATTATAAAAAATTTGGTGACGACGACCTCTTCTATTTATAATGAGAAGACATATTAGCCGGGTACTTTACTTCAATGCAAGATCAATTCATGCACTCGCCCACAGATAACCCGACGGCTTGTTTTTTGCTTTACCTTAAATAAATATTGATGTTTTGGTTGTGCTCCTCGAGTGTTTTAGAGAAGATCGTCTGATGAGTCTTCGGATCACTCAAGTAAAACCAGTAGGGAGAATTTCTTGGCTCGAGGGCTGCGGAGATCGCAGAAACCCCGGGGCTCGAAATCGGTCCCGGTGGCCAACCTTTGTTTAGATAGGTATTGTAGGGCGAATCGATTTTTAAGTCAAGAGGAGTGACGGGGTGGCACTTTTTGTATCCATCCCCAATCAACCTTTTCATATAACAAGCAGAAGCATCTACCTGAAGGGGCATACCAGTCTGCACCCTCTTTTTCATAATGCCGGAGACTATCTTTTGGTCGTCTGCTTCTGGAACTTCTTCTTGAATAATGGAAGCGAGGATTAAGTTGGTTTCGAAATTTTTTAAATCTTGACTCAAAATTGGTTCGGCCTTTTCTTTGAAGTTAAGTAGGAAGGCCTCAACAACATCATCAATATTGGAGTTAACAGAAAATTTATAGGTATCCGGAAAGAGTCGGCCTTCGAGGGGGATATCACTTTTATAGTTAATCAGAGCTCTACTTTGAATGATTTTTTCGGAACTCAAGATTTGATCAACTTCAAAAATAGTTAATCCCTCTGGAATACTTACAACAACATCGTTACTAATTCCTGAAGCGATGCGGCGAAGAATAGTGGCTCCTCCAAAACTAGATTCTAATTCGTAACGACCGGGTTGAAGTTTGTGTGCTGAACCAGTTAAAAGGCCTAAGGCTTTTACAGCGAGCGGAGAGCGAATGAGCCCTTCGGTGTGTAATCGTTCAACAATGGAATCAAAACTCTCACCCGAGGTGATATAAAAAACTTCGGTTTGAGCCTCTGTCTTTACTGGACGTAAGCCAAGATTCAAGATAACCAAACCCAAAACAACCGCAAAAACAAAAGCCACACCAAAAAAAGTGCGGGGCTCTCTCCTTGAAGAGCGCCAAAAGCGTACCAAACTGAATAATTTCCTTTTAGTCTTCATTAAGATTAATTAAGATCGCCTTGCAACTCCAATAATTATACCGAGAAGAGAAAAATTGATCAAAAGACTAGACCCACCGTAACTTAAGAATGGAAAAGTTAATCCAACAACTGGCGAGAGACCAACGGTTGATCCAACATTCAAAAAGAATTGCCAAACGAAAACCAAAATAGCGCCGAGACAGATTAATTTTTCAAAATTTTGATCAGCCCGAATAGCTACTCTTAAAATAGCGAAGATCAAAGACAAAAAAGCTCCAATAGCCAACAGCCCTCCCAACATTCCCCACTCTTCGATCACCGCCGCTAAAATAAAATCGGTGCCCGGCTCGGTTAAAAAACCCAATTGGGTTTGAGTGCCCTGCCCATAACCTTTGCCAAAAAAGCCGGCTGAACCGATCGCGATCTTAGCCTGATTTAAACTATAGTTAATACTTAAAGCATTTTGCTCGGGATAAAAAACTCCAACGATTCTTTCTCTTTGATAATCTTTCAAAACAGCGCTCCAACCAATCACGCCCAAAATAATAAAAATACCGACAGCTAAAATAATTCGACGGAGTGGCAGGCCACTTACGATTAAAAGACCGAACCAGATCACGAAAAGAACTGAGGCCGATCCCAAGTCTGGTAGCAAGGCCACGAGAGCAGTGGGAATAATAAAGTAAATAAAGGTAGTGAGGATGGTTTTAAATCTAGCTACTTCAATGTGACGTCGACTAAAAAATCTGGCGTAGAGCAAAATCAAACTGATCTTAATTAACTCGACTGGCTGGAAAGTGAACGGACCAAAAACTAACCAGCTCCTAGTGTTTTTGATAACTGGACCTTTAAAATAAACCAACACCAAAAGCGCTAAGCCAAGACCATAGAGAATATGAATAAACCATCGATAATTTAAAATCGAACGCCAATCAATAAAGAAAAAAACGATGATAATGCAGGCCCCAATCAGCATCCAACTCAACTGGAGTAAAAAAAGATGGCTAGAGATGCTAGAGATAACTGCCAGCGAAAGAGTGCTCAAGAATGCAACTGGTAGGATTAAACTCCACATCGTTCTAGATTATCTTAAACCGGAAAGATAAACCTCGGTCTGATTTACATCCATGCCCTCTAAGTAGGGATGGATCACAAAAAAAGATTTCATTTCTTGGGGGTTAATATTATTTACCTCAACCTCCGAAACTCCTAAGGGGCGCTCCTTAACTTTGCCGTAAAAAATAGCGACAATTTTAACCTTAGATAGTGTAAGCGAGCCCTCATTTTGAACCACGCCCTCGACTCTGATTTTTTTATCAGCAATAGAGATAGATTTGTTCTGAAGTTTTAGTTTGGGTTTAAGAAAATCTTTTTCGCTAAGCCACTTTGGATCAGAGATTTCCAGTTTAGCAGAAACCGGTTTTTCTTTAGAGAAATCAAGATTGGGCAAAACTAAATATTTTTCTTCGTTCCCATAGATAAATGATTCTCCATTTAATTGAGAAATGACGCGGTGGGATGCATCTTCCACTGAAAAAACATACTTAAAACTAGAAGCGCCAAAATTATTGTTAGAATTTTTTATCTTAGCCAAGAGACTCCACCGGCCACCACCCAAAGACAATAAATCTATGTCGTCCACCAAACTGATCGGTTCAAAATTACTAGGGAAACAAATGTTTCCGCAAACCTTACCACAATCAATGCCTTCTTCGGTCTGATTTTTGATTTTATCAGTGCAACTGGGAGCTCGATAAATAAAAATAGAATAGATAGCCAAACCAACAAGAGCCCAGAACAAAAGAAAGGCTACCCCGTAAATTAATTGCTTGACTCCCCGACTCATAGGGCCATTATACCCTGAAGAATTCAAAATAAAATACCCCAATAATATTTGGAGTATTTCATCATAATTATTTTTTAATTTAATTATTCTTGAACCGTAGCTGCACTATCGTCTTTTAAGACATCTTTCAATTCCGTCCGAGCTTTCTCGACAGTAGCTTTAAAGTCGGCTACAGCTTTGTCCACAGAACTTTTTCTTGTGCTAATCAATCCATCTACGGCTGTTTTAAAAGAATCCAAGGTTTTGGAAGTGCTCTTAAAATTATCCTGAATGGTTTTTAGACTAGCTTGAAGAGTGGTTCGAACGGTTTTTGAATTCACATTCGCTAGACAATCTGCTTTGGCTTTATCGCTAGCAGTTTTGAATGCAGTAGAGCGATCAGTGATAGCCTTATCCAAGGCGATCTTTCTATCGTCTACGGCTTTTTTCATTCCGGTTTTAAAAATCTCAATCGCCGAATCAATAGCAGTGCGCCGAGCTTTAACTGCTGTTTCGATGGTGGTACTAAATTTTTCAACGGCCTGTTTTTCAGCTTCGGTAGTGGCGCGCTCGCTTAATTTTAATAAATGAGCGGAACGCTCCGAATCCCATTTGGTTCGATGAGTTAAGAGTTTTTGATCATACTCTTGCCACCTACTGTCGAGCTTAGCTGTTCTTTCGTTTTTATTCTCATCAAATTTAGTTTTAGCCATTACAGCTTTTTGATCAATTTCTCCAATGCGCGTGTTTAAATTGGCACAGAAATTGTCGCCCGCTTTAACTGGTCTTTGCAAAACTGGTGTAGTCCCCTCTTCGGCATTCACTTTATAGGACACAATCCCAAACAAGCCGACTAGCAAAATCAAACTATAAATTAAAATCTTTTTCATAATTTTTTAATTACAATTGACTAGCATCGTAGGATTGATCAAAACCACCAACTAGATCACTACCCGGATTAATTAAATTCGGATCTGCTTCTTCGGGAGTTTGGATAGAAGTATTGTTTTCTAAAAGAATCGAAGAGACCGCATCGTCAACATTCCCAGTCGGCGCCGGAGAATTTTCGGACATAGTAGAGGTTCCATTTGGATCGTTTTGAGGAGTATCGTTAGTTTCTCCATCTTTTTTGTAACCAGTACTTAAAACAATTCCCCCTAAAACCATAACCACAATAATGCCAACAAGCCACAAAACTATTTTATTCATTTTTTATTAGTTTCAATCAATAGAATCGACCTTTCCGATCTATTATAGAAGATAATAAAAGATAAA